>CAMEKZ010000001.1 GCA_945921635.1 uncultured Clostridia bacterium
GAGAGTGCTTGTCTATTATATCACGCGGTTTTGCGTTTGTCAACAGGTTTTTTAAAAAATATCGGCTAAAAGAATGACCAATTTTTAACGCCGCCTTTGTGCAATTCGACAATGCTCCACAATATACGGAAACGGTTATACTATATATAGTAGCTCAGCCGTTTTGCATAAAATCGTAATATAAAAAATCAATACCCGTCCCGACTTACCGATTTTCTCAGATTATCCATCTTTTCGTCCAGGTCGGCGCTCAGTTGTGCGCAGTAAAAAAGCTCGTCGGACATCTTTTCGGTGAACTCCACATCCTTTTTATATTTAAGCTGATGTTCCAATGCCGCCCACGAATCCATCGCGATTGTCCGAAGCTGGATTTCCACCTTCATGATTTTCTTTTCATGAACAAGAAAAATCGGAACGGTAACTATCAGGTGCAGACTTCTGTAGCCATTCGGCTTAGGGTTTGCGATATAGTCCTTTCGCGAGATAAGCTCAATATCGTCCTGTGCCAAAAGCGCCTCGGCAAGCAGATAAACATCGCTTGTAAACGAGCAGATTACTCTTATACCCGCAACGTCGTTGAGATTTTCCTCGATTGACGCTAAAGTGAACGGCTGATTTCTGCTCTCCAGCTTTTCGCGTATGCTCTCCATACGTTTAAGACGGCATTTTATGTTGCTGATAGGATTTCTGTCATATCGGAGCGAAAATTCCTCATTCAGCACATTGAACTTTGTCTGAACCTCCATTATCGCACAGCGGTAATACGCCATCAGCTTGTTGTATTCCCGAAAGCGCTCCTGCCACTCCTCCGCTTCTTTCTCGTCCTTGAACAGCCTTTTGTATCTCTCGTCGGTATCGTTCGAATAGAGCTTTTCCAAAATATTCCCTCCGTTTGAAATAATCAATTACTTGATAAGCGCCGAAATGAGGTTAAATCCAAGCACGACAACGCCGAGTATCAACAGGACGATTCCCGTCACGCGGTTAAGCGTCTTTGTGTCGGATTTGTTTGCGATTTTCGCGGCAATTCTCGCCCAAATAAGCGTAAAGACTATGCACAGCACAAGTGACGGAATATCCGGCATACCGCCTATCGCAAAATGGCTTGCCGCTCCGGTAAATGCAGTAAACGCCATGATAAACACGCTCGTTCCGACCGCGCATTTCAGCTCATAGCCGAGCACGCTTGTAAGCACAAGCAGCATCATCATTCCGCCGCCAGCACCGACAAATCCGCAGATAAAGCCGATAACCGTACCGCCAACAACCGACTGAATGACGCGCTTTTTCGCTGACACCGAGTTCATCTTTTCTTTAGTTGTCATAACCGGCTTTACAATGAATTTAACGCCGAGCAGCATTGTCATGAACACCGAAAAATTTCCCATTGTCGTGTTCGGCACAAGGCTTGCGACAAAGCTTCCTACCATTGTGAACAGCAGGACGAAAACCAGCATTATCACGCCGTTTTTTATATCAATATTGTTGTTTTTCTTATAGGTATAGGCGCTCACCGCGCTCGCAAGCACATCGCTCGCAAGGGCGATACCCACCGCAGAATATGCAGGCATACCGAGAAACGTGATAAGCATGGGGCTTATCACCGCCGCCGCACTCATACCCGCAAAGCCCGTGCCGATGCCAGCGCCTGCTCCGGCGAGAAAGCATACAATAACCTTAATAAGTATATCCAAATTTATCAAATCCTTTTTAATATCAGCCGAGTGCCCCGGCACGCAAACCGCGTGCCGGAGTACTTCATTTTATGACTTCGTTCTCGCGATTTAAGCCACTTATAAATACATGAATCGTAATTATTATCTCACTGAAATATAAAGTATTTATTAACGCGGTTGACTTTGATGAATTTAAATGGTATACTGAAAAAATCACAGAATTAGGTTAGGGAAAGGCGGTTAAAAATGGATAAAATATGGGATGAGCTTTATGCGGCGGCAAAGTCGGTGCAAAACGGAAGAAAAATTTCGGATTATGTAGACGCGGGCGGAGTCGCCGCGGCTGTTCTTTCCGCGTCAGGCAAAATCTACACGGGAGTGTGCATAGACACCTGCTCCACCCTCGGTATCTGCGCCGAGCGCAACGCGATTTTCAACATGATAACCTGCGGAGAAAGCGAGATAAAAAAGGTGCTTGCCGTTATGCCAAACGGAAAAACCGGTGCGCCCTGCGGCGCGTGCCGCGAGCTTATGGTACAGCTTATGCCGAACGGCTACAAGGATATTGAGATATGCCTTGATTATGAAAAAGGGAAAACCGTGGTTCTGGGGGAGATTACACCGGAGTGGTGGATATAGGCGTGGACTGAAATACGCAATGGTGGTGTATTGCGGAGGGTAACAAATGCACGATTTATCACAGATAATTCAGACAATCATAGTAATTCTTATAATAGGGTCGTTTATCACTTTTTTGTGCTTAGAATTATTCTATAAAGGAAGAAAAAAGCAGATAATCGTTATAAAAAAGCGTATAACAGAGCATCAGGGGCTTAATACGAACCGTTCAAAAATCACATCGGTACCGCACTTTACGGTAGACTGCAAATACCCTGATTCCGACAAAATTAAAACCTTCGGCTGTCAATCCGACATATATAATGAGCTCAAAGAAGGCAAAAAAATCATCGTTATTGTAAGGCTAAATCAGATTATCACGATATGCAGGGAAAAGGCGTATCGCAAAAGATAGAGAGAATTAGAACTTATGAAATTTCTTTTCACCATATTGAACAATTTCATATAATCAACAAGCAAAAAGGCATTGCCAACCCACGGCAATGCCTTTTATTATGCTGAATTACGCCGATTACCAAGTACGGGAATTGAGCTTCTTGAACTCGCCTACCGTCGGAGCGTGAGCGTTCAGACCGCCGTCAACGGTAACAACCTGACCCGTGAAGTATTCGCTTTCATCGGACGCAAGATATACGCACATATTGGCAATATCAGCGGGAGCGCCGTAGCGGTTTACCATAATGTTGTTGAGGAATACGTCCTTGAGCGCCTGCGGCACATAAGCCTCGTTCTCGGGTGTAACGATAAGTCCGGGGCGTACGCAGTTGCAGCGGATATTGTCCTTGCCGTACTGGAGCGCGGTAGACTGGGTAAGCATATCTACTCCTGCCTTTGCGCAAGCGTAAGCGGTTGAGCCCAAGTCGCCGCCGCAGGAAGCCATCGAGCCTATGTTTATGATAGAGCCGCCCTTGTTTTCCTTCAAGTAAGGAAGTACGCACTTGATTGCGTAGAATGTGCCGCGGATGTCGCTCTGGAAAATGTTATCCCACATTTCAAGAGTAAGCTCGTCCACACGGCCGTCCTTTAAACCAACGTTTGCGGCGTTGTTTACGAGTATGTCAATCTTGCCGTATTTCTTAACTGTGTCGGCAAGCAGAGCCTCGATTGTTTCGGTTGCGGTAATGTCCATAAAGTGGTAGAACGCTTCTCCGCCCTCGGCAGTAATGCTGTCAACCACAGCCTGACCCTTTGCCTCGCGGCGTCCGCAGATAACTACCTTTGCGCCCTCAGCCGCAAAAAGCTTTGCGATACCAACGCCTATTCCGCTGGTTGAACCTGTTACAATCGCAACCTTGCCTTTTAATCTGTCCATTTTAAAAATCCTCCTTAAAGAATATAAGTAATAGTATTAAAACCGTTTTGGGTAGTCGTGGCGAGAATGTTCTGCCTTGATATCCAAAAAGGATTTTATCATCATTCCGACAATAATATTATACACCATTGGCGCACAAATTTCAAGGTAAATCGTTTATTTTGCACAAAATTTTGTTATTTTTTTATCATTCTGTTTACAATATCTAGTGATATTTCCAACTAAAAGTTTAATATTTGTAAAATGCTTTCAAATCCACTTGACAGCTAATCGAAATTAGCTTATAATATAGCTAATCAGAATTAGCCGAAAGAGGTATATTTATGAGTACAAAAAAGCGAATACTTGACGAGGCTCTGACCCTGTTTTCTCAAAAAGGGTATGCGAATGTCTATGTAGCCCAGATAGCCGAGGCTGTCGGTATCAAGGCGCCGTCGCTCTACAAGCACTATAAAAGCAAGCAAGATATTTTCAACGCCATACTTGACGAGATGAAAAGCAGCTACGACAGGCAGGCAGCCTTGCTTAACATGGACGGGAGCGACGCGGGGGCTGATGCAGCAGTGTTCTCCGAGGTTTCCGAGGATGAGCTTGTAAAAATGGGCTTGGGGCTGTTTATGTATTTTCTGCATGATGAATACGCGCAGAAGTTCCGCAAAATGCTGACCGTTGAGCAGTTCAGCAATCCCGAGCTGGCGGAGCTTTTTACTAAGCAGTATGCCGAGTACCCGCTGTCCTATCAGTCGGCTATGTTCGCCACGCTTTCCTCAAAAGGAATCCTGAAAGACTGCGACCCGAAGGTGACAGCGTTACAGTTTTACGCCCCGATGTATATGCTGCTTACGATGTGCGACCGCGAGCCCGAGCGCGAGGCGGAGCTGACGGCGCTTCTCGAACAGCACATCAGGCAGTTCAGCATAATTTACGGAGGAGAGAAGCGGATATGAAAATAGTAATGATTCACGGACAGAACCACAAGGGCAGCTCGTACCATATCGGGCGCATGATTGCCGATAAAATAAGTGGGGAAAAGGAGATAACCGAGTTTTTTCTGCCTAAGGCGCTGGAGCATTTCTGCAAGGGGTGTTACAGCTGTATCGATGATGAGAGCAAGTGCCCGTTCTATACCGAAAAGCGCCAAATAATGAGCGCGGTCGAGCAGGCAGAACTGCTGATTTTCACCACGCCTGCCTACTGCATGAGGGTGTCCGCGCCGATGAAGTCTTTTATCGACCTCACCTTTACATACTGGATGGTGCATAGACCGAGAGCGTGTATGTTCCGAAAACGGGCAGTTGTTGTGTCAACCGCGGCGGGCAGGGGAGCGGCTACGGCAGTAAAAGACGTCACAACTGCGCTGAAATACTGGGGCGTGCCGTCGATAGCCGAATACGGTATCAGCGTGCAGGCCATGAACTGGGCGATGGTGTCTGATAAGAACAAGGAGAAGATTGAAAACGATACCGCAAAAATCGCGAAGAAGCTGTCGGACAGCCGTAAGCCGAGAGTCGGTGTGAAAACGAAAATGCTGTTCGGCATGATGCGTATGATGCAGAAAAACGATTGGGGCTCGTGCGAAGCGGAGAAGGAGTACTGGAGAGAAAAAGGGTGGCTTGATAAGGAAAGGCCGTGGAGATAGAATAACAAGAAAGCTGTCTGACTTCGCATGAATCAGGCATATTTGATTTTACTATAATTCATATAATGTTGCCGTTTTGTAGCCAATAGCAAAATAAAGCCCCGAAAATCCGCATAACAAAGGGATTTTCGGGGTTGAAATTTTTATTCCCACTCAATCGTTGCCGGCGGCTTGCTCGTAATATCATAGCAAATCCTGTTAATACTCTTAACCTCATTCACAATTCTCACGCTTGCCTTTTCCAGCACATCATACGGTATCCTTGCGAAGTCCGCTGTCATAAAGTCGCTTGTCGTTACGCCCCTGAGTGCGAGTGTATAGTCATAAGTCCTGTCATCACCCATTACACCTACCGAGCGCATATTTGTCAGCACCGCAAAGTACTGGTTTATGCTGCGGTCAAGACCCGCCTTTGCTATCTCCTCGCGGAAAATGTAATCTGCGTCTTGTAAAATCTCCAGCTTTTCGCGGGTGATTTCGCCGATAATTCTTATCGCAAGACCAGGCCCCGGGAACGGCTGACGCCATACGAGGACATCAGACAGACCCAGCTCCGTGCCGAGCTTTCTTACCTCGTCCTTGAACAGCAGGCGCAAAGGCTCGATGATTTCCTTAAAATCAACATAATCAGGCAGACCGCCGACATTGTGGTGTGACTTAATCACCGCCGCGTCGCCCGTGCCGCTCTCGATTACATCGGGGTAAATCGTGCCCTGCACAAGAAAATCGACCTTGCCGATTTTCTTCGCCTCTTCCTCGAACACGCGGATAAATTCTTCGCCGATGGTCTTTCTCTTGGTCTCGGGGTCGGACACGCCCTCCAGCTTGCCGATAAATCTGTCCGCTGCGTTTACGCGGATAAAGTTTACGTCCCAGTCCTTGAAAGCCTGCTCGACCTCATCGCCCTCGTTCTTTCTCATAAAGCCGTGGTCAACAAATACGCAGGTGAGCTGGTTTCCGATAGCCTTTGACAAAAGCGCGCAGGCAACCGAGCTGTCCACGCCGCCCGATAATGCGAGCAGTACCTTGCCGTCGCCGACCTTTTCTCTTATCTGCTTTATCGCCGACTGTGCGTAGCTCTTCATTGTCCAGTCGCCCTTGCAGCCGCATACCTTGTACAAAAAGTTTCCGAGCATCTCAAAGCCCTGCTCGGTGTGGTTTACCTCGGGGTGGAACTGCGTTGCGTAAAATTTCTTCTCGGGGTTTTCTATTGCGCCGTAGGGGCATTTGTCGCTGTGTCCTACAGCTCTGAAGCCCTCGGGGAGCGTTTCGATATAGTCGTTGTGGCTCATCCATACAACCGACTTTTCTTTAAGTCCGCTGAACACGAGCGAGCTTGTGTCAAACTCGCAGTCGGTTCTGCCAAACTCCGCCGCCGCGTTTTCATTAGCCTTGCCGATAACGCCGCCCAGTCCGTAAACCATAAACTGCGCACCGTAGCATATACCGAAAATCGGCACGCCTATCTCAAAAATCTCCGAGGTCATTCTCGGCGAATCATCAAGATATACGCTCCTGGGGCCGCCTGTGAAAATTATGCCCTTGGGCTGTCTTTTCTTTATTTCCTCGATAGGGGTCTTGTATGAGATAACCTCACAGTAAATATTATGCTCTCTTACTCTGCGGGCAATAAGCTGATTGTACTGACCGCCAAAGTCGATAACCAGCACAAGCTCGTGCTGCTCGGTAGAAAAATCCGACATTGTAATTCCTTTCCTTTCCCCACACCAAAGCGGGTTCTTCTGTTGCAATTTTAATATAACTAGTATAACACATCGGTGCGGCTTTTGCAATAATTTTGACAAATTAAAATTGCTTCACCTGCGCAGCTTCACCCCGACTTTTCATCCTGCTTACTCAGCAGCCTTTTATAAGTCAGTTCAATCATAAACGCGCCGAACGGCGCACAGATAAGTATAGCAAGCACCGCGACGCTCAGCACCAGCCCGCCGCAGGAAAGTCCCATCGACAGCGGTATCGCACCTATAGCCGCCTGCACGGTAGCCTTAGGCGTGTAGGCGAGCATACAAAACAGCCTCTCTTTGTGTGACAGCTTTGTCTTTATCATCGAAACATACACTCCCGCCATTCTGAACAGCATAGCGACAACCAGCAGTAAAACCGTGCAAAGTCCGTAGGCGCCTATCGCGGTTATATCCGCCGCCGCACCGACCAGTACAAACAGAATTATCTCGGCGGCTGTCCACAGCTTGTTATATTTAGCAGATAATCTCTTTGCAAGCGGCTTGTTTTTGTTAAACACCGTCATACCGAGCGCCATAATCGCGATAAGCCCCGACACCCGCACATAATCCTCCGAAAAGTCCTGTAAGGTTATCATAAGGAATGAAAGACTCAGCATGATTATTACCTTTACGCTGTCCCTGATATGCGCCCTTGTGAAAAATAGATTCAGCAGTATGCCGACACCTATACCGAGCGCAATGCCAAGTATAATAGATGTGGGTATCTGCACAAAGTCCATCGCCGACGCCTCGCCGCCCGCGAGTATCGCCGAAAAAGCGGTAAACAGCACGATTACATATACATCGTCCGCCGACGCGCCCGCTAGTATCATCTGCGGTATCTGCTTGTTGCAGCCGTAACCCTCGTCCATGATTTTCAGCATGGCGGGCACAACCACCGCAGGTGACACGGCGGCTATCACCGTGCCGACAAGCGCCGCCTCGATATAGGATATACCAAATATCATCGGGGCGAAAATCATTGTTGCCGCTATCTCAATGGTAGCCGGCACAAAGCACAGCAAAAGCGCAGGCCGCCCCGCCTTTTTCAGCTCATTCACATCAAGCGACAATCCCGCGCGGGTGAGTATTATCACAAGCGCGAGCTGCCTTAGCTGCGGCGAAATGTCAAGCACCGCGCCATCGATTATATTCAGCACATAAGGCCCCGCGATAATACCCGCCGCTATCATTCCGATAAGCGCAGGCAGGTGCATTTTTTTGGACACCAAGCCAAATATCAGTCCCGACAGAAAAATTACAGCAAGACCCGTAAGCATAAAATTACCCCTCAATCATAAAGAATAAAAAAAATAAAAAAGCCGACAGCTACTGCGTAAACGCAGAAGTCATCAGCTTAAAAGCGGTTCAGACAAAGTCTCGGAGGAACATCATCTCCGTTATTCTCAACATGATAATATTAGCACAAAATCACGGCTTTGTCAATACGGAACACACCGGCTCAGACAATATCCCTCACAAAATCTATTATATCCTCTGTCACAATATCCCACCGCTTTTCCTGCAAAACACTGTGCCGCATATTTTCGTACACCTTTAGTTTTACATCAAAGCCCGCCTTTTTGTACTCCTCTGCTCTTATCGGAGGATATTCGCCGTAGCCGCCCACCGAGTCGTCCGCTCCGCAGGCAATAAACACAGGGCATTTGTGTCGTATCAACGTCGGGAATTGCTCGTCCTGCACCCTTGCGGCGGTATCAATAAAGCTTTTATAAAAGCGATTTGAGTACATGACATTTGTATAGGGGAGCTTTTCGTAATACTCGGCGCGCTCCAGATCGGAAGTCACCCACGACACGGTGCATTTTTCGGGAAAGCGCTCGGCAACCCTGCCGAACACCTGCATAAATACGTCCATGCACGGTGCGTCCGCTCCCTTTTCGGCTATTTCCTTGTCTATGGCAGTCTGAAGCTGCGGAAGATTTTCAAGGCACGCGCACCCCGTCAGCACCGCGCCCTTGTAAAGCTCGCCGCGCTTTTGGAGCATAAGCTGTGCGATATATGCGCCCATGCTGTGCCCAAGCAGAATAATAGGCGCGCTGTGCGTTTCGCGTATCTTCTCGGTAAGCGATATGCTTTCGTCCGCCATGACGCAAAGCAAATCATCGACATCTACAGCAAGCCTTGTCCTGCCGTGATACCTCATCTCCGCAAGATAAACCGAAACGCCCCTTTCGTTTACGCATTCGGCAAACTGCTCATAGTATTCGGTCATCTCGCCCAGTCCGTGTATTATCTGGATAACGGCGGTCTCGCTGTCGCTTGCCCACTTTTTGCAGTACATTCCGTCAAAAACAAATTCTTCTGTCATATTGCTATATTCCTTTCATTTGTGCAAATCCGACAAAAGCGGTTTTGCGTATTTTTAAGATACGCAAAACCGCCGCGTGATATATAAAATAACCCAAAATTACTCTACAGGACCGTCTAAATGCACCTGACCGTTTTCGCGCAGATAGAACTTCTTGACAAGCGTTTGCAGCTCCTTTGCCTGTGCCGCGGTGAGCGCGCTTGCAGACGCGCTTTCCTGAGCGGTCGCCGCGTTGTTCTGTACAACCGCCGAAATCTGCTCTACACCGACCAGCACCTGCTCGATAGTCCGTGCCTGCTCCGCCGATACGTCCGAAATCTCGTTTATAAGGGCGTTTGTTGTGTTAAAGCCCTCCATTACGCTCTCAATCTTCTGTGCCGTAGAGTCGGCGAGCGCCGTGCCGTTCGCTACCGCCTCGATAGTGCCGCTGATAAGCTCGCTTGTGCTCTGAGCCGCCTCGGCGGATTTGCTTGCGAGGTTTCTTACCTCGTCGGCAACAACCGCAAAGCCCTTGCCCGCCTCGCCCGCGCGTGCCGCCTCAACTGCGGCGTTGAGCGCAAGGATATTGGTCTGAAAGGCGATACTGTCTATCGTATTGATTATCTTTTCTATCTCGGCTGACTTTTCCTCGATTATCTTCATTGCGGCAAGCATCTTCTGCATTTCTTCATTTCCCGCCTGAAGCTCGCTTGTAGCTTCTCCGGAAATCTCGCTCGCACGCTTTGCGTTTTCGGCGCTGTGGTGTACGCGCTTTGAAATGCCCTCGATATTTTCCGACAGCTCGCGGATTGACTCCTCCTGCTCAGAGGTGCCCTGTGCCAGAGCCTGTGCGCCCGCGGATACCTGCTCGGACGCGTCGGACAGCATAGTGCCGGATTTTTGTATCTGAGAAATCGAGCTGTTCAGATTGTTCAGTATTTCTTCAAAAGCAGTCTTTATTGGTACAAACTCACCCTTGTACTCATAGTTTACCGAAAAGCTGATATTTCCGTAGGACATCTGGGTAAGCAGATACGAAAGCTCGTCCGTCATCTTTTTTATGTACCATTTTGTAGTATTTATCGAGCCTGCCAGAGTGCCTATCTCGCTGTCGTTGATTTTAACGTCAAATTCCTCGGACAGTCTGCCCTCGGAGAGATTGTCAAGCTCGGTGCGGATTTTGTCTATCGGTTTTACAACGGTCTTTCTGAAAAAAATAATTATAAATACAAGTACCGCCGCAGAAATAAGCGCATAGCCTCCGACAAGCGCATACAGCACAATATAGCTGTAGTCGATATTTCCTACTGCGTTTCCTTCTCTTACTACCTTGTATATGCTTAAACCGGCGGTGATAATAATTGCCGCCATAAGCAAAGTGCTAAAAATACATGTAGCCGTTACAACAAATGACTGACTGCGGAATTTGCGTTTCAGCCCTTCAATAATTTTCTTCATAGCCTTTCTCCTTAAACCAGCTGATTTATCTAAAGTTTAGCACCTAAATGACAAAAAGTCAATATATTTCGAGCTATATTTGGCTATTTCTCACAAAATCGACAATCGTAATTGTTAATATGTACAAAACCGCGGGATAACGAAACAGCCCGCGGTATCACAAAATACAAATTATCTCATACAGGTCTTTTTGACATGCGCGTTTATGCTCTTAGCGTTGCGGCGGCCGTAAAAAATCCGCGACAGAATAAACCGCACTATACAAAGCATCACGAATATCCCCGTGCCGACAAGCGCCGCCGTCACGGTATCAAGACCCAAGCCTGCGTTTATCCCACTGCCGAACAGCTTATTGCTGAGTCCCGATAAAAAGCCCAACAAAGCAAACGAAAAGCACACAATCGCATATCCGTAAACAGAAAAGCCGATTGCCGTACCTACCCCACAGCCGACCGAGCACATGATAATCGTATCTCCGAGAGTTTCCGCCTCGATAAATTCGAGCCCGATGCTGATAATATTTGCCGCGATAACAAGAGCGGTTACAATAAGCGAGGTTATTATGTTCATCACAGGCAGAGCCTTTGTCATAACAGCCTTGTAACAAGGGCTGTTTCTTATATACCGTGTGACAAACAGATCGTTATAATGCAGCTGTACAAATGCCACAACGATCATTGTTCCGAGAAGCGTAAACACCGTGCTTATCATATAATCCTCACTGCCTATCATTTCGCGAAACAGTGCCGATGAGCCGCAGAAAAACAGCAGAAAAAATGCCTGCAAGCCGAAAACAAGCGGATTTTTACAGCGTCTGAGCAGAAAGCGCATCGCTGCTTTAAAATTGTTCATGAATCCTGCGCCCCTTTCAATTTTCGCTGTCAAACAGCCAGTTTTTTTCATAATTGAGCCGGAATACCGCATACGCCGCGGCGGTGAATATCACAACGATTGCCGCGCATATAACCAGACCCGTCACACCCAGAAGTCCGACAATAAGCGAGATACCGAACATACATACAAAAAGCGCACCCATCTCGATTGCTCTGATTGTTCTGTTTTTAATCAGCATAGCTATAAATGTTCCGCCGACCGACAGCACAGCCGCGACAAGACCGGAGACGGCGTGATAAAGAGCCGTATCAAAGCCGAGCAGGTATTTCTGCACAAGATAAAGTAAAAATATCGGGACAATCGCGGCTATCGGGGCAAGTACAGACGCCGCCTTTACCGCCGAGAGAAACCATCTGTTTCCGTTTTTAACGGTGCGAAAATACTTTGACCCGTCTGTCTTGAACATTGCGTTTGATGTGACGCCGAGTGAGGTGAGCGGAGTCATACCGCCGATTACGCACATAAACAGAATGAAAATAATATCTGCGTCGCGGTCATCATTTTCCTCTCCGATGATTTCCGAGCCGTTTTCTCCTGTTGTTTCTGCCGACTGAGAAGCATCATTTCCGAAATTGCTTCCGACAAAATAGCCTACTGTCGTTCCCACTCCGAAAAGCAGGCTCCAGAAAAGCGGCAGAAGTATCGCCAGTTTCAGGACATAGCGCCCCGAGTGTATCATAAAGCCCTTGATAAGTCCTTTCATACCTGCCTCACATTTCCGCCTTTTTTAGCAGCTCTACGCTGAGCTGCTGAAGGCTAGGCTGTTCGGTAAGCGCGCCCGTAGCTTTAAGCCGCTCCGCGTCTTCGGCAAGCGCAAGTCCTCCGACCGTAGTCCGACCCGAGCTTACTGTCAGCATAAGCGGAGCTATTTTCTCCCTGTCCGCCGTATCGGCGCTTACCATTATGTACTTATCTTTAAGCTCCTCGATAAAGCCCTGCTCGATGATTTTTCCCTTTGCCATAAATACCGCATAATCTGCGGCATTTTCCATATCGGCTATATTGTGGGTGGAGAAGATTATGCTGTTCTCTCCGTTTCCGTCGTCGATATAGCCACGGAATTTGTCGCACAGCCTGTCGCGCATCAGCGGGTCTAATGACGAGCCCGGCTCGTCAAGCACAAGCAGATTTGTCTTTCTTGCAAACACCGCCGCGAGATACGCGCGCATTTTGTTGCCGTCCGACATTTTAAGCAGCTGTTTTTTCGCTCCGCCGCCCTCTAAAAGTCCAAGCTCAGAGCACAGCGCATGAAACTTTTCTTTATCGAAGCCGGCAAAGGCATACGACATAGAAAGCTCTATATCCTTTAGCTTCCAGCTCGCGGGGAAAAATCCCTGTGACGCACAGTAGCCGATTTTCTCCTTTATATCCCCGCTGTCTATATCCGTGCCCTCGCCGAAATATTCTATCTCGCCCGAGGTCTTTGCGGTTATGCCGCAAAGTATATCCATAAGCGTGGTCTTGCCCGCGCCGTTTGCTCCGATTAGCGCGGTAGAAAAACCCTTTGGTATTTCTAAATCTATCTCACCGAGCTTAAAGCCCTTGTACTGCTTTATAAGCTTATTTATTTTAATTACGCTGTCCATATATACCGTCCTTTTTACCGAAAAATTTGCCGAAATAAGCACACTCAGTCCATATTATACAGCACCCGCAGCATCTCTATGACCTCGTCAAGGCTCACCCCCGCGAGCCGCGAGCTGTCTATCGCGTTTTGCAAATGCTGTTCGAGCAGTCGGATATGCTGTTCTTTTATCATCTGGGTGTCCTGCGGGTTTACTATATAACCCTTGCCCTGTACCGCCTGCACAAGCCCCTCAGAGGACAGCTCCTCGTATGCCTTCATAGTAGTAATGACGCTTATTTTCAGGTCGCGCGCAAGTCCTCGTATAGACGGGAGCATATCGCCGCTTTTAAGCGTGCCGTTTAGTATCTGTTCCTTAAACTGTGATGAAATCTGCTTGTAAATCGGGATATCCGAGTTTTGCAGTATTTTCATATAAATATAACCATCCTTTCCTATTGAGGCAGTTTGTGCCGAGAGAATCTGCCGAGGCACAAACAGCGGTCTATTCGGTCGCAACTGTTTATATGTTATATATGCAGTATAATCAATCTGCTTTTATTTGTCAATAGGTTTTTTAAAAATTTTTCGGACAATCGGGATTTTTCTGTTCTGTCAAGTATATATAAAAACCCCGCCGTCATGCGACGGCGGGGCGGAAAATATATCATTCGGTTTATTCGCTTCTCAGCGCCGCTACAGGGTCCTTCTTTGCCGCTACTCTTGCAGGTATAAGTCCCGCAATAAGCGTCAGCACCATGCTTATAATAATCAGTGCCACAGCACCCTGCCACGGCAGAGCGCATATTCTGCTTATACCCGCAAGGCTGTAAATAATAGCGTTTACGGGTATTGTCAGCAGCAAGGTCACACCTATACCGATTACGCCCGCGGCAAAGCCTACAATAAGCGTCTCGGCATTGAATACACGCGATATATCGCGCTTTGAAGCACCCATAGCTCTTAAAATACCGATTTCCTTTGTTCTTTCAAGTACCGAGATATAGGTGATAATTCCTATCATGATTGACGATACCACGAGCGAAATAGCTACAAAGGCGATAAGTATATAGCTTATAGCGTCAATTATCGTAGTAACCGAGGTCATCATAAGACCCACTACGTCGGTATAACGGATTTGCAGCTCTTCCTTGCCTGCCGCCTTTACCATATCATTATAATCGTTTATGATATTCTCTATCTTTTCCTTTGCTTCAAAGTCCTTCGGATAAATCTTTATTCCCGACGGAGAATCGAGCGAAGCCACGCCGAGCTTTGACAGGTTTCCGTCATAGGTCGCATCGGTCGTGTCTGACGGCATCTTTTCCTTAAACGCCTGTAAAATCTGCTGTTCGGTCATACCCATCTCGGTCGCCTGCTGGAGCTGCTGAGCTACCATCTGCTGCTGCTCGGCAGGGAGCTGTGCGATATATGTCTGCAAATCCTCCATGGTAAACTCTTTTTCAGGCTCACTGTCGTCCTTAAATTTAAGACCGGTGAATATATCGGTATCGGGGTTATCCTGCTGCTCCTTTACGATTTCGCTTTGGTTTACCTTATTTACAAGGCGCTCGGTAAGCTCATGTGTATATCCCACCGCTACTGCCGAGCCGGAGGAAACTATAGCGTTTTCATCGGGGCGTACAACACCGACAACCTTTATTTTTTCGGCGTTTTCCGCGACGCTTGTCATATATATCTTATCATCGCTCTTATCCACCCATACGCCGTCCTCTTTTTCGTAAAAGTCGGTCGTGGGCACAAGGCTGAACTCAAGCGCCATAAGCTCGTCATAGGTAAAGCTCTTTTTCTCGCTTGTAAAATCTATCTTGTCGGTTTCTTCCTTCAGCGCCTTTTCAACCGCATCAATAAGCTGCTCATCGTCCATAAGTCCGAGGCAGTAAAGGCTGTAGTCGGCTATCTGATTATCCTTGTTTACTATTATTACTACTTCGTCATAGTTTTCGGGGAGTCTGCCTGCAAGCACATCATACTGGCTTTTCAGCAGTTCCTCGTTGTCGAGCATCTCCTGCCATACATTAAAGCCGGAGCTCATCATACTGCTCATCATCTCGGAGCTGCTCGCGGCATTCATCATGCCGAGCTTTTCCATAAGCTGTGCGGGATTTACCTGTATTATTCCGTCCTCGCTGTCGGTGCGGAATACATTCAGGGTGGTGCCGTAGCTGTACTTTATGTCGCTTACATAGTCATTTATTTCTTTGCCGTCACCCTCGATATACTCCTTGAAGGATTTGAGGTCGTTTGACTGCATCTGGGTCATCATGGTGTTTATCATACCGCCCATGATATTCTGGGAGGTTACGACAGAGTTTTCCTTGCCGGAGTTTTCCTTGCTTTCGTTGTGCGCCTTCATCATCGCGGTCATCATGGTAGACATATCTACCGTACTGCTCTCGATGGAGATAGGATAGCTTGACAGCGTGTCCTCCTCAACCGACTGTATATACAGCCGTGCGCCGGACGAAATCGCAAGTATCAGCGCGATACCGATTATACCGATACTTCCCGCAAACGAGGTCATAAAGGTACGCGCCTTTTTGGTCATCAGGTTGTTAAGGCTGAGCGATAAGGCGGTGAAAAACGACATCGATGGCTTTTTTACCTTCTTTTCACCCTTGCCCGCCTTTTTCTCAGCATTTTCGCTATCCTTTTCCGCGTCGTAAGGGTTTGTATCATCGGTTACCTTTCCGTCAAGCAGGCGGATTATTCTGTTTGAATACTTTTCCGCAAGGTCGGGGTTGTGCGTAACCATGATTATCAGCTTGTCCTTGGATATTTCCTTTAACAGCTCCATAATCTGCACGCTGGTCTCGCTGTCTAGCGCGCCGGTCGGCTCATCGGCAAGCAGAATATCGGGGTCGTTCACAAGCGCACGCGCTATCGCGACTCTCTGCATCTGACCGCCCGACATCTGATTCGGCTTTTTGTTCAGCTGGTCGCCCAGTCCCACCTTGCAAAGCGCGTCCTTTGCACGCTTTTTACGCTCTGCCTTTGACACACCCGACAGGGTGAGTGCGAGCTCTACGTTCGACAGCACCGTCTGGTGCGGTATAAGGTTATAGCTCTGGAATACAAAGCCTACCGAGTGGTTGCGGTAGGTGTCCCAGTCCGCATTTTTAAACTGCTTTGTGGATTTTCCTCTGATTATAAGGTCACCGTCGGTGTATCTGTCAAGGCCTCCGATGATATTCAGCAGGGTTGTTTTTCCGCAGCCCGACTGGCCGAGTATCGACACAAACTCGCTCTTGCGGAAGTCTATGCTGACGCCTTTGAGCGCCTTTACCACACCGTCGCCTATCTTATAATTCTTGGTTATGTTTTTCAGCTGTAGCATTATCGTCCTCTTTTCCGTTTTCAATTTACGGCAAACCGTTTTTTTGCTGCTATTTTAATGCCGCTGTATTAAAGGCGTTTAAACTTCTCTTTTTTCGTTCCTCTTTCTCGTCCTCTACCGGCAGATAGATATAAAAATCCGTGCCACGTCCCGGCTCGCTCTCAACCTCAATCCTGCCGCCGCAAAGCTGTACTATGCGCTTTACCATCGCAAGTCCGAGTCCGTTTCCTCCCGTAGCGCGCGAGACGTCACCCTGATAGAATTTTTCAAACATACGCTCTTTTGTAGCTTTGTCCATGCCTATGCCGTTGTCGCATATTGCTATTTTAAGCTCGGATTTGTTTTCCGGATTTACTTCAAGCGTGATATTTATTTCTCCGTTTTCGGGGGTGTATTTTATCGCGTTTCCTATTACATTCAGCCATACCTGCTTCAGCGTTTCGGCGTTGCCGTAATATTCAATCTCGCAAAGCTCGGGTATAACGTCAATGTTCTTTTTGCTCCATTGTCCTTCAAGAAGTAAAATACTGCGGCGTATCTCCTCGTCAAGGCGGAACTTCTTTTTATCTGTTATTATCTCCTGATTTTCCAGCTTATTGAGCGTGAGTATATTGCTCGACATATTTATAAGGCGCTGTGACTCGGAAATGATTATATCTATATATTCCTGCTCCTGCTCTTTGGTAAGTCCACCCTTTTTAAGCTGCTTCGCAAAGCCGTAAATTGACACCATCGGGGTCTTGAACTCGTGGGAAAAATCGTTTATAAAATCGTTTCTGAACAGCTCGGTATTCTGCAGCTCCTGAGCCATCAGATTAAAATTATTCTGCAAGGTTCTTATTTCGTGATTGTGGCTCATATCATTTATACGCACGCTGAAATCGCCCTTTGCGACATTTGCAAGTCCTTTTCTCAGGTCGCTCAGTGGTTTTAGCAGAAGTCCCGCAAGCGCCGCAGTCAGAAAGCTTCCTATTATGGTACACGCGCCCAGCATAACCAGCGGTAAAAGCATGGGTACAACATACATATGCTTTGCAAGTCCGAGGGCGTCGAGTATGCTGAATATAATAAGGCAGATACCGCCCGCAAACACCATTATCAGAAATACAAACAGCACGATATATGCGTGCAGAGAGCGATAGCGCTTGTGGTCGTAGGATTGCTTATGCAAAATACCCCTCCTTAATTCTGCTGCTTTATCACAGCCTTATATCCAAGCCCGCGCACGGTCACTATCTCAAAGTCTTTGTTATCCCTGAACCGCTCGCGCAGACGGTTTATATGTACGTCTATTGTGCGCTCGTCGGTGTCCGACTCCATATCCCACAGCTCGTCCATAAGCTGTCTGCGGGTGAATATCTTATTCCGATAAGAAAGCAGCTTGAACAGCAGCATAAACTCCTTGTTCGGAAGCTCATAGGTCTCCCCGCCGCAGCTTACCGTCAGTGCGTCATAGTCAAGCACCGTACCGCCCGCTACAAGCTTGTGCTCGTTTGCTATGTTAGAGCGGCGCAAAAGCGCGGAGATACGCAGCAGCATTTCCTCGTCATCGACCGGCTTTACCATATAGTCATCGGTACCCGCCTTAAATCCCGCTATCTTATCGGCAGAGGTTTCACGCGCCGTAACCATGAGCACGGGTATGTTACAGCCGCCCTCACGCAGAGTTTTTACAAATTCATAGCCGTCCATACGCGGCATCATTATATCAAGCACAATAAGGTCGATATGCTGGCGGTCGAGTATTTCGAGCGCGTCCACTCCGTCAACCGCGGGCACGGGCTCATAGCCGTTCTGCGACAAGACCGTGCACATCAGCCGCCTTGTATTTACATCGTCCTCTGCAACCATTATATGAAACATAACCTGACTTCCTTTCGCAAGCAATACAATTATGTATAAATTCTAAACCGTTAACATTAACACTGAATTAACACCGTAAAAAATAACGAAAAACAGCACCATAAAAATGGTGCTGTTAAACAATTACTTATCAAGATTATACTTCTTCTTGAACTTGTCAACACGTCCGCCGGAGTCAACCAACTTCTGCTTTCCTGTAAAGAAAGGGTGGCACTTTGAGCAGATTTCAACCTTTATATCCTGCTTTGTTGAACGTGTTTCGATAACCTCGCCGCAAGCACACTTGATTGTGGTGGGCTGGTAGTTAGGATGGATACCCTCTTTCATGCTGTCACCTCCTGACTTAAAAAGTACGTCTAAATTACAGCTTTCGCCATGATTTCAGAATGTTAAAAGGCATATCAACGCCTAGGTTAGTATTATATCATAAAGCTAACCCAAATGCAAGTCTTTTTTTACTTTTTCTAAAACCTTATATATTACGCACTAAATCAGCCTACTATTTTTGTAAAATCTGCCGAATATTCCGCCTGTTTAGCCGCCGCATCCTCTACGCTTGTGCCTACCGTTGTATAGTAGAGCTTGATTTTAGGCTCGGTACCCGAGGGTCTGATTACAATGCTTGCGTTGTTTTCAAGATAAAGCGTGATAACGTTTGACTTAGGAAGTGTAAGCACGGTCTTTTCGCCGGTTACAAAATCGCTCTTTTCGCTGAGCTTGTAGTCAGCCATGCCGATCACGCGGCTGCCTGCGATAGCCTTCGGATAATCAGTTCGCAGCTTATCCATGATAGCATCCATCTTCTTCATACCGCTCTCTCCCTCAAACTGGAAGGTTTCGAGCTTGTTGCAGTAAAAGCCGTAGTCCGCGTACATCTTTGCTCTCGCCTGTACGAGCGAAATTCCCTGTGAGCGGTAGAATGCCGCCATCTCGCAAATAAGCATTGACGCTACAACCGCGTCCTTATCTCTTACATAGCTGCCCGCGAGATAGCCGTAGCTCTCCTCAAAGCCGAAGATGTATCTGTCCTGCTCGCCCTTCTGCTCCAAAAAGCCTATCTGCTCGCCGATAAACTTAAAGCCTGTCAGCACCTCGATAAGCTCAACACCGTACTTTGCGGCGATTGCCTTTACAAGGTCGGTGGTTACTATTGTCTTTACCGCGACAGGGTTTTTCGGCATTGTGCCGTTTGCGGTTCTTTCCTTGCATATATATTCAAGAAGCATTGCGCCTACTTCGTTGCCTGTAAACAGTACATAATCATCACCATCGGGCACCGCGATACCTACACGGTCGCTGTCGGGGTCGGTAGCAAGCAGCAGGTCGGGCTTTTCGGTCTTGCAAAGTTCAAGGCCGAGTGTAAGAGCCTAGCGGATTTCGGGGTTGGGGTAGGGACAGGTGGTGAAGTTGCCGTCGGGGTTTTCCTGCTCCTTTACAACTACAACATCGTTTATGCCGATTTCCTTTAAAATTCTGCGTACCGGCTTGTTTCCCGCGCCGTTAAGCGGGGTGTATACCACTTTAAGTCCGCTCTTTGCACAAAGGTCGGGGTGAATGGACTGCTTTTTAACGTTTGCGATATAGTCGTCGATAACGTCCTGTCCGATGTACTTTATCGAGCCGTCCTTTATGTCCTGCTCAAAGTCGCTTGTCTTTACATCGCTGAATATATCCAGCTTTTCAATCTCGGCGAGGATCTTTTCGGCCGCGTCAAGAGTTACCTGACAGCCGTCGCTTCCGTATACCTTGTAGCCGTTGTATTTTGCGGGGTTGTGGCTCGCGGTCAGAATAATACCCGCGTCGCAGCCGAGCGCGCGTACCGCAAAGGACAGCATGGGGGTGGGCATAAGCTCGGTGTAGATGTTAGCCTTTATACCGTTTGCCGCAAAGATTGAAGCCGCGTGCTTTGCAAACACGTCTGACTTTATTCTGCTGTCATAAGCGACAGCTACGCTTAAATCGGATTTGCCTGTATTTTTAAGATAGTTTGCAAGTCCCTGTGTAGCCTTGCCTACCGTGTAAACGTTCATTCTGTTAGTGCCTGCGCCGATTACGCCGCGCAGTCCGCCGGTACCGAATTCGAGGTCGCGGTAAAAACGGTCGGAGATTTCCTCGTCCTTGCCGTTTATTGTTTCAAGCTCCGCCTTTAAATCAGAGTCGAGAGTTGCTTTTTCAAGCCATTCGCCGTAAAGAGTTTCAATCTTTCCCATAATAGTCTTTCCTTTCTGAAAATCACGCGGCATACCGCCGCAAACCTTATTATTCAGTATAACATCTTTTTAGTAAAAATGCAAATATAAAATAAAAATTTCCCTTAAAAATTTTCGTTAAATCTGTACTTGTTTTTGTTGAAAATACACCTAATTTGATGTATAATTACATTATGTTACTTTATGTTACTTTAAATCGTTAGGGAGGTGCTTAAATGTACGCACAGGTAAACGGTATGGGACTTTTCGGAATGAACGCTTTCAAGGTCACCGCCGAGATTATCGCCGCACGCGGACAGCCCGCTTTTGAGATTGTCGGACTTGCAGACCTTGCCGTGCAGGAAAGCAAAATGCGTATAAAGGGCGCGCTTGCGGGCGTAGGCATACGCGTAAGCGGCCAGCGCCTTACGGTAAACCTTGCGCCGGCAGATGTGCGAAAATGCGGCTCGCTGTACGATTTTACGATAATAGCCGCGATACTCGCGGCAGACGGGATTATTTCTGAGGATATTTCCGACTGTGCCTTTATCGGAGAGGTGTCACTCGGCGGCAGTCTTGTCTTTACAAACGGAATTTTAAGCATGGCTATCGAGGCGAGGCGCTGCGGCATTAAAAAGCTGTTTCTCCCCGCCGAAAATGCGCGCGAGGCATCTGTTGTCGAGGACATTGAGGTGTACGGCGTAAAGGATATAGCCGCGCTCCTCGACCACTTCACCGGAAATAAAAAGCTCACGCCGGAGCAGCCGTACAAGCCGGAGGATATACTGTCCGCCGCCGAGAATTTCTCGGACGTAAAGGGTCAGCCGCTTGCAAAGCGGGCGCTTGAGGTTGCCGCCGCAGGCTTTCACAATGTGCTTCTGATAGGCCCGCCCGGTACCGGCAAGAGCATGATTTCAAAGCGCATACCGTCTATTCTCCCGCCGATGAGCTTTGACGAGAGCATGGAGACCACGGGTATCCACTCTGTCGCGGGTATGCTTGACAAAACCAACCCGATAATCACCAGAAGGCCCTTCCGCGCAGTATCGCATACCGCCTCGGCGGTCGGACTTATCGGCGGCGGAAGCGTGCCCAGACCCGGTGAAATCTCGCTTGCACACAACGGCGTGCTTTTTCTGGACGAGCTGCCCGAGTTTGACCGCCGCACGCTGGAAACTCTGCGCCAGCCGCTTGAGGACGGCGTGATTACTATTTCAAGGGCACAGGGCTCTATCACATACCCCTGCGACATTATGCTGGTCGCCGCGATGAACCCCTGCCCCTGCGGCAACTACGGCAACCCTAAGGCAAAATGCACCTGCTCGCAGAAAATGATACAAAGCTATCTCGGAAAAATCAGCCGCCCCGTGCTGGACAGAATAGACATCCAGGTAGAGATGCCGCAGCTGTCATACGATGAAATAAGCAGCGCGGAAAAGGGCGAGCCGAGCGAGGCTATTTTAGAACGCGTCATGCGGGCGAGGGAAATACAGCAAAAGCGCTTTGCGGGCACAGATATACGCTCAAACTCAAAAATACCGCCGTCGTATCTGCACGAGATGTGCAAGACCGACGACGCCGCAAAAAAGCTTATTTCCGACTGCTTTGACAAAATGGGGCTGTCCGCCCGCGCCTACGACAGAATATTAAAGGTTGCGCGCACCTGTGCAGACCTTGCGGGTAGCGAGATTATACGCAGGCAGGACATAGCCTCGGCGATAAACTTCCGCAGTCTTGACCGGAAATACTGGACATAAAACAATAATGAACAATGAATAATGAATAATTATGGTATCGGCTTCGCCGATTGTTCTGAAAAATATGATTATAACATAAATCAAGCCGCCGGCAGGCGCCGCTTATGAGCGTTTTGCGGCTGAGGTTATTATAAGCGTTATTTCAATCCTGTGCCCAAAGGGCACACCACATTTATTCACTATTCGTTATTCTATATTCATTATTCATTACGACGATAAACCCTTTTTCAGAGTTTATCGACAGCCTTAAACCTCCTCAGAAATCGGCAAAGTTCTTCATACCCCCTGTAAATCCCAGTCGGGCGTCATCTCAAGCGTGGCGCTCGACTTTTCCTGTGTGTAGCCGTCAAAGCCGAGCGACGCGGCATAATCTACTACGCTGTCATACTCAAAGGTGGTCACCCTGCGGCCGAGCTTTTTTATTTCAAGCGCCTTGCCGCACGGCGTATACTGCCGCAAAAGGCTGATTTTTATGTCGTTTACCGGCAGAGCCTGTGCCAAAATATCCAGCACCCGCATACTGTCATGCCGACAGCCGGGCAGTACCATGTGGCGGACGATAACTCCGCTTTTCATCATGCCGTTTTCGTCAAATACCGCTTTGCCGCGCTGGCGGTACATCTCGCAGACCGCCGCAAGCGCCGCTGCGGGATAATCTGCCGCCGCGGAAAATTCTTTTGAAAGCGCGCTGTCCGCGTATTTAAAATCGGGTAAATAAATATCGATAAGTTCGTCAAAGCGCTTTAGCGTATCGGCCGACTCATAGCCGCCGCAGTTGTACACCACGGGGATTTCAAGCTGCGGCTTTGCTTTTTCAAGCGCGTATATTATCTCCTCGGCAAAATGCGTGGGGGTGACGAGGTTTATGTTGTGCGCTCCCTTGTCCTGAAGTTCAAGCATTATCTCCGCGAGCCTGTCGGGGGTTATCTCCTTTCCGAAGCCCTCGCGGCTTATCGGCATATTCTGACAGAATACGCATTTTAGCGGACAGCCGGAGAAAAATATCGTGCCGCTCCCTTTTTTGCCGGAGATGCACGGCTCCTCGCCGTAGTGCAGGCACGCCTTTGCGATTTTCAGCGTCTTTACCGAGCAGAAGCCGGCGCGCTCGGCGCGGTTTACTCCGCATTTTCTCGGACAGATATTACAACCCGCCATTTTATCATCTCCCAAATCATAGCTACAGCCGAGCGGCATTTACCGGCGCTCGGCTGAATATTTTATTCGCTTGTAGTTGTGCTGTCTGTGCTTTCTGCCACAGAGCTTTCGTCAGAAGCCGTGCTGTCAGCCGCCGCCGAGGTCTCCTCCTCGGGCTTATCTAAGTTCAGCTTGTCATAGTCGTAATCATAGCCGACCTGCTTGCGCCACTCGACAATCGTGTTGTTGGCGGTCTCGTTCTGACGCTCGGAAAGCATACTGCTTTTTTCGGTTTCCTTCACCTTGTTCAAGTCTTCTTCGCTGATTTGCGCATCACCGGTGTACTTAATGATATAATATCCCTTGTCGGTAGCGATAAGTCCGGAAATATCGCCCACCTTTTCAAGTGAGTAGATTGCATCGTACAGACTGCTGTGGAGCGCCTGCGAGCCCTTAATTATAAGCGTGGACTGTCCTGCATAGGCTTCGGAATAATCGTTGCTGTATTCCTTTATTACCGCGTCAAAATCCGCGCCCTCAGCGGTAGCTTTTTCAAGCGCCGCCTCAGCCTTTTCCTTTATCTCGGCGAGCTTTTCGTCACGCTGTTTGTCGATTTCTGCGTCATCTGCGCCGCTTTCTTCTCTTGCCGCTGTAAGCTCAGCCGCATCGGCAGAGCTTAGTCCGAGATAGATATACTTTATCTCTCTTGAGCCCTCGGGCAGCCATACGCTCTGGTATGCGTTGTTTGTTTCAAAGCTTGATACATCGCTTTCGTATGTGCTCTTTGCTTCGTTTATGAGATTATTTATATATTCGTCGATTTCCTCATCGGTGACGGTTATGTCCTTATACACATATTCAAGCACCTTTTTTTCGATAAAGGTGTTTGTCTGCCAGGTGAGCAGAATTTCCTCGGTGAGACCGAATTGTCCGATATATGCACCAAAAAGCTCTTTTTCCTTTTCGAGGATTTTTTCATCGTTTGCGCTGTCGCCGCCCGAAGTATCGTCACTTGTTATGCCAAGCGCCTCTTCGGCATCGGATTTAAAGTTTTCGTACCACTTGCCGAGGATTTCCTGATACGATGTGTCTATCTCGTTCATTTCCTCTTCGGTAAGGGTATCAAGTCCGTATTCCTTTGCTTTTCTGAGAATGATTTTCTCGTTTGAAAGCATATCGATTATATTCTGTCTGTAGTATTTTGCATACGCCTCATAGTCGGAGCTTGTCTCGTCAAGGCCGTAGTTTGTGATAGTAAAAGCGTACTCGGAGTAAAAATCCTTGAACTTTATATTATAATACTCCTTGTCCTCCTCGCTTAAATCCGCACCTGTCGCCCATGCGATTATGTCGTCATCCTGCGCCGTCCAGATATTTTCGACGCTGGTGGTGTCACCCGATGATGTAAGTATACTCTCGCTGCAGCCTGTAAAAGCCATGGTTATCGCAAGTGCGGCTGATGCCATTGCTAAAATCTTCTTCATTTGTTTTCTTATCCTCCGTAATACATAGCAGGAAAGCCCTGTGTATTTTTATGATTTTCAGCCGGTCTGTTTTGTTGATTTTGCATAACGTCCGACTATGACTATATAAGTATATCACAAAATTTCAAAAAATCAAAACTTTTTTTATAAAAATCAGGTGTTTTTTTTGTGAAAATGTGTTATACTAATATAAACTATGTAAATTTACCCCGATTGCGGCGCCTGAATATACAGTCAGATGCCGCAGACGTGCTGAAAAATAAAAGCTGTAAATGAAAGGGACGGTCAGAACATGAAGCTTTCAAAATACATAAAAATAATCGCGCTTATTCTCAGCTGTATTATGCTGCTGTGTGCCTGCTCGGGAGAGGGCGAAAGCTCGTCCGAGGCATCTTCGCTTGCAGGTACAGAGGAAAACGAGGGACAGGCAAAGGTAGGCTATATATATAATGATGTCGTTTCGCACGACAACATGACCTATATGTTTGAAAAGACGCGCCGCGATATACAGACCGCGCTTGAAATAGAGACCTGCTATGTTGACAATATACCCGTTTCGCAGTTTGAAAACGCGGTTAAGGCGCTTAAAAACGAGGGCTGCAACATTATCGTGTCCGCGTCAAACGCATTCGCGAACTCAGCGTACAGCTACGCAAAGAAGGACAAGGATATATACATAATGAGCTACGGCGGGTCGGCGTCGCTGTCAAACCTCACCTGCTTCCAGCCTAAGATATATCAGCCCGCCTTTATCTGCGGAACGGCGGCGGCGTGGAACTCCTCGGCACATAAGATAGGAATTGTCTGCGATGATACAATGTTCGGCTCATATTCGGTAATAAACGCCTTTGTGCTCGGTGTGGAGCAGATTTACAAAATCGACGAAACCGATGTAAAGGTCGCATTTGCAAACACCAACAGCGAAACCACGGCGGCGGTTGATGACCTTGTCGCACAGGGCTGTGACGTGATTTTCTCATATCAGTCGTACGACTACGCAATGTACTACTGCGATTCTATCGGAATAAAGTCGATAGGCTTTACCTCCGATGTCGATTATTCGGCAGAAGAGCGCGGACTTATGGGATTTTATCTCAACTGGGCCACTTCGCTTACTGACGCTGTTCGCACCTGCATATACAACAACTTCACTCCCGAGGTGTTTATCGGCGGCATAAATGAGGCGTTTGTAAAAATCACGCCGTACAGCGACAACTGCAAAACCGAGACAGGCACAATCTGCGACACGCTTTATGAGTATGTAAAGAAGGGAAATGCCAAGATATTTGTCGGTGAGCTCAGAGACAAGGACGGACTTGCAAGGCTCGGCTCGGGCACGGTACTCACACACGACCGCATAATAGATATGGATTATCTGGTTTACGGCGTGACATATATCAATAACTATATCGAGCCTATAGAGACGCCGATTATACCGGACTATGCGGTGAAATCGGAGTTTATTGATTAACTAAATTTTTTCCGATAGCGGAAATTCTCACAGATTTACGGTGATATACTGCGCGTGGTTTGCACGCGGTGTATCACCGTTATTTTATTATCCGGAGCGGCACTGCTAAGTTTTGCAAGCGTTAAACCCCGCCGCGCAAGTAAACTTGCATACATCACTATCTTATCGCGCGGCGGAACTGGGCGAGGCAACCTGCCTCATTGTCACCTAAATTTTGATTTTGGTTGACATTGGTGTTTTGTCGTGGTATTCTTTAGCGGTAGAAAAAATTTAAAGGAATGGTGACAATGACAAAACAAAAGACATTAAACATCGTGCTGTGTGCGCTGTTTGCGGCGATAGTGGCTATTCTTTCACAGATAGCTATACCCATGCCCACAGGCGTACCGGTTACCCTGCAAACCTTTGCCGTAGCTTTATGCGGCTATTTTCTGTACACCTTAAAGGGTACAATCTCAATTGCCGTATACATAGCAATCGGTGCGGTAGGCGCACCTGTATTTTCGGGCTTCAAGGGCGGCTTTGCCTCGCTTATCGGCCCTACGGGCGGATTTATCTTCGGATTTCTGGCGATGGCGGCACTCTGCGGAATTTCATTTAAAAAAGCTCCGCTGAAGTTTCAGATTCCCCTGCGTATAGCTTTCGGTCTGCTCGGACTTGCGGCCTGCCATATCTGCGGCTTTGTACAATATGCGCTGGTAGCGGGTAAGGATTTGCTGACAAGCTTTTTACTGGTATCCGCTCCGTATCTCATCAAGGATATAGTAAGCGTTGTGCTGGCGTATTTCGCGGCTCTGGCGATTTCAAAACCGCTTAAAAGGTTTTTGCCCGCACAGAGTGCAAAACAGGCTGACTGAAAAATTTAATAATTCCGAGAAAATCGAGCCGTGTTTCCTGTCGGATATACGGCTCGATTCATATTAGGTCTCCTCTAAAAACCCGTGCCGTTTTTATGTGGTGCAGATTTATTCGGCAGATTGTACAAAATTTTTGCAGGAATACTGGATGTATTTCAAGAAAATTTTGGGCAATATGACGGATGAAGATGTGCCGCAGAGAAATGGCACAGTTTTTTAGAGGTGACCATTATATTTTAAACAATTTTGTTTTCAGCAGCAGGGCTGTTATCAATGCCTGTAAAGGTACGGTCAGTACCACGCCCAGCGTTCCGCAAAGGCCGCACACAAGCTCTATTATAATAGAGTTATACCCCATAATCTGCAAATACGGCATTTCGTATGAATAAACAGTCAGCAGCACTCCGGTTGCCGAGCCGGTATATGCCAGTATAAGCGTGTTTGTCATCGTACCCATCATATCATGACCGACCCGCATACCCGAGGCAAACAGCTCTTTTGATGTAAGAGTGGGCGCTTTGTCGTATATTTCCTTCATAGCCGCGATAACCGACACGCTTACATCCATAACCGCGCCGAGTGAGGAGATGAGTATACCGGCATACATGATGCCCGATACGTCGATTCCCACGTTGTCCGATATATACACCATGGATTCGACATCACTCATGTTGAACCCGCTGAGATTTGACGCTGCACCCGCGATAAGCGCCGCAAGTCCGGATATAGTCACGCCGCCCGCTGTGCCTATTATCGCACAGAGCGTTTTCGCCGACCAGCCGTTTATAATGTATATCGAGCCGATAAGGATAACGACCGCGGATAGGATAGCCGCGAGTATACCGTTTGTTCCGATATAAATAAGCGGTATGTACATACATATTATACATACAAACGTAAAAATCAGCGCGTATAGCGCCGCCGCACCCTTTTTGCCGCCTATCAGTATCAGCGCAAGCGCAAAAATTCCAATCAGGATATATACCATGCCGGTTCTGTCATAATTATATACCGAGCCGGTCAGCACCCCGCTTTGGTCATACTCGACCAGAGCTATTATTTTTGTACCGGGATAGCACAGCGCTCCCCTCTGATATGAATTTGAGTTTACAAGCGTGCATTGCTCACCCGCATACTTTCCGTCTGTGATAGTCACAAGCACCCTTTGTGTGCCCGCAAACGCCTGCGATGAGGAGTTGTCCTCGAGCACCTCGTCTACGGTAGCTCTTGCGTATTCGGCGCGGTTTTGCGCGCCTATCGGCTTTATGCTTATAAACGAAGCTCCGATGATGATGCAAAGGAGCACCACCATCGGAAGAATCATTCTCAGCAGCCGTTTTAGTATATCTTTTTTCAGCCGCATATTCTATTGTTCCTTACTTCGTTTTGCGTCCGCCGCGTCTGCTGTAAACGGTCAGCACAGCGCACGCGCCGAGAGCAGAAATTCCTATCAGTGCAAGAGGAATTGTCACAGCCTTTACGCCCGTGTCGGGGTTAGTACTGTTATCTTCTGATGTTGTACTGCTGTTGTCTTCAGAGGTTGTGCTGTTGTTATCTTCGGGGGTTGTGCTGCTGTTATCTTCGGAGGTTGTGCTGTTGTTATCTTCGGAGGTTGTGCTGCTGTTATCTTCGGAGGTTGTGCTGCTGTTGTCTTCGGATGTTGTGCTGTTGTTGTCTTCGTTTTCGTTCGGCGCTTCCGCAGCCTTTACAGTAGTAAACTCATAAGCTTTCGTCAGTAAAATTCCCGCGTCCTCATTTGTTACAACCGCATACCACATATAATCGGTTTCTGCGTCAAGTCCGTCAAGATTAAGTACAGCAGCGCCGTTTTCAACCTTTGCCGTGCCAATCTTCTCTCCGGTGTAGATATAAGCCGAGAAGCTGTTTTCGAGTATCGACTGCTCGCTCGTGTTAAAGCTTACATCCAGTATCATCTTGTCGATAGCTATGTCGCTTGCGCCCTCAACGTTAAGCTTTGCAACCTCTGTATCGTCATAGAAGTTGTAATCATCAAGGCAGGGAGAATAGGAGTTCATATATATCTTGTTGTTGTCAAGGTCAAAGTAGAGGAACTTGATATACTCGCTTCCACCCTCAAAGCCGGACTGATAGTCGGTGCATATCTGATATACCGTTCTTTCCTTTACTCCGTCACCGTTATCATCAAACATTGCGGTTTCGTAGGACGAGCCGTGATAGTGACCGTTGAGCACCGCGAAAACGTTGGGGTTCTTTGCTACTACCTCTTTCTGTATAAGCTGACCGTAATAGTCGAGCAGCGTGTCCGAGCTGTATTTTACATTAGCATAGGTGTGGAAGCAGAGTATAGCCTTGCGGTCGCTGTACTGCTGTATAACCTTGTTCATCCAGTCGATTTCTTCCTGATAAATATTCCAGCTCATGTATACGATGATGAAGTCCTGCCCGCCCTCGCTGATAAGGTCATAGTGACCCGTATTGTTCTTGTAAGAGCCGCCGTAGGTAGGCTGAGATGCAAAGCGCTCCTCGCCGAAGTATGTGAAGTAGTTTTCATAATCCGCAAGACCTGCGGCAACATCGTGGTTCCCGCCGAGCACGCCGTAGGGCATACCCGCATCGTCGAGTATCTTCATCGCTTCGTCTGCGTTTTCCCACTCGTAAATCATGTCGCAGTCGTCTACTATGTCGCCTGTGTGGATTGTGTATTTTATCTTCATTTCCTCTGCGTTATCAACAATCCACTGATTCATGTTGAGGAAGTGGTGCTGCCATTCCTCGGCATAATACTGCGTATCGGTCTCCCACGCAAAGCAGAAGTCATAATCCTCAGGTGAAGTATCACCCGTCCAGCCTGCGTTTACATCCTTTTTTCCGTCTGTCTGTACATCGAGGTCGGGTAAAGCCGATTCTGCCGTGCACTGAACGATAACAGTTGCCTTTCCGTCCTTGATATGGTTTTCTGTATCGAACGCCGCATTCTTTACAGAACCCTCGGCGTCTGCCTTCGCGATTATATCCCATTCTCCTGTCGCGGTATTGAGTACGAACATCTTCGCCGCGCGGGTGTTGTTTGTATCGGAAAGCTTACCGTCCCAGTTTACGACGATTTGGTCATTTTTGCCCGCTTCTTTGACATCTATAGTGTACTGAATGTAGGGGAGAATACCGCTCTTGTTATCGGTCGAGATTCTTGTCGCTTCGATTTTTTCCGCCTTATAAAAATCCGCCTGCGTACCTGTATTGCTTTGTACTTTAAGATAAAGCTTTGCCGTAGTGTCGGATATATCGCTTGCCCCCACATCGGAAAGCACGATAGCCGCGTCACTCACCGTAATGGTTACGGTTTTTGCGGTATAGTTTCCTGCGGCGTCCTCGGCATATACCGAGAGTGTGTGCTCGCCCTTGCCCAGAGCATAAGCAGTCGTGTTTAACGGAAGTGTAATCTGCTCGCCGTCAAGCTCCGCGGTAAATTTATCAATCGTGCTTGCGTCGCTTGCCTGCGGGTCGATTGTGATACTGCCCGACAGCTCGCTTTTGTCCTCTATGCCAAGGTCAAGCACGGGAGCGGTGTTGTCTGCGTAAAAGCTTACGGACTGTCTGCTGCTGCCGTTTGTTACAAGAACAGTATGCTTTCCGTCAGAGAGCGCTGTGGTATCAAGCTGTACTCCTACTGCGTTTACATCGCTTGCCGGTACAGAAAAGCTTACATCCATATAGGGGCACATAGCGGTCGAGTCGCCTATGCTGTGTACCGCGGTATAATCGGTACTGAGGTTTGTCTTTGCGCTTGTTTCCGCGTCATCGGGACCTATTGCCGTGGGATAATATGTCCTGCCGTTAATGAGCCTTAACGCAAGCTCGGTCACGGTAAAGTCCTCTCTGTTTGCGTCGGGCATCAGATATTCATCAACGGTAGCGCCGTATGTACCAGCCCAGAAGCGGAGCGTTACATCGTACGAATCGGTTGCCGCATTGTACTTAAAATAGCTGTTGTCAATTTGTATAGCCTGACCGTCAAGGATTGTATACTGCCACTTGCCGATAGGTGCGATTATCTCATCTTCGGTGGTTGTAACGGCATTTTTAAAATAGCTGTCTCTGCCGTCGGCGTGGAAGGTGAAATATGCGCCGTCCTCAAGGCAGGGGACTGTATCCTGCTTTACTCCGTCAATATATATTTCGGAATTTGCGTTATCGCTTCCGTCATTTGCCGTAACAGTAACAACACCGCTTACTTTTTCGCCCTCCGCAATATTTGTGCGTATACCCGAAACATCGCCGAGCTTGTTTATATCAACCCTGTATATCGGGCTCAGCGTACTGCGGTATCTGTTATCCGCGCTTACATAAAACTCAACATAATCATGTGAGAAAATCTCATCAGCGGATATAAGCACTTCATAAAGATCAGGCACACGTCTGCTTGCCTCGGTATTGCTGTACCACTTGCCCTCGCCGTCAAAGCGGTAGTAGGTAGTAATACCGGTGCGGGGCAGAGCGCCCGTCTGCTCAAAATAGAAGTTTACGCGTATCTCCTCATTCTGCATAACAGAGGTCGGCACGGCATCGTCAAGCTGTAATTTAAGAGCCGAGCCGTCGTCCTTTACATAGACGTACTGGCTGTAATCCACCAATCCCATTGAGGTCGTGACATTTGCGCCTGTCAGTATCATCTCCGGACCCTCGGGATTTACCGAAAGCACGGCGGATTTGTTATCCTTGCAGTCGGTAGCGCCGACATAAGCGTAGGACGATACCAGAGTTTTTCCGCTTTCACCGAGCTTGTATATCTGGAACGAGCGGTTTGTGTTGTTAAGTCCGTTCTGATTTATGAAAACATAAACCGGTACAGAGTCGGGGATATTGTACGCCGCGCGGAACTCTTCCTCGGTAGGAAAGCTTGTATATCCCGAAAGCGTGTCCTTTCTGAAGCACCACAGCACCGCTGTGCCACCTGCGGGTATCGTGCATCCCTCGGACGAAAACTCGCTTGTCTCTCCGTCCTGATAGTGATAGAGTGTAAGCGGCTTTGCCGAACCCTCTTTTACTCCGTACACAATGCTGTAATCCTTATTCAGGTCTACCGTGCCGTCGGTGGTATTGATTACCTCGATACACTCCATATAGTCATCTGCAGTACCGTATGCCGTGCTTCTGCTGACATCGTTGGGTCTTACCTCGGTTAAATATACGCCCTTTGCGTACTCCTCATCGGGCACGTTTGCCTGTACCTGTCCGTTAAGCTGTGCGGAATATACATATCCTGCCGAAGGCAGATTCATCTCTCTGTATACCTGCATATCGCTGCCTATATCCGGGACTTTGAGCGTAACCGAAAATCCGTCCATGGTGTCAACCTTGTCGGTCGCGGTAAATGTTGACACTACCTTACCGTCCGTCTTGCTCTTTATAGTAAAGGTAGATGTAACACCCCAGTTTACTCCGCATTCAATTTTGAGAACAACTGCGTCATCGGGTACGCGCATTTCCTCGCGGAACTCCGCCTCGGTAGGTATAGCCGATGTAACATCACTGCGATAGTTCCACAGCACAACTGCCTGACCCTTGTTTATTTGTATGTCGCTGTTTCCGCTCATATCGGTTACGGTAAGGGGCGTATCACCGTAATAGATTTCATATAAGTCGTTGAGCTTAATAGGCTGTTCATGCGTGCTTGTGACCTCAATAAATTCCATAAGGTCTGTCGTGCTTGTATAGGTACGGATAGCCGAATATCCGCTTGCCGCACGCTTGTCATTCTTTTTACTTCTGTCTACATCATTCTGGTAGATTTCTGTCAGCCAGAGTCCCTCGCTGTTGAATACCGGCGAACTTGCAGGCTCTGCTGCGGCATTAGTCAGAGCAAGCGGTGCATAGCCGTCAAGCATAACAGCCGCCGCAAGCAATCCAGCCGCAATTTGTTTTACTTTCATTGGATTTTTCCTTTCAGAAATTATTTTGTGCTTTAATGCTACATATTTCATTTTAATCTCCGAATGTCAAATCCGAAAGCAGACAATTGTAAATGAAAAGTAAAATATAAAGCCCCCGCAAAGCGGGGGCTTCGATAAACAACTATTGCTTATTTCTCTTCAAAGAAATTACTTTCTCTTCTTAGAAACAACGATTGCGCCTGTAGCGAGAACTGCTACGCCTGCAACTACTGCAAGGCTCTCAACACCTGTGTTTGTGTTGGGCTTTGTAGAATCGCCTGTTGTAGGAGCGTCAGTAGGCTCGTCTGTAGGCTCGTCAGTAGGCTCGTCTGTAGGCTCATCTTTAGGCTCTTCAACAGGAGCAGCACCGCCTACTGTAGCAACACCCTTTTCATCAAAAGAAACGAGTGCGTTGCCGGAAGCGTCCTTAACTACAACGCTTACAACCTGCATCGGGCACATGCATGAACCCCATTCCTGAATAGCGAGCTGTACGCAGCCTGCGCCGCTTGAAGGAATAACAGAATCAGGGAATTCAACTGTTGCTGTGTATGTATAGTCGCCTGTCTTTACAAACTGTGCGGGCTTAGCAGGGTCAATAGTCTCAAGACCGAGATCTTCATCGATAGTACCCCAGTACTCTAAACCTGTCCAGTTCTTAACATCAACAACCTTCTTGTTGTAGGTTTCATCAACGGCATCACCGTAAACGTCAGCATAGTCACCACCGTTTGACGAAAGAACGATACCGCCGCCGAAAGCTGCATCAAAGAAATCGAGATCGCCTTCTTCAACTTCTACTGCCTTGATTGTAACTTCGGCAGACTTGATAGCCTCAACATCAATACCGTAGTTTACAGCAGGCTTGTTTTCTTCTTCATTACCTTCGTTGAAAATCTGAACGAGCCACATACTTGCATCTGAGCTCAGACCGGGATCAGCATCTGCTACGGGTACAGGTACAAGGCAGTTAGCGCTTGCAGATACTGCTAATGTAGCAGCAAGTGACGAAGCAGCAATGCCAGCCATGATTTTTCTTAACTTCATGGGAAAGTCCTCCTTAAAAAATAAAAAACATTGTTTTCAGTTCTGTCACACATAATTGTGCAACTTTACACAAATATTTTACCATTTGATCACATCAATGTCAATGTACATATTGCCTAAAAACTGCTTTGCTTTTTTGTGCAATGGTGTTAACATTTTGCGAATTTTTTTAGCTTATTTAAGTAAATTTGCGCTTTTAAACAATATTAAAACTCATCTTCCTCGTCTCTTGCGTTCCAAAGCTCTACAAGGCGCTCCATTTCCTCTTCGGTAAGTGAGATGCCCTTTCCCATACGGCTGTGGTCGGGTGCCCAGGAGCGTATGTCGTATTTCGGCTCGCGGTCGTTCCAGCTTACCATATTAAGCTCGATGTTGTATCGTCCCTCGCTGATAACGCCCAGCTCCTTTGTTATTTCGTACTTGAATTCTGCCATTCTGTCATTCTCCTTTTTCCTTTTTCGTTTATTTTGTTTTTTCGGCTTTCGGCTTTTTCACCTTTGCAAGCCGTGTATCATCAGCGACTGTCACGCTGTCAAATAAGCAGTGATAGCGCGGAGGTATGAGTTTGTTTATGTGGCGCTTTCCGAAATACCACATCTTAAATTTCGTATTTTCGAGGATTTTGTCGAGATATGTATTTATATGGTTGCGGCTTATTGTGCCGATGTCGATAAACTCGCTCAGCCGTGCGGGCGGCTCATAGGTGATTATAAAATCGGCGCTGTTTCCGTTCTTTTCAAGGTTTTCAAGTCCCAGAGCAAGCTCCTCATCGGTCGGCAGCTCCTTTATCCAGTTTTTCTCCTCATCCGGCTCGAGATACGAGCCGTTTTCCTCGCTCTGTCCGCCGCCGAAGGTGAATATACGCTTTTCGGCTATTGTATAATACTGCCCGCGCATAAGCTGGCGGAGGTTGCCGCTGATATGCCGCGTCATACCGCCGCACCACTCCTCGGTAGGATATTTTTCGAGCAAATCAAAATTCTCGTGCACACCCTCGACAAAAAGCACATCGTACTTTTTGCTTCCGAGCTTTTTCAGCAGGCTTTTCTCCTTTTTATCACCTTTCCAGATACAGCCGAAGTCGCCTGTGATAATCAGCGCGTCGCCGCGCCCGAGCTTTTTCAGCACTGGCGATTTAAACCGCGACAGGTCGCCGTGCAAATCACCGGTAACGCAAATCATTATATAAAGTCTCCCTTCCGGATATGTAAAATCTGTAAAAATAACTTGTCAGCGCAAGGCTCCCGCCGCGCCCGCTTTGTCAGTATCTGACGCGCCGGACGGCGTAATCTGCCAGTCGATAGGCTCTATGCCGTTTGCAGTGAGGAAATTATTCACCCTTGAAAAATGGCGGCAGCCGAAAAATCCGTTGTATGCCGACAGCGGGCTCGGATGCGCGGCGGTGAATATCCCGTGCCTTTTATTTGTGATAAGCGGCATTTTTGCCTTTGCATTGCTGCCCCATAGTATAAAGGCTATCGGCGTTTCGCGCTCGTTTAATAATGAGATTATCCGGTCGGTGAGTATCTCCCAGCCCTTGCCGCGGTGACTGCCCGCCATGCCCTCTCTTACCGTCAGCGAGGTGTTTAGCAGAAGTACCCCCTGCTTTGCCCAGTCGGTAAGACAGCCGTAGCTTGTATCTACCTTTATATTAAGGTCGCTTTCCAGCTCCGCGTATATGTTTTTCAGCGACGGCGGCGGTACAACTCCCGGCTGTACCGAAAAGCAGAGTCCGTGCGCCTGCCCCGCGCCGTGATAGGGGTCCTGTCCGAGCAGCACCGCCTTCACCTTGCTGTAAGGGGTATATTTCAGCGCGTTGAAAATGCAGTCGGCGGGCGGATATACATTATAATTATTATATTCGTTTACAAGAAAGCGTCTGAGCTTTTTATAGTATTCACTTGAAAACTGGTCGGAAAGAAGCTCGTCCCATTCGTTGCCGATATTTACCATTATACTTACTCCCTCATATCCCGTGCGTCCTCGCATAGTCAAAAAGATACTGCTGTGCTATGCCCTCCGCACCCTTTATGCACTCGGGCAGGCCGTCGGGGTACAGCTGTGCCACTACCCGCTTTATCCACACATCGCGCGGAAAAGCCTCGGTTTTGTAATAGCCGAACAGCAGTACGCAGTCGGCAACCTTGTCACCCACGCCCTTGATTTTCTTTAATTCCTCTCTGCCCTGCTCATAGTCCATATCGGCTATGGCGGAAAGGTTTACCTCGCCGCTCTCGAGCTTTTGCATCGCATCGGCTATGTACTTTGCGCGAAAGCCCGCGCGTAGCGGCGCCAAGTCCTCGGCGGTTATGCCGTAAAGCTGTTTTTCGGTCGGGAAAAGATAACCGAACTCCCGCTTTTCTCCAAAGCTCTCGCAAAGCCGCTCTATTATGCCGGTTATGCGCTTTATGTTGTTGTTCTGCGATATGATAAAGCTTATCAGCGTCTCAAAAGGCTGCTGGCGCAGGATGCGTATTCCGCTTTTTTCGGCGCACGCCTCTTTTAAATACTTATCCTCGGAAAAGCGCCCGATAAGCGCGCCGTAGTCGGTATCGAGGTCGAAATAATTGCGCCAGAACGGTATGTCCCCGCTCTCGCAGTACAGCGTTATTTTTTCTCCGTCGGCTCTGAGCGTCAAATACTTATCCCCGACAATCCCGCTGAACACGCCGTCCTGCTCGCGCCAGCGGAAAGCCTGCCCGCAGAAAAGTATCTGACGGGGGTCAAAGTTCTTACATTCAAAGGTATATTCCATATCAATCGGTTTTCCTTGTTTTTTGACTAAGTAAAGATAATTTTTTAAAAAATCTCTTGATTATTTCCGTTATATATAATACAATATTAACAGAAAAATTACAAGAGCGTATACAAAAAATTTTTTGCGCTTTTGGTAAAATTGTCGATTGATAATACTCCGACATATTTTCCGCTTTTTAGGGCAATACCGCACAAAGATTGTGTGCGGATTGCACCGACAGATTTTTCGTCAGATTGTATAGAAATTTCGCAGGCATACTGGCGTATGTCAAGAAATTTCTGTGCAATATGACGGAAAAGATGCAAGCAAGGTGTACGCAAAGCCGTAAGGCGGTCTTTGTGCGGTGTTGCCTTAGTGCGGCAGTATTTTCACAAATCAAAACGAAGGGACGGATTCAAAAAATGAGAGAAAGCATACTGACCATACCGGTAAACGAGGTATTCGAGCCGAGAGAGGGCTGCCCTATCTGCCGTATGAGGGACACCGTGGAGCAGCATATATGCGAGTACATAATGGGCGCGGCGATGATGGAGCCGGATGTCAGGATAGAGACAAACAAGCTCGGCTTCTGCCACACCCACTATTCACAGCTTATGAAGCAGAACAACCGCCTGTCGCTCGGACTCATGCTAAACAGCCATTTAGAGGAGCTTCGCGGCAATATATTCGAGAAGAAGGGACTTTTCGTATCAAAGGACTCAAAGGCGAAAAAGGCAGGCGAGGTCGGTGACACCTGCTTTGTCTGCTCAAAGGTACAGTGGGGTATAGACCACATGATGGAAACCGTATTTACCATGTTTGCAAAGGACGGAAAGTTCAAAAATCTGTTCAAGTCGCAGGAGTGCTTCTGCGTTCCGCACTATCACTACCTTGCAGAAAAAAGCGCGGAAAAGATGTCAAAGGCGGACAGACCCGAGCTTATGAAGGCGCTTGACGAAATCATGCAGAATTATATAAAGCAGCTCAACAGCGATGTAAACGACTTCTGCAACAGCTTTGACTACCGCAACGCAGGAAAACTGCACTCCGCGGAGATGGAGCACGTCCGCACCTCGGTAGAGCGCGCGATAGAATTTCTGACCTCGCGCAAGCCCGAGCAGAAATAGGTGATTAACAAGCCTTAACTGTTTGGATAACTATACCAAAAAAATTTGATTTTTCTATTGAAATTCGGTGAAAAATGATGTATAATAGTTGTATTAGCCGATGCCGGAATAAGCGGGGTATGAGGCAATTATGCCTCGCCACGGCTTATTCACTTTATCTACGGAGGGCATATTTATGACAAAAAAGAACACCGCCGCGACGGTGGTTACAATAATAGTAGCTGTGCTTGCAATAGCTACCACGCTTTTTTTACTCTATCAGATGTCGCAGAAGCAGACACAGGATACAAGCTATTCCTTTGTTCCCTCAGAAGAGGTAAACAACGAGATGATAGACAACGCGACTACGCTTGTAAAAAACAACTGTGAGGTATTCAGAATCTTCATGCAGTACGGACTGCCGCATAAGGAAGAGCCGTACAACAACGTCCCCGAGGACGGCTTTTATACCGTAAAGAGTGACGATTACAAGACAATGGCGGATTTAGAAAATCTGGTAAACTCCACCTTTGTTGACAGCGAGGCACAGCGCATACTGACCAACGTAAACGGAAACGGCGCGGTATACGCCGAGGAGACCGACAACGAGGGCAACAAGGGCATCGGCCTTTCCGCCGATATGGTTGACTCAAACGGACGCTTCAAGGCTTATGACTACGGCTATTCGTGGACTAACGCAAACGTATCGCTCAGTCCTAAGTCGAATACCGAGTGCGATATTATTATCGAGCTTGCCGCAGAGACAGACGGCAGTAACGCCGGCAGCACCGACTCCGACGCATCGGTAAGCACCGACGCCAAGACCTTTACCGTCACCATGCTGAAGGTAAACGGCAGCTGGCGTCTGCAAAAGCTTGCATACTGATAAATAAAACCGATGAATAAAAAGGAAAATCCGCTCAAGGTCTACGCGGTTGTCAGTCAGATAGGCTTTCTCGTTATATGCCCGCTGCTGATTTTTATCTGGGGCGGAAGCGCGCTTATCGAATGGCTCTCGCTCCCGTCATGGGTGATGGCTGTCTGCGTTTTTGCGGGTATACTGACAATGCTGTGCGGCACGGGAAATTATCTTTATCACCTCATAAAGATGTACGACAAGGACGATAAGAAGAATATAAAGTATATCTCCGACCGCCGCGATAATGACTATTACGATGACAGCGCAAAAAACAAGCGGCTGTAAAGCAGTTTGCTATAAGCTATAATATGTGATAACAAATGAAGAAAAAATTTACCGAAAAAGTTACTTTCAAGGAGTTTAAGGTGCTTGCCCCGTACTATATCGGCGCTTTTGTACTGCTGTGTGCGGTAAGTGCGGTGCTCTGCATAGTGGGCGCGGGCGATTATACGCTGTTTACCGGCGCTCTGGCAGGTACGGTTTTGTCCTCCGGCAGCTTTGTGCTTATGGGACTTACCGCGGAGCGCTCGCTCTATATGGGCGAAAAATCGGCAAAGCTCGCACTCAACGGCGGGTACGCCGCAAGATATATAGCAATGTTCATAATACTCGGGGCGCTTATGTATTTTAAGCTTGTAAACCCTGTTACGGCGCTTTTGCCGCTTTTCGTGCCGAAAATAGGCTATACGGTGGCGGCGTTTAAAGAAAAGAGCGAATTTTAGGCATAATTTCAGAGCAAAATTTTCCACGAAAGGATTTGAATAAATATGACAGACCTTTTAAAGACGGCGGCAGAATTTACCGTAGAGGGTCCTCTCGAATCAATCAGCTTTAATCTGGGCGGCTGGCGTGTTGTAATCAGCGAAAGCATAGTTGTACAATGGATAGTTATGCTTATCCTCGCTGTTGTTTTCTTTATCCTCGGAAGAAATCTGAAGGTAAAGGCAACCTCCCGCAGACAGATGGCTGCGGAATATCTGGTCACCTTTTTCCGCGGCATGGTAAAGGACACCATGGGCGTAAAGTACAACAAGTACACCGCTTATATCGGCGCTTTGTTCTGCTTTTCGATACTGTCGAGCCTTATGGGTCTGCTCGGACTTCGCGCGCCGACCTCGGATTTGTCGGTAATAGCCGCGTGGGGAATAGTGACCTTTGTGCTCACTCAGCGCAACAAGTTCAAGACAGGCGGCGTAAAGGGCTTTTTCAAGGGCTTTATCGAGCCTCTGCCGTTTATGCTCCCGTTTAATATCATCGGCGAAATCGCAAACCCCGTATCCCAGACGCTGCGTCACTTTGCAAATATCCTCGCAGGCTCGGTTATCGGCGGACTGGTTTATTTTGCACTTGGACAGATAGCAAACGGTCTTGCCTCAATCGGCATACCCGCGATACTGTCGCTCTACTTCGATTTGTTCTCGTCGTTTATACAGGCGTACATCTTCTGCACTCTGACGATGGCGTATGTATCAATGGCAGAATGCTCGGACGACTAACCACGTTTAACCCCTCGAAAGAGGTTGGTATATTAACCGTACAAAAGCTTGTGCGGTGCTGAAAAATCACCTGCACGGCAGGATTAAAAAACAGAGGGCGTATGATAATTCCTGTTTTCATGCCGCCGGTTTGCCCGATTTCGGAAAACCGCCTCTGAGATGAAAGGAAAGGTTATAAGTATGGAAAACTTATCACAGGCAATCGTACTCGGTGCATCGGCAATCGGTGCAGGTCTTGCTATGATAGCAGGTCTCGGCCCCGGTATCGGTGAAGGCTTCTGCGGCGGCAAGGCAGTAGAGGCAATCGGCAGACAGCCCGAAGCATCGGGCGCAATCACAAGAACAATGATTATCGGTGATGCTCTCGCAGAAACAACAGGTCTTTATTCACTGGTTATCGCCCTGCTTTTGATGTTCGCAAATCCCTTCTTGGGTCAGCTTTAATCAAAAATAAGGGTATAGCCCTATGGAAAGGACTGAAGAATAATGGTAGAAGATTTACTCAGAGCGGCAGCGGAAACAGAGCAGGCTCACTTTTCGCTGGTCAGCATAGATGTCAATACTATAGTCTTCACTCTGATAAACACGCTGATTATTGTACTGATTTATTTCTTTTTCCTGCACAAGCCTGTATGCAAGATACTCGACAAGCGTGCGGAAACGGTAAATAAGGACATGGACGAGGCGGAAAAGGCGAAAAACGAGGCTAACGCCGTAAAGGCGGAATACGAGCAACGTCTAGCCGAGTCCAAGGAAGAGGCAAACAGAATTGTCGCAGACGCTACCCGCAAGGCACAGCAGCGCGAGGAGGAAATCATCGCAGAGGCAAACAGCGAGGCGACAAAGCTCAAACAGCGTGCCGAAGAATCAATCGAACGTGAAAAGAAGCGCGCGATAAACGAAATCAAGGGAGAAATCTCCGAGATGGTCGTTATGGCGGCAGGAAAGGTAGCCGAAAAGGAGATTACCGCGCAGGACAACGAGAAGATTATCGACTCTGTTTTAGCGCAAATCGGAGAGGAGAGCTGATATGGCCTCGGTTGAAAAGACATACGGCGACGCTCTGTTTTCTCTGATTATCGAGGAGGACAAAAGCGCACTTACCGATGTGCTCTGCGAGCTTAAATCAATAGCCGGGA
>CAMEKZ010000002.1 GCA_945921635.1 uncultured Clostridia bacterium
CGAAACTCAGGAAATCCCCGCAACGGGTCACAAATACACAACTACCATAGTAACCGCTACCACCACATCACAGGGCTACACCCTCCACAAGTGCTCGGTATGCGGCTACAGCTACAAGGATAGCTACACACCAAAGCTAACAAGCACCACCCTGTCCGCCGTAACCGGCTTCAAGCTCGGCGGTCGTGCGGCTGACGCGCTCCGTCTGAACTGGATAAAAAACGCAAACGCAAACGGCTACATAGTAGAGCAGTACAAGAGCGGCAAGTGGGTAAGAATTGCGAAGATAACAAACAACGCAACCACCACCTATAGAGTAAGCGGCCTCAAAGCAGGAACAGCCTACAAGTTCCGCGTAAAAGCATACAAGATGAGCGGAAATACCGCTATCTACAGCAAGTACACAAGCACACTCGCGGCTCGCACAAACCCCTCAAAGGTATCGGGTCTCAAGATAGGCGGAAAAGCTTCTAACGCACTCCGTCTTAACTGGACAAAGAATACCTCCGCAGACGGTTACATCATCGAGATGTACAAGGGCGGCAAATGGGTACGCGCGGCGAAGATTACGAAGAATTCAACCGTAACCTACAGAAAAGCTTCTCTCTCAAAGAACACCACCTATAAGTTCAGAATAAAGGCTTACAAGATGAGCGGAAAGACCGCTCTCTACAGCGGCTACACCACCATTTCCGGCAAAACAACAAAATAGTTGCGACACAGCAAAAATGCGGCGGTATCGGAAATCCGATACCGCCGTGTTATATACTCTTACATAAAGCCTAAACTATATTTCTTCGCCCTCTTTATCCCCCTCATACCCGTCAAGAAAGCTGTGCTCGCCCGCGCTGTCCTTATAAGAAATAATCGTCCTCAGATTTACATTCTCCACGCTTCGGAAAATGTTCATCTCTATCTGAGGGTTTCTCTTTTTCAATTCCGCGATAAGCTGTTTTATCTCCTGCCGTTTTGAGCCGGTGTTTGTCGGGGTGCAGGTTGTGCAGGTATCGGTGAATTTGCAGGCGCACTGTATAAAATGCAGGTCGTTGTAGTCGCGCCAGCGCTTTATATCCGCCTCGCGTATCAGATACATCGGTCGGATAAGCTCCATACCCTCAAAGTTAGCGCTGTGAAGCTTCGGCATCATGGTCTGCACCTGACCGCCGTAAATCATGCCCATAAGTATGGTTTCAATCACATCGTCAAAGTGGTGACCGAGCGCGATTTTGTTACAGCCGAGTTCCTTCGCCTTGTTGTAGAGATGCCCGCGCCTCATTCTCGCGCAGAGATAGCAGGGGTTGTTCTTTACATTGTATACCGACTCAAAAATATTCGTCTCGAATATAGTTACGGGTATGCCAAGCGCCTCGGCGTTTTTCTCGATTATACTGCGGTTTTCGGGACTGTAGCCGGGATCCATGACAAGAAAAACAAGCTCAAACGGAAATTTACCGTGCTGCTTTATCTCCTGAAACAGCTTTGCCATCAGCATAGAGTCCTTGCCGCCCGATATGCAGACCGCAATTTTATCATCGGGGTTTATCAGCTTGTACTCGGTTATTGCTCTTGTAAATTTGCTGAGCAGAGTTTTGTGAAATTTCTTCCTTATGCTTTTCTCAACATTCTCAGCGATAAGGCTGTTTTCAAGCTTCGCCCTCAGCCAGTCGCAGTAGCCGCCCGCAAGATTATACGCGTCAAAGCCGTCCTCGCACAGCTCGTCTGCGGTGTCGCGGCTGATTATCCCGCTTTTGCAGCAGATAATCAGCTTTTTGTCCCTCGGCAGCTCCACCTTGCAAAGACTGCTCTGCGGTATGTTTACCGAGCCGTCGATATGCCCGGCGGTAAAGGCGTATTCATCTCTTATATCAATCAGCATATAGCTGTCAGCGGGCAAATTCTTTATATCCGATACGGTCAGTTCGCCGCTCATAATATCAGCTCCTTTTGTTATGGCTAAAGCCGCAAAACGCAGTTGTTCACACGGCACCGCTTATAAGTATAGCACATAAAGTCTACTTTGTCTATATGCTTGATAAGCCGAGCGCAAAAAACATCGTATTTGTAGATTAAACGACAATGATTGTGTTTTTGGCATTGATTTAAAGCCGAAAATATGTTATACTTAACTGTATAGATTTATTTTTACAGAGGCGATTTACAGATATAAAGAGAAACAGCAATCGAATAAAAGAAAGGTGACCCATGATAACAGAGAAAATTTTCGGTAAAGATACCGATTTCAAGCGGCGTATTTTTTACGTCATGGTTTTGACTGCCGGTTTTGCAAATACGATAGGCTTTATTTCAAATGCCGTTCTGTTTGGCTTTACATCCGGCACCGCGGTTTGCGGAGTGTGCGCGGCAGCTGTGATTCTTGCCGGTGTTTTCGGCGTAATTATGGATCGGATAAAGGCGTGTATGTATTTTATACTCGCACTTGTCAACCTGTTTGAGTTTCCGTTCCTATTTATTGCATACGGTTTGAGTACGATGGTATATATGATACTGGGACTTGTCGGAATTATCACCTTTATCACGACACGGCGGCGCTTTGTTTTTGTCGGGCTGGCTCTTTTGTTTGACATAGGGGCATTCGCGATACGGTACTGTTTTCCCGAGCTAAGCCAGTCCACCGAGAATATGAAGGGCGCTCTGATATGCTCGTTTCTCATCGTGTTTTTTGCCGTGCTTGCTATTATTGATGTTATTATCGATGAATACGAGGGGAAGACCCGAGAGCTTACCGAGATGAGCAAAATGCTGGGCGTTGCGGTTCATACAGACCCGCTCACCGGAATTTACAACCGCCGCTTTCTGATGGAATATCTTGATAAAAAGCTCGACGGCATGGGCGAGGCTACGGCGTGCGCCATGCTGATGGACATTGACTATTTCAAGAAGGTAAACGATACATACGGCCATGTTTTCGGCGACAGGGTGCTTGTCGAGTTCGGAAAAATACTCAAAAGCCGCATAGGTGACAAGGGCGTGGCTACCCGCTTCGGCGGTGAGGAATTTATGATAGTGTTCAGTATCTCTGACAGAAACGAAATCTGCGGGATAATGAACTCTATCAGAAGCGATTTTGCAGAGTTTTCGCAGCAGGAAAAGGGGATTGAGCTTACCTTCAGCGGCGGCGGGGAATTCTTTGACGCAGGCACTACGATTACCGAGATTTTCTCCGCGGCGGATAAAAAGCTGTACGCCGCTAAGGATAACGGCAGAAACCGCATTTTCTTCGATTTGCCGTAAAATATATAATTTTAAAGTGGGCTGTCGCCGGTGCTTTTTACACTTGCGGCAGCCGCTTTTGCTGTCTGTCAGCACCGTCCGTTTTCTCTGCGGTACTGCGTCGGACTTATCCCGAAGTATTTTGCAAAGCACTTGCTGAAATACAGCTTATCATTAAATCCAAGCCCGTCCGCAATCTCGCCCACCGGCAAAAGCGTGGTACGCATAAGCCTTGCGGCGGCGTTCATTTTAAGCGTACTGTGATACTGCTGCATCGTTATATGCTTTTCATTTTTAAACACCGCCGCCATGCGCTTGTAGCTGAGGAAAAAGCGGCGCTCCAGCTTTTCGGCTGAAAAAGGCTCGTTTATCTGCTCGGACAGCGCGGCGCAAATCCTGTCGGACAGGCTCGGCTCGCGCACCTCGCTATCAGTGTAAAATCCTATCTCGCAAAGCAGGTCTAAGAGCATCGAATTAAGCCGCCACCTTGTCCTCGCATCGTCCGATTGAAAGCCGTCAACAAGAGTGGCAAAGCTGTCCCTGACTGCGTTCCGGGTGGGGAGTGACAACACTTTAGGAAGCATGAGTGCGCTTTCACGGTAATCATAGCCGATATTCGCACCGCTAGAAAACTGCGGCAGATTTTCGTCTGTATCGGCGGCAAAATGTGCGAAGTACCAACCGGTTCCCTTTGGTATCTCATGCTTTCCAAAATGCCGTAAACCGCTTTTTAAAAACAAAAGACCGCCCGCACCTATCTCATAGTCTGTGCCGTCCTCGGTGACGTAGATAACCCCGCTTGTGACATAAATGAGCACATGAAAATCCATAAGCCTGTCCGCGTGGTAAAACGGCGTCGGCGCGGTGCGAAAGTCGCAGTCGTAAAGCAAGGGGAGCGTCTTGTCGCTTATATATACCTCGTTCAAGATAATCCTCCATATTTTAAAGCAAATTTTCCATTTAAAATACTCTATGATAAGATTATAATACATATAAACGCCTAAATCAACAGCTTGGCGTAAATTTTTGCCAAAGGTGCGTAAGTTTGAAAAATCGGAGATTTTGGGGTCCGTTGTTTGCGCCTCAATAGGAAAGAAATGGTTATAAGTATGAAAATTCAGACAGGTATACAGGTAAAATCATATAAAGCAGACGGCTTTATCGGCAGGTATCAAAGGCTGATACGCGAGACTGTTATCCCGTATCAGTATGATATTTTGTGCGATAATATCCCGGGCGCTGAGAAAAGCCATGTCGTGCAGAACTTTATAAACGCGGGCAAGGCGGTGCGCGGCGAAGATGTTGGAGACGGTTTTTACGGCATGGTTTTCCAGGACAGCGACGCGGCAAAGTGGATAGAGGCGGCGGCGTACTCGCTCGCGGCAAATCCCGACCCCGAGCTTGAAAAGACGGTAGACGGCCTGATAGAGCTTATCGCGGCGGCGCAGGACGAGGACGGCTATCTCAATACATATTTTACCGTAAAGGACAGAGAAAAGCGCTGGCAGAACCTTATGGAGGGTCACGAGCTTTACTGTGCGGGGCACATGGCAGAGGCGGCGTGCGCGTATTACGAAGCGACCGGCAAGACCGCTCTGCTCGATGTCATGCTGAAAAACGCCGAGCATATCTACAAAAGATTTGTGACGGACAAAGCCGAGGGTTATCCCGGCCACCCCGAGATAGAGCTTGCGCTGATGAAGCTGTACAGAGTGACAAAAAACGAGCATTGTTTAAAGCTCGCCGAGCATTTTATAAGCGTAAGGGGCGCAGACCCGCATTTCTACGAAAAAGAGGCGCAAAAGCGCGACTGGACGGTATGGGGAAACAACCCGTCCGATTACAACTATATGCAAAGCGCAAAGCCGGTAAGAGAGCAGAGCGACGCCACCGGTCACGCGGTACGCGCGGTATATCTTTACACCGGTATGGCGGATCTCGCGGGCGAGACCGGCGACAGCGGGCTTTTTGCGGCGTGTCGCAGACTGTGGGAGAGCATAACCCGCCGCCGTATGTATGTCACCGGCGGAATAGGCTCGACGGTGATAGGCGAGGCGTTCAGCGTGGACTATGACCTGCCGCCCGATACGGCTTATGCCGAGACCTGCGCGTCAGTTGGACTGATGTTCTTTGCTGAGAAGATGCTGGAAAACGAGATAAACGGCGAGTATGCGGATATTATGGAGCGCGCGTTCTACAACACGGTGCTGAGCGGTATGCAGCTTGACGGCAAGCGCTTTTTCTATGTAAACCCGCTGGAGTGCATACCCGGCATATCCGGCGTTTCTCCGACCGCATGGCACGACCTGCCCGAGCGACCGAAGTGGTACGCCTGCGCGTGCTGCCCGCCGAATGTCGCAAGGCTGATTGCCTCGTTCGGCAAATACGCCTACGGCGAGAGTGGTGACACGGCGTACTGCCATCTTTACGCCGCGGGTACGGTAAGCTTTAAAAATGGCATCACATTAAAATGCGACACAAATTATCCTTATGAGTTTGATATAAAATACGCCGTATCGGGCGAGGGCAGACTAGCGGTGAGAATACCCGCCTACAGCAGAAAATACACCCTGACAGTAAACGGAAAAGCAGTTTTGGCAGAGCCGGTAAACGGCTACGCATATCTTGACGTATCGGACGGAGATACCGTACAGCTGACCCTTGACGGTACACCGTACTTTGTATACCCGTCGGCAAAAATCCCCGCAGTAAGCGGCATGGCGGCGCTTATGCGCGGCCCGCTTGTATACTGCTTTGAGGGCGTGGACAACGAGGACAGCGTGACCTCTCTGTCACTATTGACATCACATACCCCCGCTGTCTGCGAATACGACAGCTCCTTGCTTTGCGGCACGGCGAAAATTATTGTAAACGCGGTGAGAAATGAGGACTTTGACGAACTGTACAGCAGTACCAGACCCACGCGCACACCGACAAATGCGACAGCCGTACCCTATTATACATGGGCAAACAGGGGAGTCGGCGAAATGCGCGTGTGGATGAATATAGCTGACTGATTATTACAAAACGCCTTGAATTTCACTTTCGGATATGCTATTATAATTTCAATATAGTGTGTAAGATAGTGTGTAAGCTTTCGGAGGTGTATTATGGCGGGCATATTAAGGAACAGGCTGAGAGAAATACGGGAGGACAGCGGTCTGACGCAGGATAGGTGTGCAATCATCGCACATATCTCCAAAAACAGCTATATCAGATACGAAAACTGCGAGAGGAACACCCCGCTTGATATAGCCGTCACGTTTGCCAAATACTATGACGTTTCGGTGGACTATATCGCGGGACTTACTGAGGATAAGCGGAAGTATTGGGAAAAGCCCGCGAAAGAGTAAGGCTTTTAAAACAGAACCCCCCCGAAGGGCGAACCCTTCGGGGGATTTTAATTATACCGGATTATTCTGAGCGTGCGCCTCTGTTTTCCTTGAGGATTACATCGTGCGAGCCGCCCTCTACGATACTTGTAGAAGATACAAGCGTGAGCTTTGCATTCTTCTGGAAGTCGGGGATGTTAAGGCAGCCGCAGTTGCACATTGTCGAGCGAACCTTTGACAAGGAGCGGTTTACGTTGTCCTTGAGACTTCCCGCATAAGGTACATAGCTGTCTACGCCCTCTTCAAAGGACAGCTTCTTGTCGCCGCCCATATCGTATCTCTGCCAGTTTCTCGCGCGGTTTGAGCCCTCGCCCCAGTATTCCTTTACATAGCTGCCGTTTACAAACAGCTTGTTTGTCGGGGATTCGTCAAAGCGCGAGAAGTATCTGCCGAGCATTATGAAATCCGCGCCCATAGCAAGCGCTAATGTCATGTGGTAGTCGTGAACTATACCGCCGTCCGAGCAGACAGGGATATAGATGCCCGTCTCTTCAAAATATCTGTCGCGTTCCTCACATACATCGATAAGCGCGGTAGCCTGACCTCTGCCGATACCCTTCTGCTCACGGGTGATACAGATAGAGCCGCCGCCGATACCTACCTTTATAAAGTCCGCGCCGCACTCTGCAAGATAGCGGAAGCCGTCCTTGTCAACGACGTTTCCTGCGCCTACCTTTACGCTGTCGCCGTAATGCTCTCTTATCCAGTCGATAGTCAGCTTCTGCCACTCGGAAAAGCCCTCTGAGCTGTCTATACACAGTACGTCTGCGCCTGCCTCAACAAGTGCGGGAACGCGCTCTGCGTAGTCTCTTGTGTTTATGCCCGCGCCTACGATATAGCGCTTTTTGCTGTCGAGCAGCTCGTTCTTATTTTCCTTGTGCTGCTCGTAGTCTTTTCTGAATACGAAATATTTCAGCACGCCGTTTTCGTCAACGATAGGCAGGGAATTCAGCTTGTGCTCCCATATAATATCGTTAGCTTCCTTTAATGTCGTGTCGGCGGGTGCCGTGATAAGCTTTTCAAACGGGGTCATAAAGGTAGATACCTTTGTATCGGTAGTCATTCTCGATACTCTGTAATCTCTGCCGGTAACTATGCCGACAAGCTTGCCGTCGGGTGTGCCGTCCGAGGTTACGGGCATTGTGGAGTGACCTGTCTTTTCTTTAAGCGCAAGCACGTCCGCAAGCGTCATATCGGGAGAAAGGTTGGAATCGCTCTTTACATAGCCTGCCTTGTAGCTCTTTACGCGTGCTACCATAGCCGCCTCGTCCTCGACCGACTGAGAACCGTAGATGAACGAAATGCCGCCCTCTTTTGCAAGAGCCACCGCCATCTTATCATCGGATACCGACTGCATGATTGCCGATACCAGCGGAATGTTCATGTAGATTGAGCTTTCTTCTCCCTTTTTGAATTTTACGACAGGGGTGCGCAGCGATACGTTTGTGGGTATACACTGTGATGAAGAATAACCCGGTACAAGCAGATATTCGCCGAAGGTGTGTGAGGGCTCAGAATAAATAAACGCCATGATAATACCTTACCTTTCCTGCACTTTTGTGCAAACCGCCTGATGCAGAATAACCTTGAGGCAAACACACAAGGCTGTTGTCTGCTTGCCTCAGAGTATTCTGTCATCGCGGTAAAATTATGCCGAAGATGAACTGTGCTCAAATTCGGCGCCGATTAAAATTTAAGCCCGCTATCAGAATTTCGGAATTTTCGAGAGCAGACTTTATATTGCTTATTATTATACCTTTATAAACGGCAAATGTCAAGGCTTTTCGACACTCCTAAGCTAAAAAATATCGCACAGCCGAGCGGCTTTTTTGGTCAAAATGATAATATCCGGATAAATGCCGCCGAACGTATGTCATGCCTTACGACAAAAATCGGAAAAATTTATTCTGATTTTCCGAATTTACTTGACAATGTCTGCCGATAATTCTATAATTAAATACAGAATTATTTTTCAGGTTTGCACTGCCCGATTTATTAAGGGGTTGATTTGTTGAATTTTAAATGGGATAAAAAGTATCTGTACTGGGGCGTCACCGCGTTTTTGGTAATAGCCGCCGCGACCGTGTTCTTTCTCTGTATGTCACAGGTCGAGCAGATTTTAGAGCGTATTTTTTCGTTTCTCTCCATACTCACACCGGTGCTCTACGGCTTTATAATCGCATATATACTTGCGCCTGTCGCAACCTTTATCGAAAAGCCGTGCCTGCGCCGCCTGTTCTACACAATACAGGACAAAAAGCGCGAGCGGTTTGAAAGGCTGCACCCCGGTGAGGAGCCGCCGCCCAAGACCTTTCCGGTACGCAAGGTTGCGAGAGTACTCAGCGTGGTGCTTACTATCATACTGGCGCTTGCATTGCTCACAGGCATGATATGGATACTGCTCCCGCAGCTAATTGATACGGTCACTTTGCTTGTAAGCAATATGCCGAGCTATGTAACGCAGATAAGCGACTGGGTATCCGGTATGCTTAAAAACTACCCCGATATAGAGGCGTATGTGCTTCAGTTCACGGGCGGTATCTCCGATATGCTCAACAAATGGCTGTCCACCGAGCTTCTGCCGCAGATGAACAATATCTGGACGCTCATAACCTCAAACGTTATGAATATAGTCAGCATTTTCATAAATCTCCTGCTCGGCTTTGTAATCGCGATATACTTCCTTAACAGCAAGGAGCTTTTCGCGGCACAGTCGAAAAAGATTGTTTACTGCCTGTTTAAGACAAAGACCGCAAATAAGATTATAAATACCACAAGAGATATACACAAGTCCTTCGGCCAATTTATCACCGGCAAGCTTATCGACAGCTTTATTATCGGCGCGCTGTATATCCTTATAATGAGCGCTTTGCAGATGGACTATGCAATACTCGCGGGCGTAATAATGGGCGTGACGAGTATAATCCCGTTCTTCGGTCCGTTTATCGGTGCAGTACCGTGCGTACTGCTGCTGCTGCTCTCCGACCCTGTGGAGTGCCTGTACTTCATAATTATGATGATTATTATACAGCAGATTGACGGAAATATCCTCGCACCGAAAATCATCGGTGACTCGACCGGATTGTCAAGCTTCTGGGTTATCTTCGGTATGCTGCTCGGTCAGGGTATATTCGGCTTTGCGGGTCTTATCATCGGAATACCGATGTTTGCGGTTATTTACAGCCTTATCAAAAACCGCGTCGCAAACGGACTTTCAAATAAAAACCTCCCGTCCGACTCAAACGAGTACCGCGATATACACCATATCGACAGCGACACCGGCGAGGCGGTCATGTTCCCCCACCCGCCGTATATGAAAAAAATCAAGGAAAAGCATAATATCAAGGACTTTTTAAAGCACAAGGACGGAAAAGACACTAAGGGCGAAAAAGACGGCAAAAACACTCCCGAAAGCAAAAAAGACGCTGGCAAGAGTGAGAAAAAGGATAAAACAAAATAAATAGCATCGGCCGCGGCAATTTATATTTACCGCGGCTGTTTTTACAAAGGAAGTAAGCGTTATGAACAAATACACAGAAAAGCATTTTGTTGTAACCCCCGCACAGATGAAAGCCGCCGAGGGCGAGTGCGAGCACCGCGGCACATCCTGCGCCGTGCTTATGGAAAACGTAGGCGCAAAAATAGCCGAAAGGCTTGATGAAATGCTGTCGCTGAGCGGCAAAACCGTGGTTATTTTAGCCGGCAGCGGCAACAACGGCGGAGATGGCTTTGCCCTCGCAAGACGGGTATCCGAGCGCGGCGCCCGTGCCGAAATTGTCATAGCGGGCGCTATGCCAAAGACTGAGCTTGCAAAAGACAGCTATCAGAGAAATATGCCGTTCTATGCTTCGGTGACAAGCTATGAGAGCAATCTCGACGCAGTTTTTGCCCTGCTCGATGCCGCAGATATAATCGCAGACTGCGTATACGGCACCGGCTTTCACGGAGAGCTGTCCGAGGGTGCGGCGCGGCTGTTTGATTATTGCAATAACCTTGAGTGCTTTAAATGCTCCGCGGATATCGCGTCGGGCTGCAATGCGCTTGACGGCGAGGCGGATAACAGCGCGTTTTCTGCTGACTGCACCTTTGCGCTCGGCGCTGTCAAAACCGGTCAGCTTTATGCGCCGTGCAGTGAAAAATCGGGAGAGATAATCCTGCTTGATATAGGCATATCTCCGGAGTGCTACAGCGGCGGCTGTTCCGCCGTGCTGTGCGATGAGGAGCTGCTCCGCCTTTTCCCGAAAAGAAAGAGAATATCGCATAAGGGCACCTTCGGCAGACTGCTGAATGTTGCGGGCAGCGAAAGCTGTATCGGTGCGGCGTGGCTCTCGACAAACGCGGCTTTGCGTACCGGAGCGGGACTTGTGACCCTTGCGTCGGTGAATACGGTGACTGCCTGTGTATCGGTAAATCTGCACGAATGTGTGCTTTTACCGCTTGGCGCAGAGAAAAACATAAAGGCTGCCGAAATCGATACTATCCTGAGTGCGGCAAAGGGCGCGACCGCGATTTCGGTAGGCTGCGGCATGGGAAACAGCGGAGACACCTATGCGGTGGTTGACGCGCTGATAAAAAATACCGATTGTCCGATTGTTATTGACGCGGACGGAATAAATTCGCTCGCACCGCATATAAATGGGCTAAGGGACAACACAAACAGGCTTATTTTAACTCCGCACCCTAAAGAATTTTGCCGTATCAGCGGGTATGAGCTGTCTTATGTGCTTAAAAACAAGCTAAAGGCGGCGGCTGACTTCGCAAGAGAGCACGGAGTGCACCTTATTTTAAAGGACGCATACTCGGTATACGCCGCGCCCGACGGCTTTACCGCGGTGAATATGAGCGGAAATGCCGCCCTCGCAAAGGGGGGGAGCGGCGACACGCTCACGGGTACCGTCGCGGGACTGCTTGCACAGGGCATGGCTATACCGGACGCTGTGCGGCTGGGTATGTATCTGTTCGGCTGTGCGGCTGAGCTTGCCGCAAAAAGCCGCGGTATGTGCGGGATACTTCCGTCTGAGCTGCCGGAGCTTTATCCTTATATCCTAAAAGACTGACCTGTAAAACGTTGTCCGATAACACAGGGAGGAATCTGATGCTATGTCAAGGACAATGTTTTGTGCAGCTATTCTGCTTAGTACGCTTTTGCTGACCTCGTGCAGTAAATCTTCATCAATAAAGCCGCCCGAGCTGTCGGGTGATATGAGCCTGTCTGGTGAGCTTAAATGCGGAGATGTCACTGCAAACGCCGATTTTTCACGAAGCGGCGATACATGGACAGTCACCTTTACCGCGCCCGACAGTGTAAGCGGTATGATAATAACCGACGAGGGGGATAAATGCACCGTCACCTACAGTGGGATTGTATTCGATTATAACGATACAGAGGTGCCGTTTAAGACCGCAGTCGGCTACATAACAGACAGCCTTGACGCGGCGGCAAAGCCCGAAAACATATCGGTAAAGCAGGAGGGCGAGGGTATGCGGGTGTCCGGCTCGATACCCGAAAGCGGCTTTATAATAAACCTTGACGAAAACGGAAATATCAGAGCGATAAACGCGGGCGGCTCGGTGTTTACAGCCACCGATAATTCTCCGGACGGAGCATCGTCTGCCTCTCAGACCTCTGACAGCGAACAGCCGCAGGTGTCAGAAAGCTCGGACAGCTCCGGCAGTGCGTCGCAGGCACAGTAAGCTGCCTGAAAATTATGCCCCGTAAATTTTTACCGTAAGATACAATTTGTGCTCTATGTAAAAAATTGTTGACATTATAAAAATAATATGGTAAAATTAGCTTATATAGATGAGCGCGTTTCTGTAAAGTTGCTTTCTTTTATGCAGTTTATTTTGGGAAAGGAACGGTAGGGGTATATGATTAAACGGTTGCAAAGCCGCAAGGGCTTTACTATTATAGAGCTTATTGTAGTTCTCGGTATAATTGCCGTGCTGTCTGCAATAATGCTCCCGATGTTTGCAAATTCAGGCAAGCCGCAGGAGGCGGCGGCAAAGGCTAAGAGCTTTTACTATGCGGCACAGAGCGTATTTATAGACTACAAGGCGTCAAATACCGATGCGGCTGTTACTGACGGGTATTTCAAGTTTGAGCAGGAGGGCGCAACAAAGTGTGCAAAGGACGCTCACGACGGAAAAAACGCTACATATCTCTATGTGATGGCTCATGCAGAGCCGGAAAAGGGCTTTACCTCGGTAGAGCTTTCGGTAAGTGCAGATGACAAGACCTCCGTGACGGGATATAAATGTATGCAGACACCCGCCGTACAGACCTCCGGAGAGCTTTTAGACGCACTCAACAGCTACAGCACAACCGATGATTACGGCTACTACTACGCTTTGGTAGACAGCCAGTGCAGAGTGCTTGTAAGCTACTGGTCACAGGACGACATCAATATACTCAGCGATGACGGAACAGGCTCGGGCGCTTTCAGCAAGTCGAAAATCAGCTTTACTTCAAACGATACCATCGGTTCATCTATTGTAGGTTCATATCCCACCTCTTACAGCGCAAATGATATGGATATGTTCTTTGCAGGCTGATAATCAGGAAGATAATTTATAACGAGTTTCAGGCCGCCGCGGATTTCCGCGGCGGCTCAGCTTGTCGAAAAAGTTATTATGATTTTTATTTTGATACTTCAAATCTAATCTTCCCTAACCCCCTGACCCCCTTTCCCCAAGGAAGGGGGAAAAATCGGGGGCTGCCGCCCCTGCGACCCCGTACGGATGCGGGGGTATGCGCCCAAAGCGTTGCACGAGGCAACGCTATAAAAGCGCATAAACCTTGCTTGGGGCTTCGCCCCAAACCCCATTTTGAAGATATGCGGGTTTATCGACAGTCTGACCGCCGCGGATTCCCGCGGCGGCTTTTTTTACGTTCATGAACAGAAAAAATAATGAAAATTGCATATTTGTACTTGAAAATGAAATCGGTTTCTGTTATAATGTTTATTATGTAGACTTATGTCTTATTAAAAATAAAGCGACCGGCGCGCATTTTGCCGTGTCCGCTTTTGCATTAAGTACATATAAATATCGGCGACACCGCCGCAATCGGAAAGGTCGTGTTATCCGTGGAACATATAAGTTCCATCGCCTTCGGGCTGTGATGATATGAACGGATTTTATATATCGCATTGTAAATTTTAGTAAAAGGAATGGATTTTTTAATGAAAGAGCAGTTACAGAATATAAAGGAGCAGGCACTCGCCGCTGTTTCCGCCTGCACCGATGTAAAGGATCTTGACGGACTGAGAGTAAAATATCTCGGTAAAAAGGGCGAGCTTACCGCAATACTCAAATCAATGGGCAAGCTTTCCGCAGAGGAGCGCCCCGTAATAGGCCAGCTTGCAAACGAGGTAAGACAGTCGCTTGAGGGCTTTATCGCGGACAAGCAGGCACAGCTTAAATCCGCACTCATGGAGCAGAAGCTGAAAAGAGAGGCTATCGATGTTACGATGCCGGGCAAGACACAGGCAATGGGCGTAAGACACCCGCTCAACATCGTGCTTGACGAGCTGAAGGAAATATTCCGCGGTATGGGCTACACCGTAGTAGACGGCCCCGAGGTAGAGCAGACAAAGTACGTCTTTGATATGCTTAACACCGACGAGGGACACCCCGCGCGCGACCCGCAGGACACATTCTATATAACCGATGAAATCCTGCTCCGTACACAGACTTCGTCTGTACAGATAAGAACAATGCTTGAAAATAAGCCGCCTATAGCTATCATCAGCCCCGGCAGAGTTTACCGCTCGGATGCTGTTGACGCTACCCACTCGCCGATTTTCCACCAGTGCGAGGGACTTGTCATAGATAAGAAAATCACCTTCGGTGACCTAAAGGGTACGCTTGAGATGTGGGCAAAGCGCCTTTACGGCGAGGACATCAAGCTCCGCTTCCGTCCGCACCACTTCCCGTACACCGAGCCTTCCGCCGAGGTTGACCTCCAGTGCTTCAAGTGCGGCGGCAAGGGCTGCTCACTATGCAAGGGCGAGGGCTGGATAGAGATGCTCGGCTCGGGTCTTGTACACCCGCAGGTGCTTATAAACTGCGGCATCGACCCCAATGAGTACAGCGGTTTTGCCTTCGGTATAGGACTTGAGCGTATCGCGATGATGAGATACAACATCGACGATATGCGTCTGCTTTATGAAAACGACCTGAGATTTTTGTCGCAGTTCTGATAAAGTAAAAACCGAACATTAAAGGCACAGCCGAACAAAAGGAGATATAATAGTGGATTTATCAATGAGATGGCTTAACGACTACGTCAAAGCCGATATGCCGATAAAAGAATTTGTCGATGAAATGACAATGAGCGGTTCTAAGGTAGAAACCTACCGAAAGATGTCCGACCCGCTCACCAATATAGTTGTAGCAAAGGTAATAAGCCTCGAACGTCACCCCGACAGCGAAAAGCTGTGGATATGCCAGCTCGACGCAGGCAGAGATGAGCCAGTGCAGATAGTGACCGCCGCACAGAACCTGTTTGTCGGCGCGGTAGTGCCCGCTTGTATGCACAACAGCGTGATAGCTGACGGCACTAAGATAACAAAGGGCAAGCTGCGCGGAGTTGCGAGCAACGGTATGATGTGCTCGTATGCGGAGCTGGGACTTACAAAGGACGATTTTGACTATCCCGTTGCGGACGACGGAATACTTATTCTGAACAACGATCCCGACATAGACAGCTTTAAGCCCGGCATGGATATCTGCGAGGCCTTACAGCTTGATGATACCATAGTAGAATTTGAGATTACTAACAACCGCCCCGACTGCCTGTCTGTACTCGGACTTGCACAGGAGGCAAGCGCAATCTTTAAAACACCGCTGAATTATAAAGAACCGGAGTTCAAGGGCGTTGACGGTGATATTAACAAAGAGCTTACCGTAAGGGTAGAAAACACAAAGCTCTGCTCACGCTATATGGCGGCTATGGTAAAGAACGTAAAAATCGGACCGTCGCCCAAGTGGATGGCGCGCAGACTTAAAGCGAGCGGCGTAAGACCGATAAACAACCTTGTCGATATTACGAACTTCGTAATGCTCGAATACGGTCACCCGATGCACGCATTCGATTTAAGATATGTCGAGGACAATACGATTGTTGTAAGAAACGCAAAAGAGGGCGAGACGCTGAAGCTCCTTGACGAGATGGCAGAGCCGGTAAAGCTTTCCCCCGAGATGCTGATAATCGCGGACGGCAAAAAGCCTATCGCGATTGCGGGCGTAATGGGCGGTGAGCACAGCGGCATCATGGAGGACACCACCACCGTTGTGTTTGAGGCGGCTTGCTTTGACGGCGTATCGGTAAGGCGCACCGCGAAAAAGGTCGGAGAAAGAACCGAGGCAAGCTCACGATTTGAAAAGGGACTGAACCCAGTAAACGCGGAGCGGGCGCTGAAAAGAGCGCTTCAGCTTATCGAGCTGCTCGGCTGCGGCGAGGTTATAAACACCGTAATCGATGTAAACCACTCGGAATATGTACCCGAAAAGTTAAAGCATGACTATAAGTGGGTAAATGAGTTCTTAGGCTCGGATATTTCCGAAGAAGAACAGATAGATATATTAAAGCGGCTCGGCTTTGGCTATGAAAACGGCGAAATCACCGTACCGCCCACGAGAATAGATATGCACCTGCCGTGCGATGTGGCGGAGGAGGTAGCGCGTATCTACGGCTACAACAAAATCCCGTCCACTATACCTAAGCTGTCCTCACAGGGCAAGAGAACGCCCTCTCAGATTTTTGAGGACAAGGTTATCTCCCTTGCGCTTGCGCTCGGCTTTTACGAGGTTATGACCTACAGCTTCATCTCGCCTAAGGATTATGACCTGCTTAGAATGAACGATGAAGATAAAAAGAGTGTGGTTATCAGAAATCCGCTCGGCGAGGACACGAGCGTAATGCGTACAAGCGCGCTTACCTCGATGATGGAGGTTGTAAGGAGAAACTGGAACAACCGCAATCTGTCGGCGAGATTTTTCGAGATAGCGAGAGAGTACTTCCCTACGGGTGACGACTCTCTGCCGGTAGAAAAGGACGTGCTGTGCTATGCGCTTTACGGCGCAGGCGAGGACTTTTTCACCGCAAAGGGCGCGGCTGAGGAAATTATCGCAAAGCTCGGAGTAAAGAACGTAAGCTACACCGCCGAGAAGAACAACCCCACCTTCCACCCCGGAAGATGCGCTAAGGTTATGTGCGGTGACAAGCTTCTCGGATATATCGGTCAGATACACCCCGAGTCAGCGGCAAACTTCGGTGTAAACACCGAGGTATACTGCGCGGTGCTCAAAATGGAGGTCATGTTTGAGGCGGCGGGAGACGAAGTAAAGTACACTCCTCTGCCAAAGTTCCCGTCAACCTACAGAGACCTCAGCCTCTTGTGCGATGTTGATATGCCGAGCGCCGACATAGTCGCGGTGATTGAGAAAAACGCAAAGCATCTCGAAGCTGTTCAGCTTTTTGATATGTATACGGGCGAGCAGGTGCCGCAGGGCAAAAAGAGCCTGTCATACAAGATGATAATGAGAAAGAAAGACTCGACGCTGACGGACGAGGAGGCGGACGCAAGCGTGGCAAAGGTGCTTAAAGCGCTGGAGGCCGCAGGCGTCACACTGCGATAAAACTTACAAGGAGATTGCAAATGAAAATTTTTAAGAAAATCATTGCGGCGGTATGTGCTGTCGCTGTGGCACTGTCAGTTGCAGGCTGTGCGGATGTTTCGACAATGGGTTCTATCAACGGTACCGAAATCAAGGCGGGCGTTTATCTCTGGTATGAGCTTGCGGCTATACAGGAGGCAAACACCGAGGTTGAAGAACAGCTTTCCGAGATGGGCACAAGCTCGTCACAGATAGAAAATTTCAGCTATTTCAACTATAATGTACAGGAAAAGCCTTATTCTCAGTATGTCGAGGAGCGCACACTGGAGTTTATAAAGCAGTATGTTGCCGTACAGAAGAAATTTGAGGAAATGGGACTTACGCTCACCGATGAGGAAAAGGCAGAGGTAAAGACGAACGCAAAGGATTTCTGGGCTTCGGAAATGACATACTACGGCTACTATTCGCTCGGCATAACCTATGGTGAGCAGTATGAGTCGCTTGGCGTCAGCAGACAGTCCTACGAATCGGTCATGATGGTAAGAAAAATGTATAATAAGCTTTTTGACGCCTACTATGACGAAAACGGTGTAACAGCTACCGACGAAAAGGATATTGAGACCTACTTCAACGATAATTACGGACGCTTCCAGGTTATCCAGGTGTCGCTGACAGACGGCTACGGCGATACAATCGAGAGCGACGAGGGCAAGGCTGAGGTTAAGGCGCTTGCGGACGGCTACCTCGAAAGAATAAAGTCCGGCGAGGATTATGACGCTGTTTATCATGATTATGAGGAATATGTAGCTGAGCAGAAGGCAAAGGCAGAAGCAGAAGAAGCGGCGGCTGATACAAGCTCAGACGCAAGCACCGATTCTTCCGCATCAGACGAAAGCTCAACCGATACCGCTTCGTCAGACGATACATCAAGTGACACGTCGGACGACACGACAAGCAGCGGCTCTGAAGAAGCTGAGGAAGAAGAGCACGACCACGAGTTCCTTATCGCAAAGTCGGACACTTCTCCGAGCGAGGAGCTTATCAAGTGGATGTTCGAGCTTAAAGAAAATGACGGCGGCGTATATGAGGACGAAACTGTCTATTATGTAGTCGTAAGACGTCCGCTCCTTGAGCGTGAGGACTGGTATCTTGAAAACCGTCTTGATATTCTCCATGAGATGAAGGACGAGGAGTTTGAGGAGGTTCTGAACGAAATCGCAAAGGATTATCCGATGGATCTGAGCCAGGCATCGCTTGATATGTACAAGCCCGAAAAAATCAAACAGTAACACGCTCTAATTGCATATAAACCGGCGGTCAGAGGAAGAAATTCCCTGACCGCTTTTTTCGGGAAAAAGGCAGATAATATTACCAAAATGAGTGAATATTAAGGAAGGAACGGCAGATATGATTATAATGAGCGGAACCGACCTTGCGGTATCATTCGGCGGGGAAACCCTGTTTTCCGATGTGAGCTTTCGCCTTGAGGACGACGGCAGAGCGGGGCTCGTCGGGGTAAACGGAAGCGGAAAGACCACGCTTTTCCGCATAATAAACGGACTTGCGGACAGCGACAGCGGAAGCATAAGCAAGGCGGCGGGCGTAAAGATAGGCTATATGGAGCAGTACGTCATACGCGATGAAAGCCTTACGCTTTTTGACGAGGTACTGGAGATTTTCCGTCCGCTTGTCGATATGGAGCAGGAGCTTTACGAAATCGGGCTTGCCATAGACTGCGGCGACCACAGCGAGGCTACGCTCTCAAAGCAGATGCAGCTTCGCGAGCGGTTCGAGCGCGAGGGCGGACTTGTCTACCGCGCAAGGGTCACCTCGGCGCTTACGGGACTTGGCTTTGAGCGGGATATGCTGAATCGACCCGTCAGCGTACTCAGCGGCGGTCAGAAAAGCAAGGCACAGCTTGCAAAGCTGCTGTTATCCGACAGCAACGTCCTTTTGCTCGATGAGCCGACAAACCACCTCGACATAAAATCCTGCGAGTGGCTGGAAAAATTTCTCTCCGAGTACAAGGGCGCATATATTGTAATATCGCACGACCGATATTTCCTCGATAAGGTGACAAATGTTACCTTTGAGATGGAAAACGGCAAACTGCACGAGTATAAGGGCAACTACACCCGATACCTCGCGCTTAAAGAAGAAGCGCGCGAGGCACAGCAAAAAGTGTACGACCGCACCGTAAAGGAGATTAATCGAATTGAGGGCATAGTCGAGCAGCAAAAGCGCTGGGGTCAGGAGCACAACTTTATAACCGCAGCGTCAAAGCAAAAGCAGGCGGACAGACTGAAAGAAACGCTAGACAAGCCGGAGGAACTGCCCGACAGCATAAAGTTCGCCTTTAAGTGCAGGGAGGGCGGCGGAAACGACGTGCTTATCGCAAAGAATCTCAGCAAATCCTTTGACGGAAAGCGCGTGTTTGAAAATGTAAATCTCGACATAAAGAAAAATACAACCGTCTTTATACTGGGTGAAAACGGCTGTGGAAAGACCACCCTGCTAAAGGTGCTCACCGGTCAGTACGAGCCGGACAGCGGAAGCTACAGGCTCGGCGCAAATATCGAATACGGCTATTACGACCAGGCACAGTCCGACCTCGACCCGTCAAAAACGGTGATGGATGAGGTGTGGGATGACTATCCTCGTATGACGCAGACCGAGGTGCGTACCGCACTCGCATCGTTTTTATTCAAGGGGGACGATGTGTTCAAGAGCGTGGGCACGCTCAGCGGCGGGGAAAAGGCGAGGGTGTCGCTGTTAAAGCTGATGCTGAAAGGCTCTAACCTGCTTATGCTCGACGAGCCGACAAACCATCTTGATATACACTCGCGCGAAGCGCTTGAAAACGCGCTTATATCCTACGGCGGAACATTGCTTGTCGTGTCGCACGACCGATACCTGATAAACAAGCTGGCCGACAGGATTATTCTGCTCGGCGCGGACGGAACCACTGAGATAAACGGAAACTATGATGATTATATCGCCGCCGCGGAAAACGTTCAGAAAACCGAAAAGCCTGTACAGAAAAAGCCGGATGACTACAAGCTGAGAAAAGAGCGCGAGAGCAGTCTGCGAAAGCTGAAATCCGCACTCGCAAGAACCGAAAAAGAAATAGACGAGCTGGAGGCAAAAATTGCCCAAAGCACCGAGCTTTTGTCACAGCCGGAGTACGCCTCGGAATATGAAAAGGCGATGGAGCTGTCGCTTGAAATAGACAAAATGAAGCAGAGAGAAGACGAGCTTACCACACAGTGGATGGAAATATCTGAGAGCATTGAAACGTTTACATGAGTTACATCAGATTATTAAGTAAAATTTTGTGAAAGTTAGGCAAAAAAATCGCTGAATTTCTTTGTGCAAATTTAACAAAATTTGATTAACAAAGTTAACTGATTGCCGGAATTGCAAAAAATATGGGTCTATAATGGAAATCGTTTACATACGAAATAGAATTTGAACATTTCAAAACAACAAGATATTGTGTAAACTGAATGTAAACTCGTCGTTTTTCACAAAATTTGCATAAAAACTTTGTCGCATTTAGCCAACAAAAAATTACGCTTGTAAATTGCACCAAAAAGATTTTGCCATTGTGAAAAGTATTTTATGAACCTTGACAGTCAGGTGAAAATTTGGTATAATTACTACGTTATAGACCTTTGGGCGATTTTGTACATTATTTCTAAAACGATAGTGAATATCGCCCTGTAAACAGTGTTCAATTGTGCATTATGCTTAAAAAACAATGTAACAGGCAGCGGCGGGTTTACAAAATCCGCGCCCGGATTGAACGGATTATAAGGATAATAAGTTTGTATGAAAACGATTTTAAAAGCGGTAAACGTATCGCGAAGCTTTAAAATCAACGACAAGACTACTGTTCATGCACTGAAGGACATAAATATTGAAGTAGAGGAGAACAGGCTGGTTGTTCTCCGAGGCCGCTCAGGCTCGGGAAAGACCACGCTTATCAATATCCTCGGAGCTCTTGACCGTCCGAGCGCGGGCGAGGTTTATTTCTGTGATAAGGAAATAACGGCGCTCTCTGACGGCGAGCGGGGTAAGCTCCGCCGAAACGATATGTCCTTTGTATTCCAGTCGGTGGCTCTTATACCTACCATGACCGCCTTTGAAAACGTTGAGTTTGCCATGCGGCTTGTAGGTATGCCGTATTCCGAAAGGACAAAGCGGGCAAAGGAGTGCCTGATAAGGGTAGGACTTGAAAAACGTATGCACCACCGTCCCGGCGAGCTTTCGGGCGGCGAGCAGCAGAGAGTGGCGATTGCGAGAGCGATTTCTCACAAGCCTAAGTTGATTTTTGCAGATGAGCCAACCGCCGCGCTTGACACGCCGACGGGACTTGCGGTAATGGGGCTGTTCAAGGAGCTTGTACATACCGACGGCCTTACGATAGTAATGACTACGCACGATACCGCGATGATGGAGCTGTGTGATGTTGTATATACGCTTGATGACGGTGTAATAACCGACATAGCGGTAAATGACGCCACACACGACTAAGCTACACGTTTTAAAGAAAGGGAATATACAATGCCTCAGAGAGTGATGCTTGCGCCTCCCGAAAACGTGATGGTGCAGTGTGAAAATCTTGTAAAGATATATAAGACCACCGAGGTCGAGGTTATGGCTCTGCAGGGTCTTGACCTTACGGTAGAGCGCGGAGAGCTGATGGGAATAGTCGGAGCGAGCGGCAGCGGAAAATCTACCCTGCTCAATATGCTCGGCGCACTCGATAAGCCCTCTGCGGGAAGCCTTTTTGTTGACGGCAAGGATTTGCTGAAGTTTGACGAAAAGGATCTGATCAAATATAAGCGCGAGACGGTAGGCTTTGTGTGGCAGAACAACGCGCGAAACCTGATACCGTACCTTACCGCGATACAGAATGTTGAGATGCCGCTTTTGCTGTCGGGGCACAAAAACCGGCACGAAAGGGCGGTAGAGCTGCTGGAGATGGTCGGACTTGAGGGGAGAAAGAATTCCCTGCTCGGTCAGCTTTCCGGCGGTGAGCAGCAGAGAGTCGCGATAGCAATAGCGCTTTCAAACAACCCCAGTCTTCTGCTTGCAGACGAGCCTACCGGTGCGGTTGACACAAAGACCGCGGCGATGGTACTGGACGTGTTCAGAACCCTGAACCGTCAGACGGGCGTTACAATAATAATAGTAACTCATGACACCAACCTCTCAAAGTCGATAGACAGAGTGGTGGCGATACGCGACGGACGAACCTCAAGCGAGATGCTGAGGAAAAAGGCCGTGCCGCTGTCATTCGGCGAGCTGGAGAAAATGAGCGAACAGCAGCGTGCAGAGCATGAGAAACTCATGAACAGCCGCACCGACCACGAGGAGCTTGTGGTGCTTGACCGTGCGGGACGCCTGCAGATTCCGAAAGAATATCTCGAAGCCCTCGGCATAAAGGGCGGAGATAAGGTGAGAGTTGAGTTGGAGGACGGAAAGATTTCCGTATACAACTCCGACTACAACACTACCCGATAAATTTCCTTAATAAGTCGATTATATCAGTATATTATCGATTCAGCATAAACACATATTTTTCAGAAAGGTGGATTTTTACTGTGGCAACAAAGCTTAGCAGGATGAAAAGAACATTGGCGGGTATTCTGTCCGTATCGACAATTATCTCGTCTTTGGCATTTACATCAACCGCAGTCAGTGCAGAAACGGCGTCCAGCGATGATTCTGCAGCACAATCCGAAAGTGAAAACCAGTCGAGCGTATCAAGCATCGAAGTCGCGGGTACAGAGGGTAAGTACAGTAAGTATTACAATAAGTACCTTGATGAAAATGTCGCAAAGCCCGACAAGGAAATTACAATCTATGCCGCCGATTATACAGACGGCGTCTATGACGGAACCGCATTTGTAAACCCGAGCCTTTCGGGTACGACCGATGCTGAAGAGGTCGCAATGATATCAAACGCAGTTCAGGATGTAGGCGTCAGCGGAAATGACGGCTTCCAGGGACTCAAGGGCTTCCTTGCGGAGAGCACCGAGCTTGAAGCTGAAAAGCTCAACACCATAAAGTGGAAGAGCGACAAGCTTACGCTTAAATATGAGTTTGAGGTTGAGGAAACCGGTCTTTACAACCTTGAAGCTATCTATTATCCCATCTCCGGAAACGAAACCTCAAATACGGTTCTTGATATAGGTCTCAAGCTCGACGGCGAATATCCCTTCACCGCCGCAAAGGATCTCACGCTTGACCGCTACTGGAAGGACGAATCCGAAATCAAGCGCGACTCAAAGGATAACGATCTGCGTCCCGGCCAGATTACATACGACTGCTGGGTATGCTACCCGATAAAGGATAAGGAAGGTCTTTACAACGAGCCTTACTTCTTCTACCTTGAAAAGGGCAAGCACACTCTCGAAATCGAGGGCATCAGAACCTACGCGGTATTCCACTCGTTTACATTCAAGAATTATGACGAGCTTATCGATTACAGCGCAATCAAGCCGACAGACGAGCAGATTGAAAACACACCTGCTCTCACCTCAAAGAATGAGGAGCTCGGCACAAATACAATCTTCCTTCAGGCGGAAGAGCCTCTGTACAAGACAGCATCTACACTGTATGCTACCTACGACAGAACAACCTACATGACAAAGCCCAATCACCCGACAAAGCAGAGGTACAACACCATAGGTCAGGCGACATGGAACAAGTCTACACAGGCAATAACCTACAGCTTTAAGGTTGAGAACGACGGCTACTACCGCTTCAACTTCAAGGCAAGACAGAACCAGATGAGAGGATTTTTCTCCAACAGAAGAATCTACATCGACGGAAAGGTTCCGTGCAAGGAGCTTGATGATGTACAGTTCATCTACTCCTCAGACTGGTACAACGTAACTCCCAAGGACGCTGACGGAAACGACATCTATGTATACCTTACGGCGGGCGAGGAGCACACAATAACTCTTGAGGCTATACCCGGTTCAATCGGTGCGGTTATGCAGAGACTGGACGACCTGGTGCTCGAGCTTAACCAGTACTACAGACGAATACTCATGATTACCGGTCCCGACCCCGATGAGTTCAACGACTACTTTGTAGAAAAGAAGATCCCCGACCTTATCCCCGCATTCAAGAGAATTGTTGAAAGTCTCCGCGCGGAAAAGGACAGCATCGAGCAGCTCACCAAGAAGGGCTCCGAGGCGGCGGCTCTCGAAACAATGGCGATTTACCTTGAAAGATGTATCGAGCACGAGGAAGATATCCCGATAATGGCGTCGAGCATCAAGGACAGCATCTCGTCGGTATCGGCATGGATGCGTGACTACCGCGACCAGCCGCTTGAGCTTGACTATATTGAGATTGCAACCTGCCACGAGGATTTTGCGTCTGCAACAGGCAATTTCTTCGAGGAATTCTTATTCGGCTTCAATGCGTTTATCGGTTCGTTCTTTGAGGACTACACCGTACTTTCCGATTCAAGCGCAACTTCACTCGATGTCTGGGTATCCCTTGCGCGTGACCAGGCGACCGTAGTAAAGAACCTTGTTGATAACAAGTTCAACTCCAACCCCGATTATAACGGTACACAGGCTTCGATAAACCTTGTACAGGGCTCAATCCTTGAAGCAACTCTTGCAGGCAAGGGACCCGAAATCGCACTGTTCATCGGTGGTGACTTCCCGATACAGCTTGCGGCAAGAGGACTGCTGGTTGACCTGACGCAGTTCAAGGACTACGAGAAAGTAACACAGCGATTTGCGGATGACGCAATGACCCTTTACGAATACAATGACGGTACAAACACCGGTGTTTACGGACTTCCTGTTTCGCAGACCTTCCCGATGCTGTTCTACCGTACCGACGTACTCGACGAATTAGGCTTTGACGGACCTCCGGAGACATGGGATAAGCTTATCGAAATGCTCCCGACTCTCCAGAGAAAATATCTCGATGTAGGTCTTATCCTTCCTCAGAATATCTCGTCCAACACATTTGACGCGGGCAACACCTTCATAATGCTCATGCTTCAGTCCGGACAGGATATTTACAACGAGGACCTTTACTCTACCGATTACAGCAACCTTACTTCCGATGACATAAAGAAGCTCAGCCTTACAAACTTTATGACTCAGGAATCAATCAATGTATTTACCAAGTGGACTAAGTTCTACACGGTATTCAGCTTTGACCAGACATTCGATGCGTTCTCACGTTTCAGAACAGGTGAGATGCCGCTGGTTATTCAGCCTTACACATTCTACAATCAGCTGTCTGTTGCGGCTCCGGAAATCAAGGGTCTGTGGGACTTCACATTAGTTCCCGGCACCAAGAGAGAGGACGGAACAATCAGCCACGCAGCAAACTCTGCCGGAAGCGGTGCGATTATCTTCAATAAGGTATCCAACCAGTCCGCCGCATGGGAGTTCATCAAGTGGTTCACAAGCACAGATATTCAGGTAGATTACGGTAAGCAGATTGAGGCTCTTATGGGTCCTATGGGACGTTTTGATACAGCTAACACCGAGGCGCTTGTACAGCTTCCTTGGTCAACAGCCGAGTACGAGAAGATATCTGCTCAGATGAGCGAGCTTCGCGAGGTACCTATTATCCCCGCTTCGTATGCTGTTACAAGACACGTAAACAACGCATTCAGAATGGTTGTAAACGACGCAGGCAACCCGCGCTATACTCTTATGAATTACAACGACCAGATTAAGTCGGAAATCGTAAGAAAGTATCAGGAGCTTTCAAGTATGAAAAGCTGATTTTTGAAGGAACGGGAGGGTTTCCTCCCCGTTCCGTAAAATATTGAGGAGGTTATCGGTTTGTTTACTAAAGAGAAAACGCAGTATATCGAGGACAGCAAAGTCAGATATACGCTGCGAGAGATGAAGAAAAACGCCAGCGCTTACGCACTGCTCGCGCCGTACTTCATACTCTTTACGATTTTTACAATCATACCTGTTTTGCTTTCGTTGCCGATGGGCTTTACGAACTTCAACATGGTACAGTTTCCCCAGTTTGTGGGACTAAACAACTTTTATTCACTGATTCTTGAGGATGAAGTTTTCTTAAAGGCTGTTCAGAATACGCTGGTATTCGCAATCATCACAGGACCTTTAAGCTACATACTCTGCTTTATCCTTGCATGGCTCATAAACGAAATGCCCAGAGCGCTCAAGACGATATTCACTTTCATCTTCTACGCTCCTACGCTGGCAGGTAACATTTATACAACATGGCAGCTCATATTCTCGGGCGATACCTATGGTATAGCAAACTCTTATCTGCTCGACCTCGGTATCATCAACAGCGCACGTCAGTGGCTGACCGACGCAAACTACATCATGGGCGTTGTAATCATCGTTCAGCTGTGGATTTCGCTCGGCGCAGGCTTCCTTGCTCTTCGTGCAGGTCTTCAGGGTATACCGAAGGACAGATACGAGGCTGGCGCAATCGAGGGTATCAAAAACCGTACACAGCAGCTGTTGCTCGTTACGGTTCCTGCTATGGGTCCGCAGCTCCTGTTCGCGGCGGTTATGCAGATTACCGCTTCGTTTACGGCAGGTGATGTAGGACGTTTCTTAACTGCTTTCCCGAGTACAGACTATGCGGCTCATACCATTATGACGCACGCATTCGACTACGGCTCAATACGTTATGAGATGGGTTATTCTTCGGCAATATGCTTTGTATTGTTCGCAGTAATGCTGCTTGCTAACTGGGGTATCAAAAAGCTCCTCGGCAAGTATCTTGACTAATCGGAGGATTGCATTATGTATTTTTCTCTAAGAAAGGAAGGTAGTTATGAAAATAACTAAGAAGGGAAGAAAAAGATACGGCGGTTCTCTGGGCGGCGATATTGCGATATTCATATTGCTTGCTCTGCTTGGTCTGTTCATGATATTCCCTATCTATCTGTCAATCATTCAGTCGTTAAAGCCGGTTGAGGAATTGTTCCTCTTCCCGCCCAGACTTTATGTAACCAACATGACCGACCAGAACTACGCTGACCTGCTTGCTACTGCGTCGAATATGTGGGTTCCGTTCTCAAGATACGTTTTCAACTCCGTATTTGTTGCGGTTGTTGTTACGGTAGCACAGCTCATATTTGCTTCATCTGCGGCTTATGCGCTGTCAAAGGTTAAATTCCCTGGTGTAAACTTACTCAACAAAATTATCGAAACAGCACTGCTGTTTACAAGTACCGTACTTTACATCATGCAGTACATGGTAATGGCTACTCTCGGTATGATTGATACATACTTCGCTATCATCCTCCCGTACATAGCTACTCCGATGGGTCTGTTCCTGATGCGTCAGTTCATGGGACAGCTTCCCGACAGTATGATTGAAGCTGCTAAGCTCGACGGTGCAAGCCATATCAGAATTTGCTGGCAGGTAGTAATGCCTAACGTAAAGCCTGCATGGCTGACACTTCTCATCTTCGCTTTCCAGGGCGCTTGGCAGATAACCGGTTATTCGTTCATTTACAATGAGGCATTAAAACCTATTCCGACCGTTATGCAGCAAATCGGCGCCGCCGGTATTGCGCGTGCGGGCGTAGCCGCCGCCGCGGTTGTTATCACGATGCTGCCGCCTATGATAGTATTTATTTTCTGTCAGAGCAGCGTTATGGAAACAATGGCGCACAGCGGTCTGAAAGACTGATTTACTATTAAATTATACAGAAAGGATGATTTTAGTGCCAAAGATGAAGAAAATCGCCTGTGCCGCCATATCGGCAATAATGGCGTTTTCGGTGCTGAGCACAGCCGCTTTTGCAGACCAGCCGTATGAAGGCTATAACTACGACTGGTGGGGCGATCCGGTTCCCTCGCAGACCGGCTATGTCGTTGACCGGGTAGTTACCGGTATAGACCTTGGCACCGGCACAAGATACAACACCGACGAGCAGCTGAAGGAAATCGGCGATGTTGAAAAGACCGTTGAGCTGGGCTCGCTTGCCGACCCTGCGGATATGTATATCGACCGCGAGACGCAGTATTTATACATAGTAGACAGCGGAAACAACAGAATTCTTATCACCGACGTAAATTTTGAAAAGCCGGTTGTAATAATGGATTATTTCTATAACCCCGAAACAAAGGGTTATGAAACACTCAACGGACCGAGAGGCATATTTGTAAGACACGTTGATGACGCCGAGACAGAGGCAGAGTCAACAATGATTTACATTGCAGATTATGACAACGAGCGCGTGCTCGGCGTGTACAGCGACGGTACGGTGTTCCAGCAGTTCACAAAGCCTTCCTCGGAGTTCTATGAGGACGATGTAACCTTCCAGCCCAACAAGGTTGTAGTTGATGTATCCGGCAACGTTTATGTAAACATCAAATCTATCACCACCGGTGCGGTAATGTTCGCCCCCGACGGCTCATTCAGCAACTACTTCGGTGCAAACCGTGTAGAGCAGACGGCACAGGCTATCGCGAACAAGTTCTGGAAGACAATCCTCGACCGTGAGGCAGCCGCAAACTTCATTCAGGCGGTTCCTATGGAGTTCTCAAACTTCGATATCGATGATGAGGGCTTTATCTACACGGTTACTGAGTCTAAAAAGACAACCACCGACGTATTCAAGAAGATGAACCCCGCAGGTGAAAACATACTGATAAACCTCGGTTTCTCGGATTACACCTACGGTGATATGGCTACCTACTATTATAAAGGTACAACCTACGGCTCACAGATAAACGATGTAGACGTAGATGAAAACGGCGTTATCAGACTGCTCGACTACGGCAACGGACGTATATTTGAGTACACAGACGAGTGCGACCTGCTGTTCATCTACGGCGGCAAGGGCAACCAGAAGGGTCTGTTCACATCGGTAAGTGCAATCGAAGCATACAACAGCGTTGTATATGTACTTGACAGCCGTAAGTGCTCGATAACAACCTTCAAGCGTACCGAGTTCGGTGATATTGTTCACGAAGCAATGAGCCTTTACTCACTCGGTAGATATGAAGAGGCACGTGAGCCTTGGATGGAGGTTCTCAGCCGCGACAGCAACTACTGGTTCGCTTATATCGGCCTCGGCAACGCTGAGCTTTCGCAGGGCAACTACGAAACCGCTATGGACTACTTCTACCGCAACAGCCGTGCAGGCTACAACAGAGCGTTCAAGCAGTATCGTATGCAGTTTGTCCGCGACAACTTCAACATTTTCATGATAGTCATTCTGGTGGTTATTGTTCTGCTTATTGTACTGAGCAAGCTGCTGAAAATGAGAAAAAAGAAAAAAGCGGGAGGTAAATAACTATGAGATTTGATTTGGATATGCCCGCTTGGAAATGGCCTTTTTATGTAGCCAGACATCCCTTTGAGGGCTTTGAGGACTTGCGCTGGAAGAAAGCCTATTCAATGAAGGTTTCGATGGTAATAGTATTCTGCTTCTTCATTATTACCGTCTGCCAGCAGGTTATGACAGGCTTCCTGTTCAACAACAGCTATGTAAAGGTATTCAACATTGTACCGCTTCTGGTACAAACAATCGTTCTGTTCTTCACATGGGTTATCGGTAACTGGTCACTTTGTACCCTGTTCGACGGCGAAGGCTCTATGAAGAATATATGCTGCGTCAGCGCATACGCGCTGGTACCGTATCTGATTACTCAGGTAGTGGTAATCATTGCAAGTAACGTATTACTGAAGAGTGAGGGTGCGTTTATCGTATTCTTCCAGTATCTCGGAATACTCTGGAGCGTAGTTCTTATGATTTCGGCTATGAAGACCGTTCATCAGTACACAATCCCTAAGACACTCATTGCTATGATTTTCACGGTTGCAGCGATGGTTGTAATCCTGTTCCTGTTAGTTCTGCTGATGAGCTTGTTCCAGCAGGTATATGTATTCGGTTTCTCAATCTACACCGAACTCATGTACAGATTCAGTATATAGCGGAGGTGTTAAAATGGTAAAAATAAAGAAAAAGCTTTTAGCTGTTTTGCTTACTGCCGCTATGCTCCTCTCAATGAGCTCAGTTGTTGCATGGTCAGACGAATCGCCTGAAGCGACCGATACCGCCGCGACCGAGCAGACCGCGCAAACCGAAGAATCCGACGCGTCCGCTTCCGATGAAAAGGAAGAAGAAAAGGGCGATGAGAAAGAGGATGAAGTAAAGGATCTTACCGATGCGGAGGGTCTGGCGGAAATGAAGAAGTACGCCGAGAATGACAGCTTCGCCCTTTACATCAATGAGAAAACGACAGTATTCGCCATACAGTCAAAGGCAGACGATTACGTCTGGTGGAGCGCACCGCTCAACGCAAACAACGACCCGATTGCAAAGGCTGCTCAGAAGAGAGCAACTCAGGCACCCTTCTATGTAATTTACGGTGACGTAAAGGATCACACCAGCCAGCAGATAAATGCTTATGAGGGCAGTATCAAGGGCGGTGACTTTGAAATCCAGCAGATTGAAAACGGCGCGAGAATTGATTATACAATCAGCAAAATCAACGCTGTCATTCCTATGACAATCGTGCTTGAAAAGGATAACGTAAATGTATCTATTCTTTCTTCCGAAATAAAGGAAGAGGAGATTACTGATACAAGCGGAAAGGTAATCCTTGATATAGGACTTCTGAAGTTCTTCTGTGCCGCTGATACAAACGACAAGGGCTACATGGTAGTTCCCGACGGCTCCGGCGCGGTTATCAACTTCAACAACCAGCGTGTAAACGCACAGCAGTATTCAAACGACATTTACGGTCTTGATACCTCGGTAACGCAGCTGAAGCGTCCCGCAAAGACCGAGCAGGTTTATCTGCCGGTTATGGGCAGCATCTTTGAGGGCGAGGATACAAACCATGGTTATGCCGCAATTGTTGAATCCGGTGATACCTGCGCAAGCGTAAACGCCTGTGTAAGCGCACAGAGCAACAACTCGACAAGCTACAATGCTGTATGGTACGAGTTCAAGGTACGCTCTGAGGACACTTACTACATGGGTACCCGTTATCTGACGGTTTACGAGTCAGGCGAGATACGCCAGCCCAACCTTTCGGTAGGCTTCTATCCGCTGACCGGCAAGGATCTCTCCTATATTGATATAGCAAACCGCTACAGACAGTATCTTATTGAAGAAAAGGGTCTTACCGAAAAGACCGACACAATCAAGTCAAGCTACTACCTTGATTTGTACGGCGGCACGGTAAAAGCACAGTCGATAGCAGGCTTCCCGATAAATATGGAAACAGCCGCTACAACCTACGAACAGGCTCAGGAGATAATGAAAAAGCTCGCAGAGCTTGGCGTAGATGACATCATCGTTAATTATAACGATTTCAACGGTGCAGGTATAAACGGACTTATCAGTGCCGATGTAAACTACGCAGGTACGCTCGGCGGAAAGAACGCGTTCACCTCGCTGATGGAATATGCAAACGGCGCAAACGCAAAGATATTCCCGAGCGTGGGCATCACATATATGAAGGACTCCGGCAACGGCTACTCATATTCGCTCAACGCCTGCAAGCAGACTACAAAGGCGTATGCAACAACTAACAACTGGGATATTGCATTCGGTATTCCCAATCAGGTAAGACTGGTAACAAAGACGACCCTGTCGCCCTACTACTGGCCCGACCTTTACAGAAAGCTTACAACCTCATTCAATAACGAGGGTATCAGCACAATCTGTCTGAGTGACGCTACCACATTGCTTTACAGCGATTTCAGCCGCGGAAACTACACCAGGAACGACACCAGGAACGTGCTTATAGACGGCTACAAGCAGTTCAAGGATGCAGGAATGACATTGCTTGCAGACGGTGCAAACGCTTATGCGCTTCCGTACGTTGATTACATAACCAACGTGCCGCTGACATCAAGCAACTTCGACCTGTTCGACTATGATATTCCGTTCTACGAGATAGTAATTCACGGACTTATCCCGTACACAACAAAAGCTATCAACGCCAGCGCAAATGCAACCGATACAATCATGCTTGTACTTGCAACGGCAACCCCCGTACACTATGACATGATGTACACCTCGCCCAACAAGTTCACAGACAGTGACTATGACTCGCTGTTCTACTCGCACTATGAGGGCTGGCTCGAACCGTCGTCAAATGTTTACAAGCTGTACAAGGAAAATCTCTCCGATTTCACAAATCAGAAGATTACAGGCTTTAAGTATCTGTCGGCAGACATCATGGAAACAACCTTTGAAAACGGTAAGAAGATAACAGTTGATACCAGAAAATGTACTCTTAACGTTGACGGCAAGGACATCGATCTTGCACAATATGGATTGAAAGGAGAAACAAATGAATAATTCTAATTTCAACCAAAATGATGAAATTGAAGCAATGAAGACGACCGACGCCGCCGAAACCCCGACCGAGAACACAGCCGAAGCACAGACGGCTCAGCAGGAAGCTCCCGCTGCGGAAGTTGTCGCTGAGCCCGCGCCTGAGGCGGTGCAGCCCGCAGAAGCGGTTGCTGAAGAGGCGGCACCTGCTGCGGCACCGGTCAGAAAGTCAGCGCACATGACAGCCTCAGCCGCTGCACTGAATGTAGAGGGCGAAGAGGTTGACATCCGCCGCAGACAGCCAAAAAAGGAAGTCAAAATCAAAAAGGCGCGTATCTCCTACGAAAAGAAGAAGGGTCTTTACGGTTACGGCTTTATTGCAATATGGATTGTCGGTGTAATCTATATGTTCATTATCCCGATTATCCAGTCGGCTTATTACTCAATGTGCCAGACAGAGCTTATCACAACACTCGATATGGCATTACAAAAAGGAATGTCATCGGTAGGTATTTATACCGAGTGGAACAATTTCGGCAACTATCAGGAGGTCTTGTTCAGAAATCAGGACTACCTGCCTAAGCTTACCGAATCGCTCAGCAGCATGGTACCGCAGGTTATTATGGTAATGATATTCTCGCTGTTCATCGCACTTCTGCTCAATCAGAAGTTCAGAGGCAGAACATTTGCGAGAGCGGTATTCTTCCTCCCCGTACTGGTTGCGACCGGTCCTGTTATCGCCGTAATCAAGGGCGATATTGCAGATAACGGTGTCGCAGGTGCGGAGCAGTTCAGCGCATTGTTCCAAACAGACCTTGTTGACGAGCTGTTATCATTCCTCGGTATTTACAACCTGAGCGAACAGCTCACAGATACAATTCAGACTATCACAAGTGACATATTCAACCTTATCTGGAGCGCAGGTATTCAGATCCTGATATTCCTCGCGGCTTTACAGCAGATCCCGACATCCGCAAAAGAAGCGGCTTCGATGGAGGGTGCTACAGGCTGGGAGTTCTTCTGGAAGATAACCTTCCCGATGATAAGCCCGATGATACTGGCGAACCTGATTTATACGGTTATCGATACCTTCGTAGATTCCGAAAACCCTGTAATGCAGCTGGTTATCGGCAAATCGAGAGAGCTTCAGTACGGTCAGAGCGCGGCGATGGCGTGGGTGTACTTCCTGATTGTTGCGGTCGCTTTGGCGATTATAGTCGCGATAGTTTCGAGATTTGTATTCTATGAAAATGATTAAGGAGGTGTAGTTGTGAGCGAGAAAGAGTTTGAAACCCTTGAAAATACTGCTGCCGAGACGGCGCAGGAACCCGAAGCAGTCGCAGCTGCACCGGAGGCCGAGGCTTCTGCTGAAGCTATCGGCGAGGCAATAAAAGAAATTAACGACACAGACTCAGCCGCCGCAGGCGGCGAGCCTGAGGTCGGTGTAATCAAACCGATTACATCAAGCAAGATGACCCGCAAGGAAAAGAAAGAAGAAAAGAAAAAGGCTAAAGAGGCAAAGAACATTTATCATGTCAGCAACTGGCAGATAATCAAGAATTACCGCCACTACAACAAGCAGGAGAGAGCGCACTACAAGTACATTTTCGGCAGAAGAATTTCCGAAAAGGTATGGCCTGTATTCCGTTTCCTCATTCTGTTCGGCTTAGGCTTCGTAATTTTGTATCCTCTGCTTTATATGCTGTCCACATCTATAAGACCGCAGTCGGAAATGAGCGACCCGTCGGTTATGTGGATACCCAAGCAGGTTATTTTCTCCAACTTCGTCGATGTATGGAATGCGATAAACTTCCCGAAGGTACTTTTGCAGACTATACTCATCAACGTTGTCTGCTCGCTGCTCCAGGTTGTTACCTGCGGCATTACGGGCTACGGCTTTGCAAGATTTAAGTTCAAGGGCAAGGGAATTATGTTCGGCATCGTAATCCTTCAGATTATCGTACCGGTACAGGTAGTTTTAATCCCTCTGTATATGCAGTTCAGATTTTTCGATATCTTCGGAATTATCAAGCTGATAACAGGCAACGCACTGAACCTCGTAAGTACACCTGCCGCACTTTACCTGCAGGCATTCTTCTGCAACGGTATCAGAGCAGGCTTGTTCATACTGTTGTTCAGACAGTTCTTCAGAGGACTGCCCAAGGAGCTGGAGGACGCCGCATACCTCGACGGCTGCGGACCCTTCAAGACCTTTATCAAGGTTATGGTGCCCAACGCAAAGACCTCATTCCTCACCGTATTTATTTTCTCAATCGTATGGTACTGGAATGACACCTATGTAACAGGTATGTTCTTTACAAAGCCCTACACAATCGCTATGGAAATAGGCAACCTCGGTACAACGATGATGCAGTATTTCACAGGTGAAATCAACGGTATGAAGAGCGACTATCTGGTATGGATAGAGGCAGGATGCCTTATGTCGCTGCTCCCGATACTGATTATGTACATCGTTCTGCAAAAACAGTTTGTAGAAGGTGTAGAGCGTTCGGGTCTTGTAAGCTGACGCAAAAAAATCAATACTGGCGCACCGCAAATGCGGTGCGCTTTCAGCTTGTCGAAAAAGTGATTTTTCGACAAGCTGTCAGACTTCGAGAAACACGCGCAGACGAGGAAAAAGCCGCCGTAGGCGTACAAAGGTACGGTAGGCGGCTTTTGACGAAGTAAGCAAAAACGCTTTCGGAGAGCCGATGTGAGGCTCTCCGAAACTTATAAAAAAGCAACCTATAAATCAATCTCAATTATTTGAAAAAACTGCGTTTTTGCGGTGCGTGGGTTTATCGACAGTCTGGGCGCACCGCAAATGCGGTGCGCTTTTGTGTTTCGCTTTCAGATTGTATTTCACAGACGAAAAATTGAAATTTTTTATAAAAAAACTCAGCAAAATCCTAAAAAATTCTAAACTTTAATAAAAATCTGCCGATATAATAGATGTAGAGAAATTTATAGGGATAATTTTGCCCGAAGGGAGCTGAAACACAGTGGAGATAAAGAATATTAGCGGTGTTGTAAATGCGTACAGCAAGGTAAAGATGAACGGCAGTAAGGTAAAGACTGCTCCCGCACAGAAAAAGACAGATAAGATTGAGTTTAACTTTGCACGCTCGGTAGAGGCGGCAAAGGCAGATCTGATAAACAAGGTTGACGAGGATATGTCCGCCGAGAAAATCAGCGCTATGAGCGCAGCGGTAAACAGCGGAGAGTATGATGTCAGCCCAGAGTCGGTCGCAGACGCGATACTCATGTTCTGAGGGGCGGTGCGGTATGACTGTCGAAACAGCTGATAAAATAATTTCATTCATGGAAAAATACAACGAGACATACCACTCAATGGTCGCTTTTCTGACTGAAAAGCAGGCAAAGGTCATGGCGGACGATTTGCTCTGGCTGCTTGACTCGGTTGAGCAGGAGCAGGCGCTCGTTATGAAGATACAGTCGCAGGAAAATGCGCGGCTTGCACTTTTTGCGGAGCTTTCGGTAGACGGCATAAAGGCTAAGGAGCTTATCGAAAGCGTCCCTGAAGAGCGAAAAACCATGATGACACTTATTTACGACAATCTGACGGAGGACATTGAGCGTATTCGCAAGCTCAACAGCGAAATAGTAGAGACCGTCGAGAAAAAATTATCGGTTCAGGAGGAGCTGGTAAGGGGCGCAGGGATGACAACGGCTGAAACCTATAACGGCTACGGTGCGAAGATAAAGCGCATGACAGGTACAAAGGGCTACATAGGCAGCGTCTGATATACATTCGGAGGATATTCAGTATAGATGAGAGCTTCTTTTTTAGGAATTGAGATACAAAAGCGTTCTGTACAGATGGCGCAGAAGGCGCTTGACGTAACAGGCAACAATATATCTAATTCAGGCACAGAGGGCTATACAAGACAGAGACTTGACGTATATGCCGAGTATGCAAATATGCGCGGCGCGTACATCTCAAAGACGGCAAGACTCGGTATGTCGGGTCAGGGCGTATTTGCAAGCGGCGTGGCACAGACAAGAGACCCGTACCTCGACAAGCGCTACAGAGATACAAGCTGCTATGTCGGCGAGTACAACCAGCAGGTAAGCATAATGAGCGAGATAGAGACCGCTCTCACCAACTTTTCCGACACATTTGAAGATATTGGCATGGCGTATCAGTTCGACCAGTTCAAATCGGCGCTCAGAAAATATGCCGAGGACAGCGCGGACAGAGAAGAGCTTGCCAGTGTAGTAAGAAACCAGGCGTACAATATCTGCAAGCTGTTCCAGCAGCAGAGCACAGACCTTGCAAATCTCGAAGAACAGACGCTGTACGATTTGCACTCCACGCTTGAGGATGCAAACAGAATTATCGAAGAAATCGTTGAGTACAACAAGGAGATAGTTGACGACTACGCGATTACCGGAGCGGATATGATATACAACGGCCTGTCGGTTACCGGCGGCTACGGACCCAACGAGCTGCTCGATGCGAGAAATGTGCTTATCGACCAGCTTTCCGAGTTCGGAGATATCCATGTTGAGGATAACTATGACGGCTCGGTAAAAATCACGATGGGCGGCACCACCATAATCGACGGAAAGAAATGCTCGCTGTTCGTAACCGGCAAGGATTATGACCACTTTGCACAGATGTACGAAGAAACCGGCGCGGCGGCGCTGAAATTCACAAACGGTGAAAAGGTAGAGCTTACAAGCGGAAGCGTAAAGGCGTTTACCGATATGCTAAACGGAAACGGTCCGTATGCCAGCGGCTATCAGAACACACAGTACGGTATAAAATACTATCAGACCTCTATCGACGCCTTTGCAAATTCTTTTGCAGGTCTGATGAACGAGCTGAACGGAATAGAGCACGGCGCTGAAAGAGCAATGTTTGTAAGCTCCGACGGCGGCGAGATAAACGCTGCAAACATCAGAATATCCGAGTCGTGGCTGAGCGACGCTACCATGATAGCTAAGATATACAATGAGGATACGGGTGCATTCGATTATCCCGTAAACCTCGACGGCAACGCCCTGAACAAGCTGCTGCTCGGTATTGACGATTCCGTAAAGATAGGAACGGCAGGCGATTATGAGGGTTCGTGCTATGATTTTATCCTGTTTTTGAACAACAGACTGGCACAGGGCATAGAGTTTGCGGAAAAGCAGTTGGATATGTACACCGAGACTGCCACCTCCCTGCTTGACAGCAGAGATGCTATAATGGGCGTTTCTGAGACGGAAGAGGGCGTAAATATGCTGAACTATTCAAAGTGGTTCAATGCTTCGTCCAGAATGCTCACAACGCTTGACGAGGCGCTTGATACGATTATCGAGAAGATGGGACTTGTCGGAAGATAAGCTGAAACGTGAAAGGAACGGTTGATATATGAGAATAACACAGAGTATGACGAACAGGCGTTATCTTACTCAGCTTAACGCGGCGCTCGAAAGAAAGAACTCGTCGGAGCGCAAGATAAATTCAACCAAACGCTACAACAGAGCCAGCGAGGACCCGATAAGCGCGGCAAAGGCGCTCAGAGTGCGAAAGGCCATCTCGGATACCGAGGATTATCTGAACAACCTTGAAACCGCAGAGCAGATATACAATGCCGCAGACAGCGCGCTGTTCAATATCGTTGATATTCTCGACAGCATAGTTGAAAAGGTTACTTATGCGGCAAACGGCACACAGCACGACGAGGACGAGGAGATACTCGCGCAGACGGTCGAGACCTTTGCAGATGAAATAGTGAGGACATTGAACGTTGACTCGGCGGAGAGAAAGATTTTCGGCGGCGTAAACAACTCGGATTCGATATTTAAAATCGTGACCGGTGCAGACGGCTCAAAAACCGTAACATATAACGGTGTAGATGTCAATTCGCTTCAGAATTCTGATGAGTTTCCTTATGCCGAGGTATCTTACACCGATATCGGAACGGGAATGACAATCGACCCCGCGACTGGCAGGGTAGACCCCCAGTCGGCACTCCCTGTAACGCTTAACGGCGCTTGGGTAGCTGGCTGCGGAGGTGATGAGGACGGCGACACGCGAAATGTAATTCAGCTGACGCTCAGCGCGGCGCAGGCGGTACGCGAGGGCGATAAAATCAAGGCTATGGATTATATCGACAAGCTCAGAGAGGCTCAGACCAATGTCAGCATAGCACACGCTGACATCGGTAACAAGCAGGAGTATATCGAATATAACCAGCAGCGTCTTACCACCAATATGGAAAATCTGCTTGAAAAGCAGAACAGCCTTGAGGGTACGGATATGGGCGCAGAATCAACAAACTGGAAAACACTTGAGGCGATATACAACGTGTCGCTTCAAATGGCAACATCGGTACTTCCGATGAGTATATTTGACTTTATTTCATAATTTTTCAGAGGGAGGGAACAATAAATGAATCCTAATCTTTTAAAGATTACGAGCATTCCGATAAGCATTGAGGTTAATGTTACAAATGGAATGCTGAAAGCACCCGATGATAAAGAACCGCTGAAAATAGACATCAGCCGCACACCGGGCGGTTACAAAATGGAAAGTCAGCCTGCCAGAATAAACATTGACACTTATGCCGCACGTTCCAGCATGGGCTATGGAGAGTACAACGCGACCGACTTTAACCAGCAGGAGGCACAGCGCGGCTTTAAGATTGCTTATCAGGGTGTTGCAAGAATTGTAAACGAGGGAAATCAGCTCGCACGCGGAGCTTCTCCGTCGGAGATAGCGGCACAGCAGATGAGAGCGGGCGCAAGCATCGAAACCATCATAGATTTTCTGCCGAAGAGCGGAGCGGATGTTTCGTTTGACAAGGGTACGCTCAATATAAACTACTCACCGACGGATATAAACATCGACTGGGAAAACGTAAATCAGTCACCTGTAGAGTTTGTACCGGGCAATATTGAGTTTATTGTCAAAGAACGTCCCAGAGTGGAGATAGAGTATATCGGCGAGCCGATTTATGTTCCGCCGAGTGCAAGCCCGAGCTATGTCGAGCCCCCGAAAAAGCTTGACACCAAGGGCTGATAAAACAATACACAGTACGGAAGGAACGGTAAAATCACATGGCAGAAATAATGACCAGAGATTTCGGAAAAATCGAAGTTGATGACGACAAAATATTCACATTTCCATCAGGCTTGTTTGCTTTTGAAGACTGTCACAGCTTTGCACTGATAAGTCCTCTCGGCGAGGGCGTTTATCCTATGTGGCTGCAATGTACTGACAGCATAACGCCGTGCTTTATCGTATTTGACCCGGAGCTTATTGACGGCAGTTACAGCATAACCCTCAACAGCTCGGAGAAAAAGCTGCTGAAGATAAAGGACGACAGCAAGGTAAGATGTCTGTCTATCGCGGTAGTCCCCGAGGATTATAAGAAAACTACGGTCAATATGAAATGCCCTATTGTGATAAATACCGAAGAAAATCTTGCGGCACAGGTTATACTCCCCGAAAAGTATGAAATCCGATTGCCTATTTATGTTGAGAAAGGTGCGGAGTAAATGCTGGTAGTAACAAGAAAAGCCGATGAAAGTCTGACTATATCGGACAACATAGAAATAACCGTCCTTGAAATAGCAAAGGACAGGGTAAAGATTGGCATTTCCGCCCCGAAGGATGTAAAGATAATCAGAAATGAGCTGAAGGACGCACAGGATCTAAACAAGCAGTCATCTGAGGCACTTCCGAAGGCGGCAATGGAAGCACTTCTCAAAATGAAAAAGCAATAATTTCAGAAGAAAGGAATGCAGGGCAATGGCAAGTACAAACAATATAATCCGTATGAGCGGTATGAACTCGGGTCTTGATACAGAGGCAATTGTCGAGGCTATGACCGCCACAACGAAGAATAAAATAAACAAGCAGAACAGAAAGGCAATTACTCTTAAATGGAAGCAAGAGGCATACCAGGACATAACCTCAAAGCTTACCGAGTTTCAGAAGAAGTATTTTGATATACTGGATTCTAAGACAAACCTCAAGAGTAGAACCACCTTCAACAAATACAGCGCTACCGTTTCCAGCAAGGTAAACGGCGTGCTGACTGAGGGCGCACCTGCGGGCGTATCGGTAAAGTCGCAGGCGGGAGCTACACCGGGTACATATAACGTTAAGGTAAACAAGACCGCGACGCAGGCCAGGTATCAGGGCAGCGCGATGGACACCAGCTCGCTCGATTTGTCGAATTATACCGACAGCTCGCAGACCTATACTTTCAGCATAAGCGTAGGCGAAAAGTCTTCTATTGTTACCTTTAACGGCGGCACAGCCGATGAG
>CAMEKZ010000003.1 GCA_945921635.1 uncultured Clostridia bacterium
AAACCGTCACGCAGTACACTATGGGCACGTGAGAGCGGCTCGGACTGCTCAAAATGGACTTTCTCGGACTGCGCTACCTCACCGTCATACAGGACTGCTGTAAGGCGGTGCAAAGGCAATGTCCCGACTTTGAGATAGAAAAAATCCCCGAGGACGATGAAGTGACCTACAGGATGATGTCGGAGGGCGGCACGCTCGGGATATTCCAATTTGAAAGCGGGGGCATGACGGCTCTGCTGTCGCGCATGAAGCCGCGCTCAATCGAGGATCTGACCGCGGCGCTGTCGCTGTACCGGCCGGGACCGATGGACTCGATACCTCAGTATCTTGAAAACCGCCGCCACCCCGAAAAAATAAAATACAAGCACCCGCTGCTTAAAGATATACTTAATGTCACCTACGGCTGTATAGTGTATCAGGAACAGGTAATGACTATATGCAGAAAGCTTGCGGGGTATTCTTACGGCAGGGCGGATATTGTGCGCCGTGCTATGTCCAAGAAAAAGCAGGACGTGATGATAAAGGAGCGTGAGACCTTTGTCAGCGGCGCGGAGAATTTTGTTTTAAAGAAGAAGACAGCAAACGAGATTTTTGACGATATGCTGAGCTTTGCGTCCTACGCGTTCAATAAGTCGCACGCGGCGGCATATTCCGTACTCGCCTACCGCACGGCATATCTGAGGTGTCACCACTACAAGGAATATATGGTAGCCCTGCTCACAAGCGTGATAGGTCAGAGCGGAAAGACCGCAGAGTATATAAACGATTTGTCGGAGCATGGCATAAAGCTGCTCCCGCCTAATGTAAACAAGAGCATGACCGCCTTTTCTTCGGAGAGCGGCGGGGTGCGCTTCGGCCTGCTCGCGATAAAAAATCTCGGTGAAAACGTGATAACGGGGATAATTGAAGAGCGCGACGAAAAGCCGTTTTCCAGCCTGTATGATTTTTGCGACAGGATGGCAAAGCGCGGAATAAACAAGCGCGCGGTAGAGTCGCTTATAAAAAGCGGTGCGCTCGACTGCACGGGAAGTAACCGCCGCGAGATGATGCTGTCGTTTGAGATGATGCTCGACAGCCTTTCACAGCGGAGGGATATAGAGGGTCAGCTCGACTTTTTTTCTGATGACGAGGGCGAAAATGACAGCCTTGCGGATTATAAAATGCAAAAAGCGGACGAGTACCCCAAGCAGCAGCTTCTTATGATGGAAAAGGAAATGCTCGGAATATATATTTCGGGTCACCCGACCGATGGGTATAAAAAGGTCATACGCGAGCTGTCCTGCACGTTTGTGGCAAACGCTATCGCTGAGCGGCGGGAGAACGTAAAGGTGAAAATAATCGCGATGCTCTCCTCAAAGCGTATCTATGTCACAAAGCAGAACAAGACAATGTGCTTTCTTGTGATAGAGGACATAAGCGGCGAGATGGAAGCGATTTTATTTGCGAGCGGGTATGAGACCTACGCTGCAAAGCTTGTCGAGGGCGGTATTTTTCTGTTTGAGGGAACGCTGTCAAGTGAGGACGACAAGGACGCAAAGCTGCTGATAAACAGTATTTCGGACGTCCCCGAAAAATCGGACGGGAAAGGAGTGCCAGCGGCACACGCAGCGCCAGCGGCACACGCAGCGCCTGCGGCGCACGCAGTACACGCTGTACCCGCAGTGCCCGCGGCACCCGCAGTACACGCTGTACCCGCAGTGCCCGCGGCACCCGCAAAAACCGATGATAAGGGCGGGCAGACGCTGTATATAAAATTTGCGGACAGGCAGGACGAGAAAATCCCTCGGGTAAAACAGCTTTTAAAGCAGAACAGGGGCGGCACGGCTGTCAAAATCTGCTTTGAAAAAAGCAGGGAAACAATACCGCTTCCGCCGCAGAGTTTTGTTAAGCTTTCACAGGAATTTATCACAATCCTAAGTGAAATCTGCGGAAATAGCAATATAATTTTAAAATAAATCGAATTTTGTGAATTTTCCCCTTGACTTAATTGCGTTTTAGGAGTAAACTGAAAGATGTGTAAATAATCTAGGGGTATCCCCAAGGAAGGATGTACGATAATATGAAAAAAATAGGTGTTTTGACAAGCGGCGGCGACGCTCCGGGAATGAATGCCGTAATCCGTGCCGTAACAAGAGCAGGTATCTCAAAGGGCATGGATGTAGTTGGCATCCGCAGAGGCTATAACGGCCTTATCAACGGAGATATTGTCGAGCTTAATGTGAGAAGCGTTTCAGACATTATCCAGCGCGGCGGCACAATGCTTTATACTGCAAGATGCGCCGAGTTCAGATACGAAGAGGGCCTCCAGAAGGCAAAGCAGACCTGTATTGAAAACGGTATCGAGGGTATTGTAGTTATAGGCGGCGACGGCTCGTTCAGAGGTGCGGCTGACCTTTCTGCAAGAGGTATTCTCTGCGTAGGCGTACCCGGCACTATCGACAACGATATTTCAATGACAGAATATACCATAGGCTATGACACAGCGATGAACACAGCTATGGAGATGGTTGACAAGCTGAGAGATACCGCGCAGTCGCACGACAGATGCTCGGTAGTTGAGGTTATGGGCAGAAATGCCGGCTATATCGCGCTGAACACAGGTATCGCCTGCGGCGCGACATATATCATCACAAAGGAAGAGCCCTACACCATGAATGACGTAATCAACAAGATTATCGCGGGTCAGAAGACGGGCAAGCACCACTTTATTATAGTTGTTGCTGAAGGTATCGGAAATTCCGAGCAGATTGCCAAGGAAATCGAGCAGGCAACGGGCGTTGAGAGCCGCGCTACAATTCTCGGTCACGTTCAGAGAGGCGGCAGCCCGACGGTACGCGACAGAGTAGAGGCAAGCCAGCTCGGCTATTATGCGGTTGAGCTTCTGTCAAACGGCATAGGAAACCGCGTTGTAGGTCTCCAGAACAACAAGGTTGTAGACTATGACATTCAGGAAGCGCTGAAGATGACAAAGTCGTTCGACCACAAGCTGTATGAAATTGCTAACGAAATCAGCTTCTGATTTAATTGCAGCTTATAGACAGCCGTACGACGCATTTTGATGCGTCTGACGGTCTTAAAAACATTTTATTTTGTTATCTATATAATAGATATACAGCGGCGCGGATTTCCGCTCCGCACAGAGCATCTGCTCTGTATTTACTGTACAGAGTAGGATAATGCGCGTAAAGTGCCCGAGGGACGGGGAGTTGTCCTCGGGACGAACACCACACGGTGGCGGTGCATTGTCCGCATCTCGCTGTTGCATAAAAAGAGATAACGCCATATTTATCCCGAGTTATGCGATTGCGTAATACTATTTATTTCTAACTTAAAAAAGCTCCATAGAGCTTTTTTAAGAGTTCTGCCTACGGCAGAACCGATGGGACTTTGTCCTATCGAGAAATAGTATTGTACATCATTTCAGCCGCCTGCGGCGGCATATTCGGCTTTGCCGAATCCTTAAAAAGGTTAGCACCTTTTTAAGATGAAATGAGTATAAATCATCGTAGATTTAAGGAGGTAAATATGGCATTTTTTCTTAATTTCAAAAAATCGTTTGAGGAGCTGAAGTCGGTACGCTGTCTTACGGTGACGGCTCTGCTTATCGGCGTGTCCATCGCGCTGAAATTTTTGCTTATTCAGCCGTCGGAGACGCTGAAAATAAGCTTTTCGTTTGTGGGGCTTGCCGCTATAGGTATGCTCTACGGTCCGACAGTTGCGGGTCTTGCGGGAATAGTCACCGATGTGCTCGGCTTTTTAGTAAAGCCAACCGGCGCGTTTTCACCGATATTCACGGTGGTGGAGCTTACGGGCGGCATAATATACGGAATATTCCTGTATAAGCTGAACCCCGCAAAGCTCGACTTTTCAAGCGGCTCGGCATTTTTGTCGGGACTTAAAACAAACAGCTTACAGGTGCTGAGGATAGTGGGCGCAAAATTCACGATAAACCTTGTCTGCAACGTGTTTATGAACACTGCGGCTATGGTTATCATGGGCTATTTTGCACCCGAGGTATTCTGGGTAAAGATATGGGAGCGCATAATCAAGAACGCGGTTATGCTGCCTATCGAGGTATTCATCCTACTGCTTGTCCTCTACCCTGTTATGATAGCCTACCGCGCAGCGTTCAGACACACGCGCAGTATCGCGAAATAGACTGACTGTAGAAAGGTTTTTACTATGACCAGACTTGGCTTTTTAGGCGCGGGAAATATGGGAAGCGCCATCATGAAGGGTATCAGCGGCGCAGACATCGCCGAAATATACGCATACGACAAGGACGGCGGCAAGCTTGCGGCGCTGTCGGACATCGGGATTAAGCCGTGCGAAAGCGAAAACGAGCTCGTCCGTACCTGCGAGTATATCCTGCTTGCGGTAAAGCCGCAGGTTTTACCCGCGGTGCTTGACACCGTTGCAAAGGACATAACCGCGGATAAAATCATTATATCAATCTGCGCGGGCATCTCCGAGGACTTTATCCGCAGCAGGACTAACCCCGCTGCAAAGGTTATCCTTGTTATGCCTAACACCCCTATGATGCTGGGTCTCGGCGCGAGCGCGATTTCAAAGACCGACAACGTAAGCGAGACTGAATTTGCCTTTGCAAAGTCGGTTATCGAGAGCTGCGGCATAGCGCAGGAGATACCTATAGACAAGATGAAGGAGATAATCGCGGTAAACGGCAGCTCCCCCGCCTTTATCTATCTCTTTGCAAAGGGATTTATCGACTATGCGGAGTCAGTAGGTATTGACGCTGACGCGGCGCTTAGACTGTTCGCGCAGTCGCTTATCGGCTCGGCAAAGATGCTGACCGATTCGGGTATGGCGGTAGCCGAGCTTATAAAGCAGGTATCAAGCCCCGGCGGCACTACGATAGCGGGTCTTGACAGGCTCTATGCCGGAAAGCTCACCGAGGTTGTCGAGGACTGCTGTAAGGCTTGTACAAACAGAGCGTATGAGCTTGCCGCTAAGTAATTATTTGGAATAAAAACACTATTTGCAATCCGTACCGGGCAGAAACGCTCCGGCACGGATTTTTTTATTTATTTGTCTGTAGGCTTGACATTTGCGGCTTAAAATGGTACAATATTCCTCACAGCGTCATGCGGCGCAAATAAAATGAAAAGGAATTATTATTATGAGAAACATGAAGAAAATATTCGTGCTGTTTTTGGCTTTAATCTGCCTTTCGGTTGCCGCGTGTACGGTAAACACGAGTATGTCATACACCTACAATGTAGAAACCGGTGACGCGATTACCGTAAAGCTGAACACCGCGGACGGCTACAGCATAACCTCCGAGCTTCCGTTTACCGTTACAAAGGGCGGGGAGACTGTCGGACAGGGTTATTTTATCACCGAGGAGACATATCAGACATACGTCAGCTCGCTTTCCGGCATGGAGGGCGCAAAAGTAATCGGCACGGGCGAAAGGGCGGATATAGAGTATATTTTCTGGTGCTATAACGACACCGAGTATAATTACGCCGTGCTTGTAAAGGGTTCAAAGACGGGCGCGGTAGTGGGAAACAATATCTCGCAGGCGTCGGCTGAGGAGTGTATGGGAAGGCTGACGTTCAGTAAGGAATAAGCGTAAAATGAAATACCGCCGGCGGCTTTTGGCTGTCGGCGGTTTTTGTGTTAGGTTTTCTTAAATCATCGCTCCGATAACCGACATACCCGCGTAGACGCTGATTTGTGCCGGTGCGGGGCTGTCCTCTGCCGCCGAAGCGGTGCTTTCCTGCTCCGGATTTTCGGTGCTTTCGTTGCTTTCGTTATTCGCGGCGTTCTCGCTGCTCTTGCTTTCATTCGTGTCACCGCCGCCGAAAAGGCTGTTCAGCAGTTCAAACAGCGCAAACTTTACCTCTATATCCGCGCTGTTTTCGATATTCTTGCTCTGCTCCTCGGTGAAAAACTCCCCCGCGGCGGGCAGACAGAGCGGCGGGAACATCACGCACCACCAGTTTTTCCCCTCCGCTTCGCCGATAAGAAAGCGAACGGCGGTATAGTTCCCCGCGGGGAGGGTGTAATTCTCATACCGGCGCGTGGTAAAATAAGTATCTGCTATCTCGCACTCAACCGTGTAGTCATGGCCTTGTGATATAATAAACTTCTGTGCCTTTTCCTGCATCTCGGCTTTGTGCTCTTCTGCCGCTTCTATAGCTTCGTCAAGGTTTCCGCACCCGCCGAACACCTCGCCAAACTCGGTCAGCATATAATCCCTGAGCCTGTATTTCAGCGCCTGATCCTCCTCGCTGTCAGAGTTTGCGAGGATATGAAGGCGTAAAACCTCGTCGGGGATATGCTCGCAGTCCTCGGCAAACGCGGAAAAGCCGCTGAATATGATGGCGGCTACCGCGCCGATTATCATAGCTATGTTAGTGATATTATGCTTAAACCCTGTCATAATTACAATCCTTTCGTGTCACATCGTGATGTCTGTAAGGTAATTAATGTCTGCTCATCAACTTCCGATAGGCTTTATAATAATAAAAAAAGCCTATCGGAAGTTGCTAAAGTGCGAGGATTTTCATAAATATTCAAGAAATCCTTGCACTTTAGTTCGTCCCTTTGGACGAAATGAGCTTGACATCGAGTAGTGTGTGCGGTGCAAAAGCGCACACAGTGTGATTTTGTGCCAACTCAAAGCCTGCTTTTCGGGCTTTGAGTGAATAACTGTCCTGCGGACAGTTATTCAGTACACACTAATTATTGACAGGGTTTCAGGTATTATACGTTATTTCAGATTTTCTATTTCATCAAGCCACAGAGCCGCCGAAGCATCGCTCGGCATTCTCCAGTCGCCGCGCGGCGAGAGCGTGACCGAGCCGACCTTAGGTCCGTCGGGCAGGCAGGAGCGCTTGAACTGCTGTGAAAAGAACCTGCGGTAGAAGGTTTTCAGCCATTTCAGCACCGTTTCGCGGTCGTATACGTCTTTAAACGCATACAGCGCAAGGCGGAACACCTTCTGCGGCGAAAAGCCCCAGCGTATGCCGTTGTAGAGGAAAAAGTCGTGCAGCTCGTACGGACCTACCAAGTCCTCGGTTTTCTGCGAGATTTCTTCGCCGTCTGCGGGCAGAAGCTCGGGACTTACGGGGGTGTCGAGTATATCGCAGAGCGCTTCTTTAAGCTGACTGTTTTCCGATATATTGCTGTAGTATTTTACAAGGTGGCGGATAAGCGTCTTAGGTACCGAGCAGTTTACGCCGTACATCGACATATGGTCACCGTTGTAGGTTGCCCAGCCGAGCGCAAGCTCGGACAAATCTCCCGTGCCGATTACAAGGCCGCCGGTCTGGTTTGCGATATTCATAAGCACCTTTGTGCGCTCACGCGCCTGACCGTTTTCAAACACAACATTGAGGTTGTCTATATCGTGGCCGATGTCCTTAAAATGCTGTTTTACGCTGTCGGTTATGTCAATCTCGCGGAACGTGACACCAATAGCCTCGCACATCTTCTGCGCGTTGGATTTCGTCCGCTTTGTAGTGCCAAAGCACGGCATAGTGACCGCGACTATATCGGTCATGGGTCTGCCGAGCAGCTTCATTGCGTCCGCCGCGACAAGAAGCGCAAGACAGCTGTCGAGACCGCCCGATATGCCGACTACCGCGGTCTTTGCATTAGTATGCTTTAACCGCTTTTTCAGTCCGTTGCTCTGCATGGCGAGGATAAGCTCGCAGCGCTTGTCCTTTTCGCTGTCGGAATAGGGAATAAACGGCGTGCGTGATACAAAGCGGGTAAGCTTTGTATCGGACAGAGGCATGGAAAACTCTATCTCATATATGCCGCCGTCGGGACAAAACGAGGTGTTTTTCCTGCGCTCGAAGGCAAGCTTTGACACATCTATCTCGCTTATCGCGCTGTCTCCCGAAAACAGCTCGCTCTGTGCTAACATCGTGCCGTTTTCTGCAATAATATTGTGAGCCGAGAAAACCAGATCCTGCGTGGACTCGCCCTCGCCCGCCGAGGCGTACACATACCCCGCGATAAGGCGCGCCGACTGATTTTTTATAAGGTCGCGGCGGTACTCCGCCTTGCCCGTCATCTCGTTGCTTGCCGAGAGGTTTACTATGATATTCGCGCCGCCCTGTGCAAGCGCGCCCGACGGCGGGCACGGCGCCCACAAGTCCTCGCAGATTTCCACACCGAATGCAAAATCCGCAATGTCCGCACATCTGAAAATATATCCCGCGCCAAAGGGTATCTCCCCGCGCACCGCCGCGCCGTCACACGCGTCCCACGCGGCAAAGTGGCGCATCTCGTAAAACTCGTTGTAATTCGGCAGATACTGCTTTGGCACAAAGCCGAGGACTTTTCCTTTATACAGTACCGCCGCGCAGTTGTACAGCTTTCCCGCAAAGCGCAGCGGCAGGCCTACCACCGTTATCATATCGAGGTCGGCAAGCGCGGCGCATATATCATCAAGCGTCTTTTCTGCGGCATTTATCAGCGTGTCCTGAAAAAACAAGTCCTGGCAGGTGTACCCCGTTATGCAAAGCTCGGGGAAAACCGCAAGCCGCACCCCGCCGCCGGAAAGCTTTTTCGCAAGCGCGATTATGCTGTTTTTGTTGTATTCGCAGTCAGCGACCTTTATTTCGGGGGTAGCCGCCGCGACTTTAATAAATCCGTCTTTCATAAAAAATCTCCTGTAGCGTATCCGTCAAAATTCGTAGTTGCCCGTGCGTCCGTTCTTTTTGCGCTGTATCCATATAAGCAAGTCATCGTAAACTATCTCCTTCATGGTCTCGTTTATAAGCTCGTGGCGCGCACCCGGATACAGCTTTATATCCACGTTGCAGCCCGCGTTTATAAGCCGCTCGTAGACGTTCAGCACGCCCTTGCCGTAGCCGCCGACGGGGTCTGCGGTGCCCGAGGCTATCAGAATGGGGAGCTTTTTCGGTACATTCTTCACCCACTCGTCTGAGGACACGCGGCGCAGCAGCGTAGTCAGGTCAACAAAGCCGGACGCGGTGAAGATGAAGTTGCTCTTCTCATCGTCCATATATTTTTTTACGACCTCTCTGTCATGGGTAAGCCAGTCGAATACCGTCTGCTTGTCCTCTATCCTGTCGTTGTACACGCCGAAAATAAGTGTGTTCAGCTTGGTACTGCGGAAGCGCTCGCCTTTAAGCGTTGCTACCGAGCGGGTCGCACGCACGCCGATTTCGGACAGCGCCTTGTCATCACCGGTACCTAAAATTATCGCGCCGTTAAGCTCGTTCGGAAAGCGGGTAATATAGAGCCTTGCGACAAAGCTGCCCATGCTGTGTCCGAGCAGAAAATACGGCAGGGATTTGTACTTGTTTTTCATTATAAGCGTAAAGCGGTGCAGGTCGTTTACGAGGTGGCTCCAGCCGTCCTTTTCGGCAAAATAGCCGAGGTCATCGTTTGTCGCGGCGCTCTTGCCGTGGCCGAGGTGGTCGTTTCCGCAGACAATATAGCCGCGGTTTACGAAAAACTCGGCAAAATGCTCGTATCTCTCTATATATTCGCACATACCGTGAGATATCTGTATAATGCCCTTGTACGGCTCAATCTGCGGGGTGTAGATGCAGTATGCGCACTTATCCACGCCGTTCGACGAATTGAAATGTCCGCTGTACTTCATATATGCCATAAGGTCAACCTTCTTTCGCGGTAATGTTTATAATGTTATTAGTATACCAAATTTTTTACCAAAATTCAAGATTTGGTTGCATTTTGCGCGGGATAGTGGTATAATATTCAACAGCGCTTATATCCGCGCTTGCTAACAACAAATATCCCGGCTTATCCATAAGCCGTAAAATAAAGGAGTCTTATCATGAGTGAATGTACACACGACTGCTCAAGCTGCTCGCAGAGCTGTTCCGACCGGACACAGCCGCAGAGCTTTCTCGAAAAGCCGCATGAGCTGTCACATATCAAAAAAGTAATCGGTGTTGTCAGCGGAAAGGGCGGCGTAGGAAAATCAATGGTCACCTCGCTTCTCGCTGTAGCCATGCAGAGAAAGGGCTATCAGACCGCCGTACTCGACGCGGATATAACCGGCCCGTCTATCCCGAAGGCGTTCGGACTTAAACAAAAGGCGATGGGTGACAACAACGGTATCTATCCCGTAAAGACAAACACCGGTATTGAAGTAATGTCGGTAAACCTGCTGCTCCCCGACGAGACCGACCCCGTAGTATGGCGCGGCCCTGTCATAGCAAACACGGTAAAGCAGTTCTGGACGGACGTAATCTGGAACGATGTGGACTATATGTTTGTTGATATGCCCCCGGGAACAGGAGATGTGCCGCTGACCGTATTCCAGTCGCTCCCCGTAGACGGTATTATCGTGGTTACCTCTCCGCAGGAGCTGGTATCGATGATAGTCGGCAAGGCGGTAAAGATGGCGGAAATGATGGATATTTCGGTGCTGGGTATTGTCGAGAATATGTCGTATTTTGAGTGCCCCGACTGCAAGGGCAGACACACCGTTTTCGGAGAGAGCCATATCGACGAGGTTGCCGCTAAGTACGGTATAAAGAATATCGCAAAAATGCCGATAAACCCCAAGCTGTCCGCAGGCTGCGACAAGGGTCTTATTGAGCTTTACGACGGAGACTGGCTGGACGGCATGACTGATATGCTGGAAAAGCTGGATTAAGGATTAAAGCTTTGCCGTACAAAGCCGCGTGTTTTGTACGGCGTTATTACGCAGAAATTGTCAACTATATTTTAAATATCGGTTGACAATAACAGGAGAAGAAAATGAAGGTAAAAGAACAGGTACTGCTTATACTTCGGTCAAATGCGGGCGAATATATTTCGGGCGAGGAGATGGCGAACAGGCTTTTCGTCAGCCGCAACGCGGTGTGGAAAGCGATACAGAGCCTGCGGCGTGACGGCTTTATTATAGACGCTGTGACAAACAAGGGCTATTGCATAAACGACTGCGGCTTTAATCAGTACAGGATAAATACAATGCTGAGCGGAGCGGCGCAGGACTGCAAAATCAGCTGTTATGACACGGTAGGCTCGACAAACACGGTGCTGCGTGCCCTTGCTGAGGAGGGTGCGGAGGAAATGACCGTCTGCATAGCCAATCACCAGACCGAGGGCAGAGGCAGGCACGGGCGGAAGTTCTATTCCCCGCCGGACAGCGGAATATATATGTCTATTCTGCTCCGCCCCGATTTCGGTGCGGAAAACGCCGCGTATATCACCGCCGCCGCGGCGGTCGCGGCGGTAAGGGCTATCAGGAAAACGACAGGTCAGCCCGCACAGATAAAGTGGGTAAACGATATTCTCTGCGGCGGCAAGAAGATATGCGGCATACTCACCGAGGCGGTGAGCGACTGCGAGAGCGGCACGCTCCAATACGCGGTAGTCGGACTGGGAATAAACGTCACGCGGCCTAAGGGTGGCTTTCCGTCCGAGCTTCGGGATATAGCAAGCGCGCTGTACAGCGATGAGGCAGTGCTCAACGACGCACGGTGCGCTATCGCCGCCGAGGTGCTTAACGCGTTTTTCGATATTTACTCGAAAAGGGATATAATACAGCTAATGGCAGAATACAAGAGCTATTCCGCTGTTATCGGAAAGCGGATAAGGATAATAGCAGGCGGCAAGGAAATACCCGCGACGGCTATTGATATTGACGAGCGCGCCCGCCTTATTGCCCGCTCCGACAACGGCAAGCTCTACACCCTCTCCTCCGGCGAAATAACCCTCTAGCAGCCTGCGACTGCGGGCAAAGCCGCATTATAATATCTTTTCGATATTTGCCACCTTGCAAAACGGCAGATATGGCAGATAGTCAGGAATTATCCATAGAATAACAAAATAGCAACGGGTATACCCGTCTCAGACTGTCGATAAACCCACGCACCGCAAAAACGCAGTTTTTTATAATAAATGAGATTGTTTTTATAGTTCGCTATTTTTTGTAAGTTTCGGAGAGCCTCAAATCGGCTCTCCGAAAGCGTTTTTGCTTACTTCGTCAAAAGCCGCCTACCGTACCTTTGTACGCCTACGGCGGCTTTTTCCTCGTCTGCGCGTGTTTCTCGAAGTCTGACAGCTTGTCGAAAAATCACTTTTTCGACAAGCTGCAACGGGTATACCCGTCTTTTATCTTAGTTGCTTTTTCGCCATCATAAAATATACGCAGATTTTATACCCCGCATAGCCATACAGCCTGTCAAGACCGGTGTAGGTGTAGCTTAAATACCCATCTGTCATGCCCGCATCGCGCAGGTGCTTTGTACCGAGCAGGGCGAGATTTGACGCGATGTGCCGTCCTCTGTAGCCGGTTCTGACCGCAGTACAGCCTATACTGCCGATCGAGTGCCTCGACACGCAGCCGCGTGCCGGAGTTTCCTCTTTTTGAGCGTTTTTCTCTCGCGATGTAAGTTCATTATAAATATTTACGTCCGGTTCGTTTTCGGAATCGGTGCTGACTATCAGCGCGCCCACGACGGTATCGTTATCCGCGGCTATAAGTACCCGCTCGTCACCATACGGCTGATACAGGCTGTCATCTCTGTACCAGCGGGTAAACTCCGTGCAAGCGTTGTCGGTGCAGTCGAACACCGCTTTTCTGTCGGACGGCTCCGCCCATCTGTAGACTATGCCGTCTATTCTGTCGCCTATATCATGCCCTTTATCGTCAAAATCGCGCAACTTAAACCGCATATCAAAGCAGTCGCAGTCACGGTCGTGGATATAGCCGCGCTTTGTGAAAAAGTCGCTTGCTGATGCGTCAAGACAATCATAAAGCTCTTCTCCCTGCGCTTCGAAATACCGCCTGCTTGTAGGCACACCGGGCATCAGATAATCGGTGTCGGAGCTGCCCGTGCCGGCGGTTATTTCGCTGTAGCCGTTCTCCATTACCGCAGTCTCCGAGCGTGACAGAAGCCGCGAGCCGATACCGCGGTTGCGGTACGGATTATCCACGCAGAGCATAAGTATCGTACCGTTGTTTATCACAGACGCGCCGATAAGCTTGCCGCCGGAGTTATGCTCCTTGAGGATTATGTTGTTCTTGTGGCTCAGGATTTCGGTCGCGGTAGCTTTGTCCCGCACTATAAAAGGAAAATTCCTCTCAAACAGTCCGTATAATTCTTCGGTCATAATTTCTCCGTTTTTCTGATTTTATTGTCGTCTATTATACTTAACGTTATATATATACTTAATATTCCGTAAAGTAATCAAAAGGTGGAACTGCCTGCAGGTGCAACCTGCCCGCCGTTTCACTATGTGCAAAATATTTCCAAGTTGTAAAAAGGCGGAACTGCCTGCAGGTGCAACCTGCCCGCCGTTTCACGATGTGCAAAATATTTCAAAATTGTAAAAAGGCGGAACTGCCTGCAGGTGCAACCTGCCCCGCCGTCACACAAACATTTATATCTTGCAAAGATATTAAAAGGCGGAACTGCCTGCAGTCGCAGACTGCCCCGCCGTTTCACTATGTGCAAAATATTTCTAAGTTGTAAAAAGGCGGCTCCGCTCGCAGGTGCAACCTGCCCCGCCGTCACACAAACATTTATATCTTGCAAAGATATTAAAAGGCGGAACTGCCTGCAGTCGCAGACTGCCTATTTGTAGAGGATTTTTTGTTTGTCGAATTTCTGGGTGTAGCCGAAATAAAAGCCGAGGTGGGTGGCTACGGGGATAAGCGCGTAGCAGAGCATAAAGATAACCGGTACGAACACCGCCATGCTGTCTATATTGCTGTCGGGCACAAGGATAAGCGAGAGCGAGTACACCATACCGTCTATAATACGATAAACCATAGTCATGTCAAAATACCAGCCGCAGAGCTTGTTCAAAAGCAGCATAACCGATGGTATAAACATAATCAGCATAAGCAGTACACCTATCTTCACCCACTTGTATTCGTTCGGCGGCTCTGCCTTGTGCAGACGCACATACTTCTGTTCCCTGTCACCGTCCTTGTAGCCGGCGGTAAACATAAGCGAGTAGAAGATTGCCAGCGCGAGAATGAACACGATGACCTTTACAAACACAGGCTCAATAAACGGCGCTGTCGAGATAGTCATAATCGTGCACAGCAGATTTCCGCACACCATATATACAAGTCCGGACAAAAACAGCTTGTACAAGGGCTGTCTGCCCGATTTTTCAAAATAATCCATAGATATATCCTCCGCAGTTTTATTCTTCGGTCTTGATTTCGTGCAGTCGGTTTCCGCTTATGATATTGTTGAATACCTCCTGCGCGCGCTCGTTGTTTTTGAGCGAATTTTCGCTGTAGCTTATCATGCCCTCTTCCTCGCGCCGCACGCACAGTCCGAGTACCTCGGGGCAGGAGCTTTCCCACTTTGCCTCTGCCGCAAGCGCGGTATCCTTCAGCTTTATCATGTACTGCCCGCTGTACTGCCCGTCACCGGTTATTTTTCCGACATCGATGAACATATTCTCAAAATTTTCCTTGGCGGTCTTGTCATCCCCGCCGTTTGCGAAAATCTTGTCATCGCAGATAAACAGCTCGGCTACGCCGCGCTCTATCTCACCGTAGAACTTTGCGTCATTCGACATCGTATACTGCGTGTCACCGCCGGTCTTGGTAAGGTCGATAAAATACACCGCGACGTGTATGTTTCCGTTGTTGTCATAGTCGGGGCAATACTGCTCGAGAGCCAGCTCAAGGTCGTGCTGCTTCTGGTAAAAATTCGGTGTGTTTTCGGTGTTGGAGGTTACCAGCATCACGGTCAAATCCGCCGCCTCGCGGCTGAAGGTCTGATAAATCAGGAATACGCCTACGGCTATAAAAAACACCGCCATGAAAAAATACCACTTGTTGCGGTACATAAAATCCTCTATCCGTTTAAAGCCGCGCGGCTTTTCAATAACCTCGTGCTTGTTTTCCTCGATAATGTCGCTTTCCTCAATAAGCCCCTGCTTTAATTTGAGCAGCTCTCTTTTTTCGTCACTTTGCCTTGACATTAAAATTTATCCTTTCTGTTGCTTTAAGCCTGTCTTAACAAAACTTGTCAAAAAGACAGACTCTCATATATAATTTTTTCCGGAAATAAGATTGCCGACAAATTCTTCAGCGTGCCGCTGACTCTCGTCATCTGTCCTTCTGACAGCAATAAATATCTCGGTGCTGAATATCTGCGCGTTCTTGCCGAAGGAGGTTTCTCTGATATCGACCGCATATCCGTCCGTGCCGGTAAACGTGCCGAGGTCGGCAAACAAAGCCTCTCCGGTCGCGCTTTTCACATCGTCATAAAGCGCGGTCAGCTGTTCTTTTGTACCTATAAAAATCTGGGAGTGACCGTTCATCACTTCCTCGTACAAATCGGTATTTCCGAGCATCTCGTCCTTTACCGACTGCTCTATCCCAATCACCGTCTCGCCGTCGCTGTCAAAATCCGGACAGTAGTTTTTCATAGTGTTTTCAAGCATGGTACGCATCGTCATAGTATAATTGCCTGCCGAGTAAATTGTCATATCCGGCTTTGACCCCGCGAAAAAGGCAAAATATATCACTATGCCGACGCCAATCAGCAAAACGGCAAGCACGATAAGTCCGGTGTGGTACCACATCCAGTTTTTCGCCTTTTCGCCTGCGGTAGACGGCATATTTACGTCATAGCCGGTTTCGTCTATGGCATCGCTTTTATCTATTATTCCCTGCCTGAGCTTTAACAGCTCGCGCTTGTCGTTATCCTGTGACATGGCGCACTCCATTCTTTTTGCGGTTTTGCCGAAATACCGGCGCTTGCTCAAAATTTATACTATCTTAACTCAAAAATATGAAGATAATTTAAACAATCGCGGCTTTCCGCCCTCTTCCTTTGGGCGTCCATGTATATTATACTGTTTAGTCCTGATATTGTCAAATAGCTTTTTTCATCTGCCGGATCGGCGTGTGCATTTTTCTGTTAAGCGCAAGTTTTGATAACCAATATTTAGTAAAGTGTCTAAATCTATTCAAATTGCATACTAATTTCATAGTTTTTTGTTCAATAATAACAGTTTTCTTTTGATATGCAGCGCTTAGATTGACAAAAAAGCGAAACTGTGATACAATTACATTATATTTTGTGTTTAGCTATTTCAAAGGTGATAAATGTGAACGATAGAAGCAAAAAAAATATAATAAAAACGCTGTGCGCGGCGGCTGCCGTTATCGCGGCGGTCACGCTTGCCGTATGCTGTAAAAGCGATGTCTTACGCACCGCTACCGACAGTCCTGACGGTATTTCTACCCCCAAGGCGGCTTCATCGTCAAGCAGTACGCCTGCGGCACAAGACAGCGAAAACTCTGACCTCTCCTCATCCGGCGAGAGCACAATAACCGAAGCTACGGCCGAAACAACAGCCGTAACAACAGCCGTAACCACAGCAGAAACCACAGCAGAAACCACAGCGGTATCAACTGCCGCAACTACAGCAGCTTCATCTGCCGAAGCAACGACAGCCGCAACAACCGCCGCTGCCGTTCAGAGCACGCAGGCTTCCGCCGCTACCACGGCTCCAAAGCCTCTCTGGACTGAGACGAAGTATAAAAAACAGCTGTACATAACTGTAGACTGCTATTCCAGAAAAGAGGCTCTGATAGGCTCTGAGGCGGTAAAGCTGATGAAATTCGGCGAAAAGGTAAACACGGTCGCAATAACCGACACCGGCTATTATAAGCTTGAGGACGGTTCTTTTGTGCACGGTGATTATCTCAGCGAGACAAAGCCTGTTGTTACCACGGCGGCAACAACAAAAGCACCGTCAACCACGCTAAAGCCGGCATCTGCTACTCCTAAGCCCGCAGTGACGAATCCCCCGTCGGGAAACAGCGGCACTTCGCAGACACTGTCAAACGCGTCTGAATATGAGCAGGAAGTATTCAGGCTTATAAACGAGATAAGGCGCGACTACGGCCTTGCCGAGTTCAAATGGGATGACGCGGCATACAGAGTTGCCACAACCCGCGCGGGTGAAATAGTGCATAGCTTCGGGCACACGCGTCCGGACGGAAGCAGTCCCTATTCGCTTTACGGTGTAAGCAGTATGTGGGATGTATTTTCTTCGGTCGGAGAGAATATCGCGGCAGGACAAAAAACTCCCGCCGAGGTTGTTGATTCGTGGATGAGCTCCACAAAGGGTCACAGAGAAAACATCTTAAATCCGAATTTTGAAAACCTTGCTGTTGCCTTTTTGCAGGGCGGCGGCAAGTACGGCACCTATTGGGTGCAGGAATTTAACACCTATCGCTGATTGCGCCGAGCCATTACAGGTCATAATGTAACAAACCTGACAGAATTATAGAATTTTGACATATCGGCACTCGGAATAAAAAAAGTACGGAGGATTTTGCCATGACGTTGACAGATTGCTATAGTTTATTCGGTGGAGACTTTAAAGAGGTATCCGACAGACTGCAAAGTGACGCGCTGATACAGAAATATCTGATAAAATTTGCCGATCTGAATGAGTTTGACACTCTGCGCGATGCGCTGAAGCAAGAGGACTACGGCAAAGCGGCTTTAACCGCGTATTCAATCATGGCGTCAAGCCTTCATCTCGGATTTCCTCTGCTGCAAAAGTCCGCTGGACAGCTGTGTGCGGCGCTAGACAGCCATAATATTAAAGATATTGAGCCTCTTATGGGCAAGGCACAGGCAGAATATGACACTGTCTGCGACGCGATAAGGCAGTATGCGGTGTCGCTGTAAATGCTGTAAATAATGATACGAATAATGAAAAAACAAACCGAGCGGGAGACCGCTCGGTTAATTTTTTTCGGGAAAATAGCCTTCAAGCAAGCTCATTGCGTACCGCTCCGCTTCTGCCGGATAAGCATATCCGCACGCCCTCGCGCCGTCCTTTGCAAGCACCCCAAAAAGCTCTGCCGTTGCGAAAAGCGCCGAGATAAGCTCGTCCTTGTCATAGTGTGCAAAGCACTTTTTAAGCGCGGCAACGGTGTCAGCGTCCGCCCATCTCTCAAAAAATCTGCCGCAGTGCCATACGTCCTTATTATGTAACGCGTGTTCGTACAGCTCGGTTATTTTCAGCAGGTGATTTTTGAGATATGCGTCTATACATTGCTTTGCTACCCACAGCTCGCCGCGCAGGATTTTCTTTGCCGCCCAGACGGTATGGAACCAGAAATCGTTTACCGTGTTTATAAACTCGCCATCGCTGATATAAAAGGCGGGCACTTCTACCGTTACGTTTTCGTCAAGCAGCTGCGTTATTCCCATATCGTCATAAAGCACTGCGTAGCCGCGGTTCATGACCTCGCAGGCAGTTTTGTCGCATATCAGCTCAGAAAGCCTTTCGGGGGTGAACACGATTAAATCTACATCGAGCGAGCCGTCAAATAATATCCTGCGCTCGGTGCCGCCGCCGAGGGTCGGCTCGGCAAACGAGATTTTTACCTCGCCGAGCCTATCCGGCATATCGCCGTACAGCCACTTATCCGGGCTTTCGCAGGCAAGCACCAGATCTATGTCGGAATATTCATCACTCGATGAATAGCCGCGTGCGGTCGAGCCTATGGCTATAACTGCGTGCAAGCCTTCGCCGCTGTGTGCTATAGCCAAAAGGTTTTCCTTTATCTTTGCATATCTGTCCGTCATAAAACCCCTCCGTCCGTACTTCTCTTTTTTCCTATAATCTGCTTTTAACCGATAACCTGCTTTGCGATGTCTACGGTTTCCTTTGCGTCCTTTGCGTAAAAGTCCGCGCCGATTTTCTCGGCGTACTCGGGGGTCAGCACCGCGCCGCCTACCACTATCTTGCAGTCGAGATTGTTTTCGCGGATAAGCTTTATCGTTTCTTCCATTGATTTAAGCGTGGTAGTCATAAGGGCGCTAAGTCCCACCAGCTTTACCTTGTGCTTTTTCGCCGCGTCCACTACCGCCTGATACTCCACGTCCTTGCCAAGATCTATCACCGTGTAGCCGTAGTTTTCAAGCAACACTTTAACTATATTCTTTCCTATATCGTGTATGTCGCCCTTTACGGTAGCGAGCACGATTTTTCCCTTGCTTACGGGGGCGGTGTCGGTCTTTGCAAGCTTTTGTCTTATTACCTCAAAGCAGCTCTGCGCCACGCCAGCAGATAAAATCAGCTGCGGCAGGAAGATTTTGCCCTGCTCAAACAGCGTGCCGGTTTTGTCAAGCGCGGGGATAAGGCGGGTATTTATTATCTCCATCGGCTCCTGCTCGGATAAAAGCTGCTCGGTGATTTTACCCGCCTCGGCTTTTAGTCCGTTGTCTATTGCGTATTCGAGCGTCACGGAGTGGTCGGCGGGCTTTGGCGTATTTGCGGTATTTGCCGCATTGTCCGAGCCGTACGCCGCGATAAACTCCGTCGAGTTTACATCAATATTCGCAAGCAGCTTGTAGGCTCTGACTGTTCCGGTCATAGCCGCGATATTCGGGTTTATTATCGGTAAATCAAGTCCGTTTTCAAGCGCCATGCTGAGGAAAATATGGTTTAAAAGCTCTCTGCTGGGCAGGCCGAACGAGATATTCGACACGCCGAGGACGGTTTTTGCGCCGAGCCGCTCTTTTACCATTCTGACTGCTTTCAGCGTTTCCTTTACCGCCACCTGTTCAGCCGATGCGGTAAGGGGCAGGCAGTCGAGATACACGTCCTCGCGGGGTATGCCGATTTCTTCTGCGCGCTTTATTATCTTTTCGGCTATCGCAAAGCGCTGTTCGGCCTTGGGCGGGATTCCGTCCTTGTCGAGGGTCAGACCTACCACCGCCGCGCCGTATTTTTTTACAAGCGGGAGGATTTTTTGCAGACTCTCCTCCTCGCCGTTTACCGAGTTTACTATCGGCTTACCGTCATACACGCGCAAAGCCGTTTCAAGCACCTCGGGGATAGTCGAATCTATCTGTAAGGGCGCGTCGGTAATGCCCTGTATGCGCTTTAGTACCCTTACCATCATCGACTTTTCGTCTATGCCGGGCATACCCACGTTTACATCGAGTATATCCGCGCCCGCGTTTACCTGCTCTATCGCCTGATTTAAGATATAATCTATATCATCGTTTAACAGCGCCTGCTTGAACAGCTTTTTGCCGGTCGGGTTTATGCGCTCTCCAATTATACGCGGCTGATTTATCTCGCATACCCGCGTGCCGCTGCATACGGCGCTTATCGGCTTTATATCGCGCTGTACGCGCTTTTTGCCGCTGAGCTTCTTTACTACCGCCGCGATAAACTCCGGTGTAGTGCCGCAGCATCCGCCGAAGATGCTGACGCCCATGTCAGCCATCTGTACTATATAGTCCGAGAACTCGTCCGCGGTTATGGTATAGCCGCCTGTCTCGGGGTCGGGCAGTCCCGCGTTCGGCATAACGATAACGGGGAGCTTTGAGATATTGCAGATTTCCTCTACGATAGGCATAAGCTCCTTAGGTCCGAGCGAGCAGTTTACACCCGCCGCGTCCACTCCCAGTCCCGCGCAGAGCATAAGCTCCGCCGCTACCGGACAGCCGGTAAAGGTACGGCGGTTTTCCTCATAGCTCATACTGCATATAACCGGCAGGTCGGAATTTTCCTTTGCCGCCAATATAGCCGCTTTCAGCTCGTAGAGATTTGTCATGGTTTCTATTATGATAAGGTCTGCGCCCGCAGATACACCCGCGACTATTTCCTCGCGGAAGATGTCGTACGCGTCCTCGAATTTCAGGCTGCCGGTAGGCTCTAAAAGCTGCCCGATAGGGCCTATATCAAGCGCGGCGTAAACCGCTTTTCCGCTTTCTTTTATAGCGTCTTTGAGGTTTTTTATTCCTGCCGTGATTATTTCGTTAACGCTGTGACCGCAGTGCTCCAGCTTATAGCGGTTTGCTCCGAAGGTGTTTGCCGATACCACGTCCGCGCCCGCGTCAATGTACGAGTGGTGTATTTCCTTTAACAGCTCCGGCTCGGTCAGGTTTAAAAGCTCGGGGGTCTCGCCTGTTTTCAGTCCCTTTGCCTGTAGCTCGGTGCCCATCGCGCCGTCAAATATAATAAATTCTTTTTTGTCAAATAGAGCTTTAAGTTCCACAATGACCTCCGTTTTTTCTGAAATTGCAGACATCCTTCATGCTGCAGCATTCACAGCCGCGGCTTTTTCTGTTTACCTCGCCGTCCGACAGTCCGATAAATGCCGTGATCGACTTTTTCGGAGTAAGCAGCTGATTGTCGGTGGCGCACAACCCGATTTTTTTCGGCGCGTCAAGCAGTAAAACGAGCGCCTTTTGTATATCGAGCGGTAAATCCCCGTACCCGGGAGAAAACCGCCATGTGTGCGTATTGTATGACAGCGTGCTTAGTATCTCCTCCTGCGCCCTATCGCAAACCTGCTCGACAGCTACGCTTGCAAGGCTGTCGGTGATGACCGCCGCTGCCATATCCGATACCTGAAGCTGCCGTATCAGATTGTCCGCGCCCTGTCCTATCGTGGCGCACATAAGCACAATGCGGCCGCACCCCTCTAAGTGCTGTGCCGCGTCGTTTCCTGTCAGTATGATGTCGCTGTCCGCCATCATCTTCCGGGGTTATTTCAAACACCCTGTAGAGATACTTCGGCGTAATCGCTTCGAGCAGCTGTTTTTCACATAAATCAAGCAATGCGGTAATCCGCTCGTCGGAGAGCTCACTCCGACAGCCGAGATACCGCAACGCTTCGTTTTTATCAAGCCCCGTCAGTTTCATAGCAGCTTGCTTATTGCCTCATATATTTTTGTCGCAACATACGGATTGTTCATGGTGTAGAGGTGGATACCCTGAACATCGTTTGAGATAAGGTCTACTATCTGGTCTACCGCATAGGCAATTCCCGCGTCACGCAGCGCCTCGGGAGAGTTTTCGTACCGCTGGAGCATTTTTACGAACTTGTGCGGCAGGCTTGCTCCGCACATAGTCACCATGCGCTCTATCTGCTTTTTGTTGGTAACGGGCATAATACCCGCCGCGATAGGCACGTCAATGCCCGCGATTCTTGCCTTTTGCTCAAAGTCATAATACGCGCTGTTGTCGAAAAAGAGCTGTGTGATAAGGTGTGACGCGCCGCTGTCAACCTTCTTTTTGAGGTTTAAAATATCCTCTTTCTGGCTCGCCGCGTCAACGTGGGTCTCGGGATAGCACGCGCCGCCTATATCAAAGTCGCCCTTAGAGCTGATATATGCGCATAGGTCGCTTGCGTGGGGAAAGTCGTCCTTTGGCTCTTCGTCCGGCTTCAGGTCGCCGCGCAGAGCGAGTATGTTGTCTATGCCGTGCGCTTTAAAATCCTGCAGCATGAAGTCCCCATCATCACGGGTGCTGTTTATGCAGGTGAGGTGCGCCATCGCTTCAATCCCGCAGTCGTTTTTGATATGCGAGGCTATCTCGCAGGTGGAGCGGTTCGCGCGGTTTCCGCCTGCGCCGTAGGTCACGCTGAAATAGTCCGGCTTTATCTCGGACAGCTTATCGACGGCGGCATACACCGTGTCGATAGAGCAGGTTTTGTTAGGAGGGAATACCTCGAGCGAGAATACCACCCTGCCCTTGTTGTATAGGTCTTTAAGTTTCATCTATCGTTTTCCTTTCGCGGCGCGGGCTTACCTTACAGGACTTCCGTTAGGTGGGTCCTTGTCAAGGCACACGACCTGAACCTTGCTTCCTGCGTCACACGCAAGCAGCATACCGTTGCTTTCCTCTCCGCAAAGCTTTGCGGGGGCAAGGTTAGCTACGAAAATTATCTTCTTTCCGACAAGCTCCTCGGGGGTGTAGTATTCGGCTATGCCCGATACTATCTGTCTGCCGCCGCGGCCGTCGTCTACCTGTATTTTAAGCAGTTTTTTGGACTTCTTTATCTTCTCGCAGGCGGTTATCTCACCGCTTCTGAGCTTTACCTTAGCAAAATCGTCTATCGTGATTATACCCGCCTTGTCAAGATCCTCGTCCTCTTTGATAACTACTGCCGGCTTCATCATCTCTTCAAGCGCCGCAATCTCGGTCTTGATGTCGATTCTCGGGAACAGCACCTCGCCCTTCTTTACCGTGACATCTGCGGGGAGTACGCCGAATTTATCCAGTGTGTCATAAGCGGTATCCTCAGCCGCTGCGCCTATCTGCTCCCATACCTTAGGCATTGTGAAGGGCATAAAGGGGTAAAGCAGAGAAGAGCATATTCTCACCGTTTCAAGCAGGTTGTAAAGTACAGCCGCAAGGCGGGGCTTGTTCGCCTCGTCCTTTGCAAGCACCCACGGAGCGGTCTCGTCAATGTACTTGTTCGCACGGGAGATTACCTTGAATATCTCCTCGAGCGCCTTTGAAAGCTGTGCCTGCTCGATAAGCGGGGTTACTGTGCCGCAAAGCGACTGTGCCATGCCGACAAGCTGCTCGTCAAGCGCGTCTGCCGCCCTGTCTGCGGGGAGCGTGCCGCCAAAATATTTATCCACCATCGCGACGGTTCTTGAAACGAGGTTGCCCAGGTCGTTCGCGAGGTCTGCGTTTATCCTTGTCAGCATAAGCTCGTTTGTGAAATTGCAGTCGCTGCCGTAGGGCATATCGCGGAGTATCTGATAACGCACCGCGTCAACACCGTAGCGCTCGGAGAGTACAAACGGGTCTACTACATTTCCCTTTGATTTGCTCATCTTGTCGCCGTTGAAGTTTATCCAGCCGTGGCCGTAAAGGTGCTTAGGCAAAGGCAAATCAAGCATCATGAGGATAATAGGCCATACGATAGAGTGAAAGCGCACGATTTCCTTTGCGGTCATGTGCATATCGGCAGGCCAGTATTTGTCAAAATCGCTGTACTTATCATTTCCGTAGCCGAGCGCGCTGATATAGTTTGACAGCGCGTCAACCCATACATATACAACGTGACCCTCGTCAAAATCAACCGGCACGCCCCATGTAAAGCTTGTACGCGATACGCACAGGTCTTCAAGTCCGGGCTTTATGAAGTTGTTTACCATCTCGTTTACGCGGCTTTTCGGCTGAAGATAATCGGTCTCGGTGAGGAACTTTTCAACCTTGTCGGCAAAATCCGAAAGGCGGAGGAAGTACGCTTCTTCATTGGCTTCGATTACCTCTCTGCCGCAGTCGGGGCACTTGCCGTCCACAAGCTGGCTCTCCGTCCAGAAGCTCTCGCACGGAGTACAGTATTTGCCCTTATAGGTGCCCTTGTAGATATATCCCTTGTCGTACAGTGCGCGGAAAATCTTCTGCACTGTTTCTACATGATAATCATCCGTGGTTCTGATAAAGCGGTCGTAGCTTATACCCATAACCTCCCACAGACGCTTGAAGTTTGATACTATCTCGTCAACGTACTCCTTGGGGGTTACGCCCTTTTCCTTTGCTTTCAGCTCGATTTTCTGTCCGTGCTCATCGGTACCGGTCAGGAACATTACGTCATATCCCTGCATTCTTTTAAATCTTGCGATTGTGTCGCAGGCTACGGTCGTGTAGCAGTGACCTATGTGCGGATTTCCCGACGGATAATAAATAGGTGTGGTTATATAAAATGTCTTGCTCATAGCATTTGTTCTCCCTTAATATAATTATAGTAAACGGCGTGAGCCGAGTGTTTTGTCCGGATAAGCCTTACATTCGTGCAGGACTGCACATTCGTCCGTATATGTACTTTACCTTAAATTTTGTCTCAATTTTCATCCAGCAATCAGTCCTTCCGAATTATGTTATGCAAACGCTTGCATACTTTTTTAGTATACCACTTTCTCTCCTTTTTTGCAACAAATCAAAAAAATTTCAAGTAATTTTTACATTTTGTCTAAAAAACTCTTGATTTTTTTCGATTTTTCTAGTAAAATATATTTGGTGTATTATTTTCAGACATCATACGGCAAAATACAGACCCGCCTTTCGCGGCTGTTTATGCCCGATTTCCGAACCGAACCGTAAACCCGCGCTTTTTATTCGGACATCCCTATGTCAGAAAAAGCCGCAAAACAACCGGATTTTATCCCCGTACATAATCGGGATAACAACAACGATAACAAAAGAGGTAAGAAAATGTCAAACAGATTATTTCAGGGCGTAGTTCATCAGATGAGAGATACTATCGGACGTGTTATCGGCGTAATCGACGAGAACTCGACGATTGTCGCTTGCAGTGAGCTTTCCAGAATCGGTACAAACAGTGACTTTTTCACCATTGACTTAGGCGACTCACACGATGTATTTATCCGTGACGGCTACACATACAAGCCTTTCGGCGTTCATGTAAAGCCGGACTACGCGGTATTCATCGAGGGTACGGACGACCAGGCGGCAAAGTACGCCGCATTGCTCGCCATTTCGCTGTCAAGCATAAAGCAGTACTATGACGAGAAGTACGACAGAAACAATTTTGTCAAGAATATCATCCTCGACAACGTGCTCCCCGGCGACATCACGATAAAGGCGAGAGAGCTGCACTTCAACAGCGAAATCAGCCGTGTTGTATTCCTCATAAGCATAGTTTCGTCAAACGACGTGTCGGCTTATGACGTAATACAGAACCTCTTTCCGGATAAAAACAAGGACTTTGTGTTCAATATCACCGAGTCCGAGATAGTTCTGGTTAAGGAAATCAAGAGCAACATTGACAACAAGGATCTCGAAAAGCTTGCGCGCTCTATCTCCGACACACTGTCGGGAGAGTTCTTCACCCGCGTAAACGTAGGTATCGGTACGCCCGTAACAGGTATAAAGGATCTCGCGCGCTCGTTTAAAGAGGCGCAGATAGCGATTGAGGTAGGAAAGGTATTCGACACCGACAAGACCATAGTAAGCTATGACAACCTCGGTATCGCAAGACTTATCTACCACCTGCCGACTACGCTGTGCGAGACGTTCTTAAAGGAAGTGTTCAAGAAGGGCTCGATAGAGTCGCTCGACCACGAAACTCTGTTTACCATTCAGAGATTCTTTGAAAACAACCTCAACGTTTCGGAGACCTCGAGAAAGCTTTTCGTACACAGAAATACACTCGTATACAGATTAGATAAAATCAAAAAGCTGACAGGACTTGACCTGAGAGAATTTGACCATGCGATTATCTTCAAAATTGCGCTTATGGTTAAAAAGTACCTCTCGGCAGACCCTGCCAAGTTCTGATTAAAGAAGCTGTAATCACGGATATATTTTATCCTGTCAGTACGACTTCTGAAAAGGCACATTCAGGGATAGTGAAATTTATTGAAGCAAAAATTGATTGTTGAGTTTTCGCCATGAAAACATTTTGCAAGGTGGGTGCAATACCGCGCGGCGGTATATCGGCTGATTTTCAGACGGACTTGCACTGTTTTGCACCGCCGGAGGATTCCTCCGGCGACGCATAAATCAGGAAGGAATGGTTACTTAGTGGTAGAACTTAAAAATGTCGATGTCCATTTTAAGGACGGAGGCGGAGTAGACGCACTGAACGGCGTCAATATACGGATAGAGGACGGAGAATTTGTATTTATAGTAGGCGACAGCGGCGCGGGAAAGTCCACGCTGCTGAAGCTTCTCACGCGCGAAATCGCACCGACCTCGGGACGCGTATTCGTAAACGGCTATAACTTAGCAAAGATAAAGAGCAAGAAGATACCTTATTTCAGACGTTCGATAGGTATGATATTTCAGGATTTCCGCCTGATACCAGACCTCAACGTCTACGACAACGTGGCTTTTGTTCTGCGTGTCACAAACAAACCGAAAAGAACGATACGGCACAGGGTTCCTTATGTGCTTAATCTCGTCAAGCTCACAGACAGGGCGAAGGCGTACCCCGACAAGCTGTCGGGCGGTGAAAAGCAGCGTGTGGCTATCGCACGCGCGTTTGCCAGCGACCCCGGACTTATCATAGCTGACGAGCCTACGGCAAATATCGACCCTGCGCTTTCCTATGATATAGTAAAGCTGCTGAAGGAAATAAACAAGTGCGGCACAACGGTAATCATGGTTACTCACGAGCATAGCCTTGTAGAATACTTCGGTGGCAGAATTATCAGCCTCAAATCCGGCGAGGTGGTTTTTGACGACTACATAGGAGGTGCCGGCGAGGATGAATAATATCAGCTATCTCATAAAGCAGGGCATAGCCTCGGTGTGGAAGAACCGCTTCATGTCGTTTGCGAGCCTGTGCATACTGACCGTGAGCCTGCTGCTGGTCGGACTTTCGGCGCTTGTCATGCTCGACTGTGGAATCATTCTCGACAGCGTGTCCGACAAGAACGAAATCAGCGTCTACATGGAGGACGGCGCGGATATTGAGCATATAAAGGACGTGCTTAATTCCAACACGCTTGTGGAAAGCATCTCCTACATATCCCCCGAGGAGGGTCTGGCGGAAATGATGGAGCAGTACAAGGAGCAGAGCTCGCTTTTTGAGAGCCTGCCGTACAACCCCGTCCCGCCGACCTATATGGTGACAATAAACGACCTTGACAAGATAGATACCGCGGTGGAGCAGTTTTCCGCGATTGAGGGCGTGTATAAGGTAAACGCGCCGATGGATTTTGCGGGCTTTATCCGCGACATACGCACGACCTTTACCGTTATCGGTATCGTGCTTATAGCTGCGCTCGGCACGGTAAGCATAATAATCATATCAAACACGACAAGGCTCAGCGTTTTCGCAAGGCGCAAGGAAATAAGCATTATGCGTATAGTAGGTGCGACAAACGCTTTTATCAAGACGCCGTTTTTTGTAGAGGGTATGTTTATCGGACTGCTCTCGGGAGTATTTTCATGGCTTCTTACAAAGTTTATATATGAAGGCCTTTTCTCGGTATTTTCCGAAAATCTCGGTATGTGGAGTGCGCTCGGCATGAGCAGCATTTTACAGTTCTCGGATTTCTGCTGGTACGCGCTTGCGGCATACTGCGTTGCGGGTGCGTTTCTCGGCGCGATAGGCACCGTGTTCAGCACAGGAAAATATCTCAAGGTTTAACACTTACGGGAAAGGAGCGTATATGCACTTTAAAAAATTTTTGCGCAGAGCGGCGGCATTCGTCACGGTTTGCGCGTTAAATACAGGTATAATAATGTCATACTCCCCTATCGGCGCGGAGGATCTGACGGTTGACGAGATAAAGGACAAGATTTCTCAGATACAGGAGGAAAACGCGGCAAGGCGCGAGGAGATAGAGCGCATTGACGGAGATATTTCCGAGCAGAAGGAAAACCTTGAAAAGGTAAACGCCCTGCTCGGCGAGCAAAAGCAGCTTGTAGACTACTACAACAACCTTGTTTATTATAAAAAACAGGATATAACAGAGGTCGAGGGCAAAATCGCAGACCTTGAGCTTGATATAGACGAGCTTGACAGTCAGATAAAGACCGCCGAGAAGGATATAGAGGAGCTTGAGGCGCAGAATGCCGACAACCTCGAAAAGTTTGCGCAGATAATCCGTACCATGTACACCACCGGAAATACGGATATGTTCGGCGTGCTTGCCGGCTCAACGGATTTTTACCAGCTCATGGTAAGCAGCGAGGTAATCGGAAATATCACCGAGAAGAACCTCGAATTTATGAATGCGCTTAAAAAGGATATAGAAAAGCTCAGCTCCGACAAAAAGCAGCTCGAAACCGACAAAGCGAATTTGCAGGCAAGCGTAGAAAAGCTTGACAGCGAAAAGCAGACCCTGCTTGACGAGCAGACCGAGCTTGAGGGGCTGCTGTACGACAGCGCGTCAGCCGCCGATAGCTACAAGCAGGACTATGACAAATACCAGTCGGCGATAGACAGCCTTGAAAATCAGCAGAGCGACTTAAGCTATCTGATAAGCGTAAGCGAGGCGGATATCGATGCTTATGAAGAGCAAATAAAAGAGATAATCAAACAGCAGACCAACCCTGACAAGGTTTATCAGGAGGGCGACTGGATATGGCCTGTGCCCGGACGCTCGTATATCTCCTGCTATTTCGGCTGGGACTATGAGCTCGGCAGATGGCACAAGGGCGTCGATATAGGTGACGCGGGAATTTACGGCGATTACATACGCGCGTCAAAGGCAGGCACGGTAATAGTGGCGGAAAGCTCATACATACCCGGCTACAGCTACGGAATGTATGTCGTGGTTGACCACGGCGGCGGATATACCTCTACCTACGCGCACATGAGCGCGGTAAACGTATATGTCGGCCAGGAGGTAGCACAGGGTGATGTGCTCGGCTGTGTAGGAAATACAGGCTATTCCACCGGACCGCATCTGCACTTTGAAATAAGACTTAACGGCGAGCCGCAGGACCCGTTCGGTTATGTGGAAATAGCATAATTATCCGTTCGGATAAAACGGCGGTGCGGCTCGGAGTATACGGCTGTTCGCCGTATGCTTTTGCAGAAACTTTTTTCGGGGTTTGACAGACGGAAGGAACAACATCCAGATGAATAAAAAAGTATCACTCGGCGTTACGATAAGCCTTGTGGCGGTTGCCTGTGCAATCACCTTTGTGCTTACAATGACCGTATCGCTGAATATGTAGGATTCGATGTTCGCTGGCGTACAGGAGCGCGAGACTATCAACGCAAAGATAAAGGAGATTGACTCCTTTGTCCGCAGCTCTTCAATATACGAGCTTGACGAGTCGGATATACTAATCGGAATCATGAACGGCTATATCAGCGGTGTTGATGACAAGTACGCGAAATATTACACCGCGGACGAATACTACAAGCAACAGCAGATAGAAAGCGGCGTGATAATAGGCACGGGTGTAGAAACCGAAATAAAAGGTGACTATCTCGAAATCACCAAGGTATACAGCGGCTCGTCCGCAGAGGTAGCCGGGCTTTCAAAGGGCTATATAATAACCGCGGTCGATAAAAAGAACGTCCTTGAAATCGGTGCTGAAAAGGCACAGGCTATGCTTGACGGCGAGGAGGGAACGAAAATCTCCCTCACCGTAAAAGCTCCGGACGACAGCGAAAAAAGCGTGACGCTTGTGCGCCAGCAGATAAAGCTTCAGTCCGCTGTCGGCAAGCTTGTTGACGGATATGCGTATATTAAAATCTATACGTTCAATAATACCACAGGCGAGCAGTTTACACAGCTTATTGATAATTTTGAGTCGCAGTCGGTGCTGGGCTACATTTTCGATGTAAGAGATGCTTCTGACGGCATCACCGCACCGCTCACCGCTATGCTGAACCGCGTACTGCCGAAGGCGGTGGTTGCTACCTCAAAGGGCAACGACGGAGTAGAACAGACCCTTGTCGAGACGGACGGCACTACAGTGATTGAAAAACCGATAGCAGTAATCACAAACAACGGCACGGCGTGCGTTGCAGAGCTTTTTGCGGCGGGTATGCGCGACTTTGCGGGCGCGTCAGTTGTAGGCTCGGTTACATCGGGAAAGGCGGAGCTTCAGACTACGAGGAGCTTTAAGGACGGAAGCGCTGTTTCCATTTCGACTGCACGCGCTTATCCCACGCAGTCCGAAAGCTTTGACAATGTCGGAATCACGCCGGACTATACCGTTGACATTACCGCACAGCAGGCAGAAAACATAAAATTTGCCGACGCGGAGAGCGACCCGCAGCTGCAAAAGGCGCTTGAAGCGGTTGCGGCAAAGTAACTTAACCGTCATAACAGCCGATTTTCGGCAATAACATAATATCATAATATACCGCGCAAGCGGAAAACACGGAGGTAACAGATAATTATGGCAACTAAACAGACAGTTTTAACGAAGGAAGGCTTGAAAAGCCTCGAGGACGAGCTTGAACACTTAAAAACCGTCACAAGACGCGAAATAGCGGATAAAATCAAGGTAGCGCTTTCTTTCGGCGACCTTTCGGAAAACTCGGAGTATGACGAGGCGAAGAACGAACAGGGTATCGTAGAGGCGAGAATTGCAGAAATCGAGGCAACCTTAAAGAACGTAAAAGTCCTTGACGCAGACGAGCTTTCGACAGAGCACGTCAGCATCGGTAACAAGGTGGTTTTAGAGGCGGTAGAGGACGGCAGACAGCTCAACCTGCTGCTTGTAGGCTCTAAGGAGGTCGATGTAAAGAACGGCAAGATTTCCGATGAGTCGCCTATCGGCAAGGCGTGTCTGGGCAGAAAGCTGGGCGAGACTATTGAAGTCGAAGCACCCGCCGGCATAAAGAAATATATCATCAAGGAAATCAACAAGTAATTTTTCGGCACGCTTTACGCGGGGCGGCTATTTCGGATTACCCCGCGGCAAAACGCGCTGTGGTTATGCGACAAAATGGGAAGGACGAAAACAAATGGAAAACAACGCACAGCAGGACGCTATGCTTACAGACGAGGAGCTGCTCGCGCAGCTTGACGAACAGCACCGTATAAGAATTGAAAAGCTGAACGAACTTAAAGCATCGGGAAAGAACCCCTACGAAACCACCAAGTTCGACGTTACACACAAGGCGGAGGAAATAAGAGAGAATTTTGACGCGCTTGAAAACAGCGACGTGACGATTGCCGGCAGAATCACGAGCTGGCGCGACATGGGCAAGGCCAATTTTATCGACATACGCGACGGCAGCGGAAGAATGCAGGTGTATGTAAGGATTGACGATGTCGGAGAGGAAGCGTTCAAGGAGTTCAAGAAGTGGGATTTAGGCGATATTGTAGGTATCACGGGCTTTGTATTCAGGACGAGGCGCGGCGAAATCTCGGTACACGCAAAGAGCATAAAGCTGCTGTCTAAGTCGCTTCTTCCCCTCCCTGAAAAATGGCACGGACTGAAGGACAAGGAGGAGCGCTACAGAAAGCGTTATCTTGACCTTATCGCAAACCCCGAGATAAAGGACACATTTGTAAAGCGCTCGATGATTATACGCGAGATACGCAGCTTCCTTGACAGCAAGGGCTATATCGAGGTTGACACCCCCGTTCTGCACACGCTTGAAATCGGCGCGGCGGCAAGGCCGTTTGTTACGCACCACAACGCGCTTGACATTGATATGTATCTGCGTATCGAGACCGAGCTTTACTTAAAGCGCCTTATCGTGGGCGGATTTGACCGCGTATACGAGGTAGGACGAATATTCAGAAACGAGGGCATGGACTCGACCCACAACCCCGAGTTCACATCGATAGAAATGTACCAGGCGTACACGGATTATTACGGCATGATGGATCTTATCGAGGAGCTTTACCGCACGGTAGCGATAAAGGTATGCGGCACCGACACGGTTATGTATCAGGGCAAAGAGATTGCGATAGGCAAGCCGTGGGAGCGCATGACTATGATTGACGCGGTGAAGAAGTACGCGGGCGCGGACTACAACGAATGGGCGGACGACGCGGCGGCGCGCGCTGTCGCAAAGGAGAAGCACGTCGAGATAAAGGACAACGCAACCAAGGGAGATGTGCTTATCGCGCTGTTTGAGGAGTTTGTAGAGGGTGAGCTGATTCAGCCGACCATTATTTACGACTACCCCGTTGAGAACTCTCCGCTTGCAAAGAGAAAGCCCTCCGACCCCGCTTTTACAGAGCGTTTTGAGTACTTTATAAACGCCTGCGAGTTCGGCAACGCGTTCTCGGAGCTTAACGACCCGATAGACCAGCGCGAGCGCTTTGCAAAGCAGGTCGAGGAAAAGAGAAAGCAGGGCGCAAACGCAGAAATCGACGAGGACTTCATCACCGCGCTGGAGTACGGCTTACCTCCTACGGGCGGACTCGGAATGGGTCTGGACAGATTTGTTATGCTGCTGACGGATAGCGCTAGTATAAGAGATGTGCTGTTGTTCCCGACGATGAAGCCGGAGAAGTAAAAACGGCTTTGTGAAGCGGTTTTCGTGGCGCAGAGGGCAGAATTTACGACCGATTTACGACCGAATACAGATGTTTAAGACAGAACCTTGGACTTGTGTAGTCCGGGGTTCTTTTTTTTGCATATTTGAAGCAGGAAGCGATTATGGATATACTGTAATCGAATGGAGGGACTACAAATGAAGAAGTATTATATCAATCTGACCGAGCAGGAACGCTCTCAAATCATACATTCGCTTCAAGTCGGAGCAAAGCGTGATAAGCTCGCTTAATCACGCCGCGACGGCTGCAACCGCGCAGCGGAGCTTTGCTCCGACGGGTTTCAGTGGGGGATTATTGTCCCCCATTGAAAGACGTATATGTCCTCTGCCGCCTAAGAGGCGGAGGAGATCTGCGCTTTGTTATAGATAAGAATAACGCACTTATGGCTAAAAGCAGATACACCGACGCTGTTGATGAAGTCATCTTAAAATCCTTGACAATAAAATATATAAATGTTACAATTTAATCATCGGATCATTATGCTTATTGCGTGATACGAATTTTAAAGGGCGATGATATATGAAAATAGCAATATGCGATGATGAGCGGATATTTACGGATATTTTCCGTGAAAAGCTTGAAATGACCGCCGAAAAATGCGGTATAGAATGTACTGTTTCAGCTTTCTTAAATGGTGCTGAAATGATAAGTATGCGTATACAACCTCGACCGCACTCGGCACTGCAACAGCTACAAACACCTACACCTGCGGCGACAGCAACTGGAAAGACAAGCTGACCGCTTACAACGGTACTGCGATCACCTATGACAGCATAGGCAATCCGCTCAGCTACCGCAATGGTATGAGCTTTACATGGAAGAACGGCAGACAGCTTGCGTCGTTTGAAAATTCTTCGAACTGGATTGACTATACCTATAACGCCGATGGCGTGCGCATAGGCAAAAGCGGTACGAAAAATATCACCTATGAGGTATCGGGAACGCAGATACTCAGCGAGAAAAACGGTACAAACACTACCTACTATCTCTATGATGAAAGCGGCTCGCCGGTAGGACTTACCTACAAAGGTACTACATATTACTACCGCAAGAACCTGCAGGGCGATATTATCGCAATACTCAACAGCTCGGGAACGGAAGTTGTAAACTACTCCTACAATGCGTGGGGCAGATTGGTATCAATGACCGGAAATATGGAGCTGGGCGGTAATAACCCTTTCAGATACAGAGGGTACTATTACGATACCGAAAGCGGACTTTATTATCTGAATAGCAGATATTATGACCCGGTGACGGGTAGGTTTATAAATGCGGACGGATATGTTTCTACCGGTCAAGGTATCGTTGGAAATAATATGTTTGCGTATTGCGGAAACGACCCGGTTAATAAAATCGATAATAATGGGCATCAATCGCAGCGCATTTACGATATTGCAAATTCAATTATTACAGTTAGCAAAAATATCATTACTAATATATGTAATGAAATCAAGATAAAGAATACAACAGGGCTATACTTAGATAGTCTTCCTAAGACTGGTCAACCAAATTCAAAAGGTACTTTGTACAATCCTGATGGAACAATAAAACAGAAGCGTTGGTATGGTCCAGATGGTGTTGCTGTAAGAGACAGAGATTATAATCATCCGGGAAATATGGAATTTCCACATGACCATCAATGGACTGACGGCAAAAGAGGAACAGACCATCTACCACCTTCGCCTGAATTTGAATTCAGGTGGGAACCTATAGTAGGTGTAGGGTTATCTTCTGCTTGTGTGATAGGAATAATAATTGTTGCGGCAGATGATATTACAGTTTTTGGAATTTCTGATGATTTTCTGTTTGGTCCACTTGCTGGTGGTTTTAGTGGTGGATTAACTTTGATTATGGGTTAATTATAATAAGATAAACTGGTTTAGAAAGGAAATAAATATGTGGAATGAAATTAATAATGAAAATGACTTGAACGATTTTTTGAATATGCTTTACTTTTTTCATGACAGTTGTATAAAAGAATTGAAATACACAAGCGGGGCGTATGTAGAAGAAACATTAGCAATGTATCCTGTAAATGATGTCAGAAAATTAAATCTGTTAATACAGCGGCAATTTGAGGATAACTCTGTTATAGAGATGGAGTTCAGCAGACTGAAATATATGAAATTGCTTCCGGCTGATGATAATTATACCTGTGAGATATTGGACGCAACTATGATTTTGAAATCGGACTGCATCTACTGGTGCGACTGCGGCGGTCTGACCGAAGAAGACATCGATAAATACAACGGTACTGTTATCTGTGCGGAAAAGGTCAGATGGCGCCCGGTTGAAAACTGCCTGGGAGAAAAGGAAGTATACGGCTTGAGGTTATGAGATTATGATTTGACTTTACCTATGTATATGCTTATAACAAAGGCGGAAACATAACCGCTGTCAAGGAGTATGCGTATACTACCTCGTCAACGCTCGGCGATGTAATAAAGACCACAAGCTATACCTACGGCGACAGCAACTGGAAAGACAAGCTGACCGCTTACAACGGTACTGCGATCACCTATGACAGCATAGGCAATCCGCTCAGCTACCGCAATGGTATGAGCTTTACATGGAAGAACGGCAGACAGCTTGCGTCGTTTGAAAATTCTTCGAACTGGATTGACTATACCTATAACGCCGATGGCGTGCGCATAGGCAAAAGCGGTACGAAAAATATCACCTATGAGGTATCGGGAACGCAGATACTCAGCGAGAAAAACGGTACAAACACTACCTACTATCTCTATGATGAAAGCGGCTCGCCGGTAGGACTTACCTACAAAGGTACTACATATTACTACCGCAAGAACCTGCAGGGCGATATTATCGCAATACTCAACAGCTCGGGAACGGAAGTTGTAAACTACTCCTACAATGCGTGGGGCAGATTGGTATCAATGACCGGAAATATGGAGCTGGGCGCGAATAACCCTTTCAGATACAGAGGGTATTATTACGATACCTAAAGCGGATTGTATTATCTGAATAGTAGGTATTATGACCCGGTGACGGGTAGGTTTATTAGCCCTGAACCAAATGTTGATACGGCAAAGTTTGATGAGGGTGCCGGATTAAATGGATACAATGTGTTTGCTTACTGTGCTAATAATCCGGTCATGTTCAAAGATGATAGCGGAGAATTTGTTATTTCTATATCTATAGGAATTGGCTCGCTTCTTACATGAGCAGCTTATGGTATTGCTACAGCGGTTGGTGTTGGTGCAGGTGTTGCGAAAGGAAATTTATTATGAAAAAAATAGTTAAAGTAACAGTTGCCATTTTTATGTTAATCGCATTAACGGTTAATGCTTATGCTGCATCAACAATTACTAAGGACGGTTACTGCGGTAAAGTTGATTCTACAATATACGCAACATCCCAATATTCAAGGACTTTTAAAACAAGAACAACAACTCTTAAAGCTATTGATATTGACAATATAAATACCGGTATAGCACTGGCCGAAACATCAAGTGGCATAACCCTTGAAGATTGGCTGATTAAAGGTTATAGTACAAGAGAAGTTATTGCTGAATCCCATCTTTCGTATTCATCTCCTATAAATGCTGTTACGGTTTATGGCTCGCATAGTGCATATCATAATAACGTATGTGAATTCTATCAGTTCACAAATAGACAGTTTAACTGGTAAATATAACAAAGCGGAGCAACAGTAGTCCAAGTAGCACCGTTGAGCAAGCTTGGCGGTGCTACTATATTTTTCGGAGGTAATCATGAAAACTAAATTCCAAAAAGTACTTGCCATTTCACTTATCGCAATAATGCTTTGTTCCTGTGCAACAAAAGAAAAAGATAATTTTGACAGTGCTTCAAACCCATTTGATACAAGCGCACAGGAGAATATGCCGCCGGATTCCGATAATGCAAAAGAGGTTTATGAAAGGTATCAGACAGGCGGTGCAAGTGTGGATTTTTCCAAAATGGACGGCAAAGATACTTTAGAATATAACGGCAGTCCGATTGAAATAACCTTTTCATTTGATACAAGCGAAAATGAGTATGATATGACTGAGGGATTTGTGGCGTTTATTTGCGGCGTGCCGCAGATGATTTCGGCTGACGGCGGAGAAACTTCCGAAATGGCTAAGGTTACATACGAAAAGAAAACAACCACCGAAACCACATTAACCGTCAATCCGAGAATCACCGAGGATTTGAAGGGACAGGACGAGCTTACGCTTATGATAGCAAGTTTGCACAGCGTTGATTATGTGCCTCAGGGAAAATATGCCGGATATGGATTTAACAACATTCATTCAAGCAGTCCTCTTTGCTATTATAAGCTGAAGATAAATGCTCAGCCTGAGATTATAAACCTTGACGGCAAGATCGAATTTGAGAATGTAAATGCTTCCGATAAGTCACTTGAAAACTATAATCTTAAAAATGCAGGGGAAATCGGTGACGACTGCATGATGAAAATGTACAGTGTAGAAAACCAATCTCCGCGCCTTGTCCTTGACGGCAGTAAGCAGAGCTTAGATCTGGTTTTTAACGGTATGAACGCCGACAGGTTCTATGTATATTTGTATGTAAATATGCAGCGTGTAAAATTTGACGGTTCGGATTATGCGGTTGTTAATTCAAAATCGGGTTTTGTTCCGAAATTAACCGTGACACTTGATAATCTCAGTTCAAGAGATGTGATATATGCAATAGCTGTTTCGCCTGATTCTGAAAGTAAATTTCCGGCATACACAAAGACTATGAGCAGTTTGTGTTTTGCTCCGGATGATGAGATCCTTTCAGCAGGAAGCAACAGTGCAGGTGAGCAGACCGAAGCAGTGACTACCGATATATCAAAACCTGGCGACGCTCCCGATAATACCTCAACAGCGGTTTCGGACAACCCGATTTATAAATTTAAGCCCCTCGGATATCTGGACGATGACCAAAACCTTCTGCTGATGTATATTGATAATGACTTTAAAGTTTACGGCGAAGACAACGGTACATATTTTACTGTTTATGATGTAAAGGCAAAAGAATTTATAAGCGGAAAATTTTTGCCTTATCAGCAGACTTTCACTGTTACTTACGGACAGGGCTGTTTTACGGTAATTGAAGGTAAAGCGTCTGAAGACAATCGCAGCCTTGCCGAGTGTATGGCAGTTACTTATAATGAAAAATTCGAAGAAATTCAGCGGGCGCATAATATGCCGATGTATTCAGGCGGTAATCAGTCTATATACAGTGCTTATTACTGCAAGGATATCGACAAATATCTCTGTGCTTATAAAGAAGAAATCAGCTCTTCTGAATATCTGACGGTACTGCTTAATACAGACGGCTCGGTTTACAAAGTGATTAACACAGACAGCGAAACAAGCGTATACAGCTTTTCTGTTGACGATGATAAAATCATATTGGGACGAAGATATGACGACTACCGCACAAAGATTCAGGTTATGGATTTTGACGGAAATATAATCGATGAAAAAACTATGTCAGCGGAATATGCAAATCTTGATGTAAACCGTTTCGGAAAATATATCGCTTTTCTTTCGTTAAAAAGATACGGTGAAGATGAAAATCCGGGTTCGGACAGCTTTGCGGTTCTTTATGATACAGAAACTGACAAACTTATGGAATTTACGCCTGAAACCGCTGACGAGGCAGGATGTATGGGTATTTCGCCTGACGGCAAAATTGCGGTAACTATGGATTATGAGGAAGTTGATGACGATGGTATTGTAACAGGTCAGAAACAAACTCTGAGATATTATGATATCGAAAGCGGTAAAGTAATCAAAACCGTAAACGCCGATGACAAGCCGACTTTGAATAATTTTGTAGTATATGATGATGGCATTATTCAGACGGTACCGGGCTACAATAAGGAAAAGAATGAAAGAACGGAAACAGTTGTATTCTTTGACCGATTTGACGATTAAGGTGGAAAAATGAAACTTGAAATCAATCAACTCACAAAATCCTACTCAAAAGGCAAAAAAGCCCTC
>CAMEKZ010000004.1 GCA_945921635.1 uncultured Clostridia bacterium
TGCTCGGAAACGGAAATGTGACCTGCGAGGTAGAAAATGCTCTTGAATATGACGGCGGCACTCTGGAGCTGCCCTGCACAGTAAAATATGACTGCGGGACAAAAGAGACGCCCGAGTCGATGTCAACCGGCTGTCTTATCGCAATAAACGGCGTACTGCAAAAATTATCCTGCGGTGAGCAGAAGGACACATATATGTACATAGAGACCTTTTCTCCCGAGGATGATATATCTACAGACAGTCAGTACAGAGCGCAAAAGCAATTTACGCTGAGCTTCGAGCCACAGATAAATGAAGCAGACAAGGAGCTGACAAAGCTGCAGCTTACCGTTATTACCATCGATAATCCTCTTTTCAGGCTGGAGCCTGAATGGCCCTTTGCTTATCTGGTACACATAGCAGGCACAAGTTCTGTTCATACAATTACACTGAATTCTCCGATAACTAAATACACCGAGGATAAGATTTCCGGTGACGGTTTTACCGAGCTTGAGCTTACCAAAGAAGTGGCTAAAGAATATTCAACTATGGTCAATATTGCTTCAAGAAACCTGGCAGGAAATACCGCTCCATTTGTAAATGTTGACGCAGATGGTTATTCGAGCTTCTGCTTTGACGAAAACGGAAAGCTGAATTTAGGCTTTATCACATCGGTGTGTGACGACTCCGAACTGAGTTATCAGTTTATGGCGCAAGGCCGGTATCTTGTGTCTATGTTTGTAAACGGCAGTCCGCACCCCTTCCCTGACGGAAGTATGTATAAAAGCGTAGATATGGTGCCGGGCAAGCTGTATGTATACAAGGCGGAGGACTTTTCGGGGATACTCAGCGAATGTGACACGATAGTCTTTTTGCCGGTAGCCTGTCTGCGTGATGACGGCAAGAGGATAATGACTGATACCGTTATGGCTCATGCTATATTGCCGAAGGATAAAGAGGGGTTTGAAACACCGGAGCATTGATTTTGCTCGGATATTTTACAGAATTTATAATAGGAGTTTATATGGAACTTATACTTAAAGGAATAACAAAATCGTATACCAAAGGCAAAAAGCGCAAAAACGCGCTTGAGGACTTCACGCTCACCCTCACCGAGGGAGTGTACGGACTGCTCGGTCCCAACGGCGCGGGTAAATCCACGCTTATAAACATTATCACAGGGATAATCGGCAAAGACAGCGGAAGCATAGCGTTTTCCGATGGCGAGGACAACAGCTTTTTGTCACACCTCGGCTTTATGCCGCAAGGCATGGACTTTTACCGCAACTTCACAGCAAAGGACTACATAAAGTACATCATGGCGCTGAAAAAATACTCTCCCGACAATGCGGACGAGTATGCGTTATCGGTGCTTGACCGTGTAAATCTGCGCTCGGACGCAGATAAGAAAATCGGCGCGTTTTCGGGCGGAATGAAGCAAAGGCTCGGCATAGCGCAGGCGATAGTCGGCGAGCCTAAGGTGCTTATTTTTGACGAGCCGACCGCAGGACTTGACGCAAAGGAGCGTATTCGTTTCAGAAATGTTATAAGCTCCCTTGCCGCAGATAAGATAGTCATACTTGCTACGCATATAGTTACCGATATAGCTTATGTAGCGAAAACCGTCGTGCTTATGAACAATGGTAAAATCATTAAAACAGGCACGCAGGAAGAGCTGTGCTCTGATATTTCCGGCAAGGTGTGGGAGATAACCTCCGAGAGCGACAAGGTGATGGACTATATGAGCCGTATGCGCGTATCAAATGCGGTATCTGACGGCAGTAAGTACACTTTACGCATAGTGTCGGACAATCCGCCAAAGCAGGATGCGGCGGCTGTACAGCCCACGCTTGAAGATGTGTGTATTTATTATTTCGGGGATATGTAAGCATGGGGAAATTGTTCTTTTATGAGATAAAGAAAAATGTACTGCGACTGCCGGTATTGCTTTTGTTTGCGGCGCTTATGCTTGTAAACCTGTACAAGCACGGCGAAACCGTGCAGTACTACGGAGATGGCTCTTATCTTCCAGACGGACTTATGTACAGCATTTACGGGGACTATAAGGGAGAAATCACCGATGAGAAAATACAGCGGATAGCAGCATACAAAAGCGAAATGGAGTCTATTATCAATTCACCTGACTTTGATTTTCCCAAAACGTCCGATGACAGATATTACACCGGGTTTGCTTACGGCGACAACAACATGGCGGAAAATGTCATAAAAGAAATAAGGTACGCGCGGGAATACATAAACAATATCATTCTGCTCAGAGAAAAGGCGCAGACCGCTATTGCGTTTTATGAGGGCAAAAACGACTATAAAGTTAGAGAGGCGCAGCAAATCGAGCTTCTGTACGGAAACCGCCATATAGATGCATACGGAAGTTACGGGGCGTATTCGTTGTACTTTGACTATGAATTTTCGACCTTTATTTCGATGATTATGGTTCTGTTTGTATTTGCGCCCGCTTTTTCAAAGCAGAAGGCTATCGGAGACGACAAGATTATACGCTCCTGCGGAAAGGCGAAAAGCGTGTTTATGGCAAAGCACCTGTGTATGTATACCTTCTGCGCCGCTGTTACGCTGATAATGACCCTTGCGGATATTCTGTCCTTCGGCAGTCGGTACGGACTTGAATTTATAGAACAGCCGATATACGCGATAAACAGCTTTACTTTTGCGCCGCTTGACATAAGCATATTCACAGCCGCGCTGATTGCGGCGCTTATGCGGTTTTTGCTTACCGTGCTTATCGGCGAAATCGTACTGCTTATATCCTCGACGCAGAAAAATGTCGGCATATCGTATACCATAAGCTTTTGCACGATTGGCGCGATGATTTATCTGCATGGCTCTCTGCCCTCGGATTTTTCACCGTTTTCGATGATAAGCATGAGCAATTTTCTAACCGAGGCAAGGTTTGTGAATGTGCTGGGTTTCCCTGTGCTTAATATAATCTTTCTGCCGATACTCACATTACTGCTCTGCGTGGCGGTAAATCTTGTCTGCCGTGCCGTTTCGTGTCCAAGACGCACAGTGCGGCTTGCGGAGAAAGCGAGAGGCGGTGCGGTATGAAGATATTCTTATATGAGCTTAAAAAGGTGCTGATAAAGCAGTATGCGATAATTATCCTCGCCGCAGTAGTCATAGTAAGGCTGTTATCCTCTCTGCCGCTTGCAAAGCAGACCTACGGCTTTGACACCGCAAAGGAGCGCGAGGCTTACTTTGAACTTATAAATCATTTTGTAGGTGAAGTGACAGAAGAAAAAATCACCCTTGCAGACGAGCTTGAACAACAGCTGAAATCGGCACAGGACAAATATGACGAGCTTCGGGAAAAGCACTGGAATAAAGAGATAGCGGACGCCGATTATTACGAGCAGATAAAAGAGTGCGAGCAAACGCTCAGCATCAAGAAACAGATCGAAAAAACCGTTGAGCAGGTACGGCAGGCGGAGGAAAGACAGAGCGACATCCTCCCTGTGAGCTAAGTACCGATAGTGTGCGAGGCGTCGGCAGATTATCTTTTTGTGCTGGCTATCTGCCTTATCTGCGCACTCAGCGTGATTACCGAGCATACAAGCAAGACAAGATATATCCTGCATACCACGCCCGCAGGACAGTCACGCAGTATGGCGGCAAAGACGGCGGTACTGCTGCTGACGGTGGGTGTGACCTCTGTTTTGCTCTCTGTTGTCGAGGGATACTGCCTTTCACAGCAGCTGCCTTATGAATACTGGAGCTGTTCGGCGAGCGGTATCGAGATACTCACAAACTGCACGGCAGAGCTTACTATAGGCGGACTGTTTATATCGGCGCAGCTGATAAAGCTTGTGGGTAGCATTTTTACCGCCTCGCTCACCATTCTTATCTCCGAGCTGTTTAAAAGCTATACGGCGAGCGTATTTTCGCTTGTCACAGTGCAGATAATTGTTGATTATGTAGGAAAGCGCACAAATCTCGCCTACCTTCTTCCTACCGGCGCTATGCGCGGCTATGGCTATTTTTACGGTAATGTCATACCTACACAGACAAATCATTTTATGGAGTTTTCGGGAGTGCCGATGTGGTACACGATAACGCTTGTCTGCGGTATGCTGATTGTTTCGGTGGCGGCGTGTGCGGTTACGATTCTTTCCTGCAAAAACAGGCTGAAAAGAAAAAGGAAAAACGGTCACAAAGCGGCTCTGTTATCGGCTCTGTGCGTAATGGCTATGCTGTTTTTATGCTCGTGCAGTACCGCAAAGCGCTACGACCCGAGCGACACGATGAAGCTTGTAGGCGGCACATATACTGTAATCGGGGATTATAACATTCCATTTTCCGATGGGCTGAAAACAAGCAGATATGAGATTATTCTTGATACAAATCCGGCGGGCGGATTTTCTATTGCGCTAAAAGACCGTGAAAGCGGAGAAGCGCTGGATATTCCGCAAAGCTATTTTTCGGAAGAAACGTTTATACATTGCTTTGTGACCGAGCATTACATACTTGTTGAGTATTGTACGGCTGACGGCGTTGAGGCGCTGAGGTATTATGACCTGCTCGACTTTTCAACCGATACGGTAATCGAAAAAACAAGTGGCATGGAGAAAAAACTGTTCGGCCTTACCTTTAAAGACAGCGAGAGCGTATTTGATATAACCACGACGATTTTCACCGATGACCGTGACTTTTTCTTTGCCACAGACGGCGGAGTGTACAAGGTCGGCATAAACGGCAGTGCATCGCTGATAATCGACGAGACAGTAAACAACGGACTTGTCTTTGACGCCGACAGCATCTATTTTATCAGCGAAAAGGACAGCATAAAGCGCTATGATTTTTCTACCGGAATGCTGAGCGAAATAGCAAGCGGAGAGAGGATAATACCGTGGTCGCTCTGGGGAGATGAGGAGTATCTGTACTATACCTGCGAGGACGGGGAGAAGAGGATAGCGAAATAAGAGTAAAAAGAAATTAAGTAAGCTATTTTATCGATAGAAGAAACAGAACTTAACAACTATAGGTTGTAATATAGACTCGTTTCAAACAGTTTGGTTGTTAAAACCTGAAAGGCAATTACAAATAACAATTTTTAAGGAATTACTCCGGCAGAAGAAATTGTACTCTTTCTCTGCCGGAGTTTTTATGCGTTTTATCGTAAAATAATCGAAGAAATTATGCGAAAAAGTGATTTTGGATAAGAAAAGTCCGTTTTAACGGACACCTGCTATGCTATAATCATCATAAAGAAGACCGTTAATTGCCAAAGTGAAGGTCACATTTTTAATGAAAAAATCAGTAAATAGCGGAAGTTCACCTTGACAAAAAGCGAAATGCAATAGATATTTTTAGATTTTCGGAGCCTGGAGGGAAGTCACCGCCGAAGGCGGCTCGACCTTGACGGGTTGTTGATGAAAATGCTATAATGATCGACCTAAGGCAAGGAAAAGAATAGATATTTCTGAGTTTCCGTCGCCTTTAGGTAAAAAGCAGCATTTTCATCAGCGTTCAGTCAAGGTTGACTTCGAACTATGCTAACTTCACTTTGTCATTTAAGCATCATAAAGAAGAAACAACAAGTTCAGCTAAGGAGGACAAAACAATGTTTTTTGTAATTATGGTTATAGTTTTTATTATTATCTGCATTAAGAATGCCTGTGAGCCTACGCTTCCTGCTTCATATCATAACAACTGGAAGCTCGAAGCCGAGGACTCGCAAAAAGTAAGAGAAGGCAAAATGACGCAAAGAGAGTTTATAAGAAATATGAACAACGGGAAATACAGGTAACGGGCAAAACAACATTAGGCGAAGAACTGCACACCGTACCGATTTTCGGAGTCTGAATATCGAACCGTGTAAATGCCAATAATATCCACAAATAAAAAGTGGAGGAATGAGGCATGAAAAGAACACACGGACTTAACGAAAAAGAAATGGAACTGGTAAAGCTGCTTATGGCTGACTGCCGTACAACAGGTGATATTCAGGATAAGCTCAAGCGACTGTTTGCAGGAACAATTGAGCATATGCTTGAGGCGGAAATGGACGAACATCTCGGATATGAGAAGAATTCCGTTGCCGGCAACAACTCTGAAAATAGTCGCAAACACGATGTTTGCACAGTTGCCCCCAAGTGCGGCATGGACGCCGCACAATTAACGGCTGCCGCCTTTGCCGCTTATATCATTCACTTACAATAAACCGTTCGATTTTCCCAATAGCATCAGCTATTTCGTTTTCATCTTCCGAGATGATTCTTAGCTCAAGCGGCTTGCTTAAATCCAGGCTGAATATGCCCATTATCGACTTTGCGTCAATAATATATCTGTCCGCGGCTATGTCGATGTCACAGCCGCAGGAGCTGATTGCGCTCACAAAATCCTTGACTTCCTTCACCGACGGCAGCTTTATTATTACTTTAGTCATTTCTGCTCCTCCTCATTCTATCAATTATTTCCTCGGGCTGCGGCATTACCCTGAGCGCACCCTTGCGTTCGGTAACAACTGCCGCCGCCGCATTAGCAAAGCTAAGCATATCAGAAAGCTCCTGCTGTGAGTAATCCCTTAACCCGTATTCCAGCACCTTTGAAAGTATCGCTCCGCAGAAGGTATCTCCTGCGCCCGTGGTTTCTATTGTTTTTGCAGGAGCAGCCGGAACGTAAGCGCTGTTTTCTCCAGAATATGCACGGCTTCCGTTTTTACCCAGCGATAAAAGCAGCAGCCTGATATTTCCGAACCTACTGCGCAGCTTTTCTACCGCGCGGTCATAGTCCTGCTCACCTGTAAACCACTGTATCTCATTGTCAGATATTTTGAGAATATCACAATTAGCTATTCCGTACTCAATTTTCTCTTTTGCCTTGTCAAGACTATTCCAGAGATTTTCTCGTAAATTCGGGTCAAACGAGATTATCAGACCGTTCTTTTTGGCGGAATTTACCGCTTTTTTTGTGGCAGCCTCGCATATCTCTCCCGTCATAGAAAGCGAACCGAAGTGGAAAATTCTGCTGTCGGCAATAAGCTGCTCGTTCACATCTGCCTCGCTCAGCATCATATCCGCACCGGGGTTCCTGTAAAACGAGAACTCACGGTCACCGCCCGGCAGCGTGTGTACAAAAGCAAGGGTAGTATTAACCGCCTTGTCTGTCACCAGGCCGTCGGTGTTTATCCCGACTTCTTCAACTGCTTTTTTGAGCTGTCTGCCGAAAATATCATCGCCGATTTTGCCGATAAAGGATGTCTTATAGCCCAGCTTATTCAGCATAGCAAGAACATTGCAGGGTGCGCCGCCGGGGTTTGCTTCCATAATGGGGTTGCCCTGCGGGCTTGTTCCGTTCTCGGTGAAATCTATCAGCAGCTCACCAAGCACGCAAACATCAAATCTGCTCATAATCAACCCTCCGTATCGTCCATAACATACAGCTCGGCATTTCCGACAACCTTGCGTGACAGGCCGTAAACTGCATTTGTGATGACATACTCGCCACCGTTCACGAAAACCTCTATCATATTTTCGTCAACATAAGCCTCTATTTCCGCATTGCCGTTTATCACAGGGGTTTCAGATATATTCTGCAGTTCCTCGTGATTTCTGATAACGGCGCTTCTATCTGTGATGATTCTGCCGTTTTCTTTACGGATAATATAGCCGCCTATGTCAAGCTGTTCGCCCTCGGAAAGGCCATATATATTCCGTTTGGCGAAGTCGTCTTTCGGGTGAATTTCGCCTGTATATTGGGGTGAGGACGGAAGAAAATGTGACCGTCTTTCACCTCACACACGCGGGGCATACTGAACATTCCTATTGTGTTATTGTCCATAGGCTCAGGCATTCGCAGCCATGCCACAACTATTCGTTTGCCGTCCTTGTCGGTGGTGCTTTGGGGCGCATACAGGTCAAGTCCGTAATCGAGGAACTGAAACTCACTGCTTATTTTCATAGAGCAGCTTTTCTCATCAAAATCAACCAACGTGCAGACCGCCTGATTTCCGTACTTTGTTCCCATAGGCGAAAAAATCAGCACATCAGAACCGTCAACACGGAAATAATCGGGACATTCCCACATCCAACCGAAGCCATCGGCGGTGGCATAATTCACATAGTCCCAATGAATAAGGTCGGCGCTTCTATAAAACAACAGCCTGCCCTTTTTATCCGCTGTGCTTCCGATAACCACATAATAATTTCCGTCGTTTCCACGCCAAACCTTCGGGTCACGGGTGTGATTTTTATCTCCGATTTTTGTATCGGTGATAGGCGGTATAACCGTAGTTTTTCCCACAAAATTATCGAAGCTGTAACCGTCCGCAGACGAGATGTGGAGCTGTGCCGCGGTGAATTTATCATCCAGACAGCAGTTGGTGTTCTCCGGGTCGGGCACATCGTATCGTACACCTGTATAAAGCAGGTGCATAGCCCCATCCTTTTCTATTGCGCTACCCGAAAAGCAGCCGTCCATATCGTCTGTTTTGGTGGGGAAAAGCGCTATGTCAAGGTGCTTCCAGTTCATAAGGTCGCTGCTTACAGCGTGACCCCAGTGCATTCTTCCCCACCTCGGAGCGTATGGGAAATTCTGATAGAAAAGGTGGTATTCACCGTTGTAGTAAATGAATCCGTTCGGGTCGTTTATCCAGCCCCTTGGCGCTTTTAGGTGTATTTCTTTCATTTTGTTCTCCTCCTTAGAAAAGGCTTCCTCCGTTTGCCCATATAAACGGAGCGTAGTAGTAAATAGTCGCTTCACCGACAGGGAAGGTCATATCCAGCGCATAGCCGTTTTTCTCCTCCATTATCGGTTTAAGCCGTTCAAGAATATCGAGAAATTCAGAGAACGTCCACGGGTTTCCTGCTTCGGGGACTTCTATTCCTGCTTCACGAAGTATCGCTTTGTTGTAGTATAGTCCTACGCTGGACTCCATTGCTCCAAGCGCATACAGCTTGTCATTGAACGTTCCCTGTTCGATTATGGAGTCAAGGTATATTCCCTTTTCCTCCTCGGTAAGCTCCGCAAGTGGCTGTATAATACCGTTTGCCGCATACGCCGCAACATTCGGGCCGTCTACCGTGAGGACATCGGGAAGATTTCCCGAAAGCACCGAGGCGTTCACCTTGTCGGAATATCCGCCGCCGCTGTCGTTTCGGGGAATAAACTCCACATCGGCGAAATATTTTCCGTTGTAATGCTCGTTGAAGCTGTTGACCGATTTGAGATAAGCCTGTCCCTCTGGAGTTTCTTCGATAATATGTACCCACAGGCTAAGGTACTGCTCGCCCTCGTCATAGCCCTCTATATCCCCGGGGCTGACTGTTCGGCTGCACCCGGGCAGCATAGTCATACAGACAGCCGCCGATGCCGCCAAAATGCTCACGACTTTTTTCATTGCAACCACCCTTTCCTTATATGATTGAACGTTTTCGTAACCGGTAAAGTAACCGGTTACTTTATGTCTTTATAATACATCTTTACAGAGCTGTTGTCAATAGCTTCAACACAAATTTATAAAAAGTCACAAAAAACTGCGTGGTTTTGGAGAATATGCACAAAACCGGTTACTTTACCGGTTACCCTATTGAAAAATCCGAATTGTTGTACTATAATATAGAATAGAAGAACAGAGCATATAAGAGGTGTTTAATTTGAAAAAAAGCAAGGTGACATTTGCGGATATAGCCGAGTACACGGGCTTTTCAAAAACAACAATTTCCCGCTATTTCAACAATCCCGACTCGCTGACTTTAGAAAATCAGGACAAAATAGCGGGAGCGCTTGAAGCGCTGGGTTATAAGGAGAATAAGCTTGCAAAGGTACTCGCCAACGGAAAGACAGAGATAGTCGGCGTGGTTATTCCTAATCTATATATGCACTACTACTCGGATATACTCAACCAGCTTATCTCCACATACGAAAAATACGGATATAAATTCATTGTGTTTGCCGGCAACGAGAATCCCGACGCAGAAAGGAAATGTATCTCGGAGCTTCTTGCATACAATATCGAGGGGCTTATTATGCTGAGCCATACAATTCCATCGGAGGAGCTGAAGACCTATAATATTCCTGTGGTGACTATTGAGCGTGAGGACAAATTTGTGTGCAGCGTGAACACCGACAACTATATGGGCGGAGTGCAGGCGGCGAGCCTGCTTGTAAAAAGCGGCTGTGATATAATTTTACACGTCAACGGCGACCTGCCCGAAGATATTCCTGCATACGGAAGAATAAAAGGCTTTCATGAATTCTGCGAAAGCATCTGCATTGAACATCGGGTAATTCTCACCGACCTCGGCAATAATTTTGAGGAGAACTACGACCGAATACTGCACCTTTACAACGAGCTTGAGGAAACCTATTCCGATAAGAACGTGGGCGTATTTATGCCGAATGATACCCATGCAAATATTCTGCTGAACATAATTTTCAGAAAATACGGCAGACTGCCGGAAAAATACCGTATTATCGGATTTGATAACTCTCCTATCTCTCGCGAGGCAATTATTCCTATAAGTACTATAGGGCAGCAAGTCGGAGTTATGGCTGATGCTGCGATGGAGCTACTAACAATGCAGATAAATGAGCACAGAAAAAGAAAACCGACTCAAATCGCAGAGCCGGTACACAGGATAATTACGCCTGTGTTGATAAAAAGAGAAACGACACATTTGGAACATATCAAGTAAATTGATTTGCAATTTTGTTCTTAGCGGAGAAACAGTATGTAAATATCTCATCTTCTCTGAGTAAACCCACATAATCTTATATCTTCACATAAAAAACAGGAACCGATTATCACTAACCGGTTCCTTTTTGCAGGTGCATCAATTAATTCCGATATTAACTTCACAATATTCCCATAGGAACATACTATCCGACCTAAGAGACTCTTATATTTTACTCTTCACTTCAATTTATTTGTTAATTCTTACGGGAAGTTATTCAATCATCCGCCGAAATCGCTTCAGTCCTGTAAATAAACTTAACGCTTCCGTTCATCGTATCGGGCTTTCCGCTGAAGGTATCATAGTCCTTTCCTGCGGCAACAGTTGCCTTCAGCTTGTCGAGCAGACCTGCAATATCACCGTCCACGGCGTCAACAATTTTCTTAACCGCCTTGTCATTAAACTCGTCCATGCCGTCTTTTAACTCCTTTGAGCCGTCACGAAGCTGTTTTATACCATCGATAAGCGTTTTTACGCCGTCATTCAGCTTGTTAGCACCGTCAAGTAGCTCCCCTGCTCCGTTATCGAGCTGCTGCGTTCCAGTCGTAAGTGTGCCTACACCGTTTACGAGACTTTGCGTACCGTCCATTAACTCGCCCGCACCGCTGTCAAGTTGTCCTGCGCCGCTGCTGAGCTTATAAACTCCGTCAACAAGACTGCCAGTACCGTCCTTCAGCTCTCCTGCACCGCTGTCAAGCTGATTTACGCCGCTTATAAGCGTATTTCCGCCGGAAGTCAGCTGTTCGGTGCCCGCTTTAAGCTGAGCTGTGCCGCTGTGCAAATCCTTTGCGCCGTTATAAAGTTCAGCCGCGCCCGATGACAAATCCTTAGAGCCGCTGTATGCCTTATCAACACCGGCGGTATACGATGTAAGACCCGTGTAAAATTCGTTGTAAGCGTCAAGCTGAGCGACAAGCTCTTGTATAGTCTTCTGACCCTCTTTGGCCGATGCAACGGCTTCATTTATCTGGGCGGTTACGGCTTCGTTGCTCATATTCTGCTCGATAAGCAGCTGCTTTTGTGCGGTCACTTTGTCGCTTATCTGCATTTTAACTGCATCTGTGTTCATCTGTGCTTCTACCGCCGCGTTTACCTGATTTTGTACAGACTGCGGGATTTGTCCTGAGCTGACAGCGGCGCTATACTGCTCTGCGGTCATGTTATATCCGGAGGCTTTCAGCACCGCTTCAAGTACCTTTGCTTTTACTGCCTGCTCTACGCCGGCTTTTATAGTGCTTTCATTCTTGTTTACTTCCGCGGTTACCTTCTGTAAAGCAGTATTATAGGCTATATCATAGATTTTATCCTTGTCAAGCGAGCTGATGACCTTGTTAAGCTCGGTTTTATAGTTCTTTATTGTGAGTGTAGGTACATCTATACCTGCGGCTTTTATCTGCTTTTCGGCAGTAGATAGCAGAGTGACGAATACCTGCTTTGCGCCGTCATTAAGCGCACCGCTGTTTGATGACAACTGCTTCAGTCCGATTGTAAGCTGTGATGCGCCTGTGCTGAGCGACCCCGCGCCGTTTTCAAGCTGACCTGCACCGGTATCTAAGTCAGCAGCTCCGCTGTTTAAGCTGTCTGCGCCATTTATCAGATCATTTGCGCCGCTTACAAGAGAAGATGTTCCGTCTTTCAGTTTTATTGCGCCCTGATTAAGCGCATCTGCACCACCTGAAAGCTCGTTTATACCGCTGACCAGTTCTCCCGTGCCGTTTTTAAGCTGTGAAGCTCCGCTGTTTAGTGTGTCCGCTCCGCTTGCCAGCTCATTTGCACCGCTCGCAAGCTTACCTGTTCCGTTTTTAAGCTCTGCCGCACCCTGTACAAGTTGCTCGGTGCCGTCATAAAGCTCACCCGATTTTTCAAACAATGTTACAAGTCCGTCATACAGCTGTGACGAGCCGTCGGAGAGCTGATTTACAGCGTCGGTAAATTCATTTATAGTGCCGTCAATATCATCCATGCTGATTTTATCGGTATCAACATCATTGAACAGCTCGGTTGTGCCGACTGTCATGCAGGTGATAAGCTCAAAATCTTTTACATCTGCCGAAATCTCGATGTAATCCGGTATTTCAAAATCGTCCTTGTCAAGGCCTAAGTTTTCCTGCATACCCGGCATAGCAAAGCCGATTATTGCCATTCTGTCTCCGTCGTTTAAAAGCTTGCCGTTTGTGACCTTTACATTTGAAAATCTCGAATTATCAAGAACGGTACCCGTTACCATGAGAAAAGGAACATACATCTCCATGCTGTTGCCGTCTACTTTTACGGTGCGCTTTTCGTTGTTTATGTAGTCAAAGCGCATTGTCACCTTACCGCTCTTGCCTTTTATTTCATCAGGGGTGACTGTCTTTCCGTCAAGAGTGTATGTTATTTTCATATCAACAGGCAGCTGCTTGTCGGTCGTGCCCTGATAGTAGATGTCACTTCCGTCGGCATTCCAGATGTAGTTTTCACCACTGTTTGTAAAGGTTTCTTCTCCCTTTACATTCTTTATATCCGAAAGCGTAGTCTCATCCTCAAGCTGACTGTTTTTAGTGCCGTTTTTCAGCCAGTTGCTGACAATTACCTTTTTTGTACTGCCGTCTGCGTTTGCTATAATGTAGACGGTTTCTTCCTTTCCGTCGCTGTCTGAATTTGATTTTTCCGATATGTATGACTCTGTAGTACTGTCTGATACGGAAGATTCCGTATCACTCTGGCTTTGCACCGCAAAGGCGATAAGTCCCGATGATGTGCCTATCATTGCGGCCGCAAGCACTATTGAAACGATTTTTATAATCTTCTTTCTTATCTCTTTCATGACTGTGTTCCTTTCTCAGTTATACTTGTTTGCTTATTATCTTTTCTAATTTTAAAGCCGAGGCTGGTATGGATAATCACCTTATCAAACAGCTTCAGCATAGCCGGAAGCAGTAAAATTACCGATACCATACTTATGATAGCACCCCTTGCCATTAGTGCGCAAAGCGAGCTTATCATATCTACGTTTGAATAAAGACCTACACCGAAGGTTGCGGCAAAAAAGCCGAGCGCGCTGACTATTATCGAAGGAATAGAGGACGAAAGCGCTAGGTAAACTGCTTCATTCTTATCGTTGCCCTTGCAGCGTTCCTTCTTGTATCTCGTGGTCATAAGTATCGCATAGTCAACCGTTGCGCCGAGCTGAATCGTGCTTATACATATCGGTGCGATAAACGCGAGCTGAGTGCCTGTGTAGAACGGTATGCCGAGATTTACGAATATCGCAAATTCTATTACCGCTACAAGTATCAGCGGCAGAGATACCGACCTAAAAACTATAAAGATAATAAGGAATATAGCGGCGATTGAAATTATGTCAACGACCTTGAAATCTCGGTCGGTTACTTCTATCAGATCCTTTGTGCAAGGTGCCTCGCCTATCAGTATCGCCCTGTCATCGTATTTTTTGATAATACTGTTTATCTCGGCAATCTGAGCGTTTACCTCGTCGGTTGCCGTGTTATATTCCGAGCTTATCAGCATAAGCTGATAGTTTTCACTTTTAAGCGTTTTGGTAAGCTCCTCGGGTACAATCTCCGATGGTACGGCAGAGCCGATAAGAGATTCAAAGCCGAGCGCAAACCTTACTCCGTCTACCTTTCCCACCTCATCAAGCATCTGCTTTGCCTCTTTTTGCGGCAGGTCGGAGTCGGCAAGAATCATGTGTACGGTTGACATACCGAAATCGTATTTAAGCTTTGAATTTGCTATTACAAAGTCCATGTCCTCGGGGAGCGACTGGCTTAAATCGTAATACTTCGATGTATTTGTATAGCCGTAAACCGCCGGTGTAACCAGAACAGCGAACACGATTAGGAATATCCATGAACGTTTTGTAATAAACCTTGCCACCTTGTCAAACTTCGGCATAAGCGGCTTGTGTCTGGTCTTTTCTATCGGCTTATCGAATACCAGTATAAGTGACGGCAGGATTGTTACACAGCCTATAAGTCCGAAAACAACGCCCTTTGCCATTACTATTCCGAGGTCACGGCCGAGCGTAAAGCTCATAAAGCACATGGAGAGAAATCCCGCAACCGTAGTAGTCGAGCTGCCCGCAACCGAAACAATGCTGTTTGAAATAGCGTGAGCCATAGCACGCTGTTTATCCCCGTCAAAGCGTACCTTCTGTTCATTGTAGCTGTGCCACAGGAATATCGAGTAGTCCATTGTTACACCAAGCTGCAGTATAGCAGACAGCGCCTTTGTAACATACGAAATTTCGCCTAAGAAGTAGTTGCTGCCGAGGTTGTAAAGAATAGCCATACCGATACTTACAAGGAAGATTATCGGTATCAAAAACGAATCCATGAACAGCATCATTACGGCAACAGCCAGCACAACCGCAATTGCCACATATACCGGTTCTTCCTGCTCACACAGGTTTTTAAGGTCGGTTACCATAGCCGACATACCCGATACAAAGCATTGGTTGCTTGTTATGCTCCTTATTTCGTTTATAGCATCCATCGTTTCGTCAGCTGATGTCGATGTGTCAAAGAATACCGCCATCATTGTTGAATGGTCAGTGTTGAATATTTTGTAGAACTTATCCGGCAGTATCTCCATCGGAATCGAAATATCCGCAAGGCTGTCATACCATATAACTGAGTCAACGTGATTGACCTGCTCGATTTTTTCCTTCAGCGCCGCAGTATCCTTTGGCTCCATATCCTCTACCACTATCATGCTGAACGCGCCTTTGCCGAAGTCCTCCAGCAGTATATCCTGACCCTGAATGGTTTCCATTGTGTCAGGCAAGTAGTTCAGCATATCGTAGTTAATTCTGGTTGCCACCATGCCCAGCACCGAGGGTATCAGCAGCACGACTGCAACTATCAGTATGATAACTCTGTGCTTGGTTATCCATTTGCCGAGTTTTATCATTTTAGTCCTCCCTGTCGATTTCTATATAGATTTTATTATCGGTCTTTGCCTCTTTTTTAATAGCCTTTACTGTATAAGCGGCAATACAGATATTTGCAATTCCGTCTGCGAGTAAGGTTATTCCTAGCAGTACTGTCAAAGTAACAGCACCCTCAAACGGATTTACGAGCAACAGCAAGCCCATTATACCGATTGCTATTGAGCTTATTAAGATAACCCACCAGCGTCTTATTCCGAAGCGCTTTGCATCGACTGCAGTCTGTATCTTCATAATTCCGTCCGTCATAAAGTAAATACCCATTATAATCGGAACAAGAGCTATTATATTGCCCGGGTGTATAACTACTACAGCGCCGAGAACTATGGCTATTATTCCGAAAGCCAGGTCAAACTGGAACGCAAGTCCGTAGGGGTCGGACGAAAAATATCCCGTGATTTTCACTATACCGAATACTATAGCGGCAATACCTAGAATATAGCATATAGCGAGCATAGAAATCTCAGGGAATATTATCAGCACAAGACCGATAACTGCGATAACCGCGCATATAGCGATATAAGCGGCTTTTGCCCTTTTGATGAATTTCATACAGGTCACTTTCCTTTCTTTTTCTTACAACTATATTCTATATCCATTCTTCCCTGTTCGCAACAGACAATGTTAATCGGCTGCCCAAAAATCGAACAAAAACAAAAAAGTGTCCGTTTTTTGAGCAAACGGGCACTTTTGTCTAAATATTGAATTTTTTAGGCTGACGTGCTATAATTGTATCAGTAAAGAATTTCTCATTTTACGGAGGAGCCATGTCAGCAATAACAAAGAGAGCTATTGAGGAGTCATTTAAAAAATTGCTCAGCGAACAGCCGCTTGATAAAATAACAGTAAAGAATATCACCGATGACTGCGGAGTAAACCGCAACACCTTTTACTATCATTACAGCGATATATATGAGCTGCTTGAGGATATTTTCATGGAGGAAGCACAAAAAGCGATTTACAGTATGAACTCAGAGCAGTCGTGGGAAGAGGGTCTGTGCTCGGGTCTTCGCTTTGTAAAGGAAAATAAAAAGCTTATCTACCATGTGTACAACTCGCTGCACCGAGAAACTATAGAGCGCTATCTGTACAAGGTTTCGTTTGACTATATGCTGAAATTTATTGTTCATGTCTCATCAGATTTAATTGTTGACGAGTCGGACAAGAATTTTATTGCCGCTTTCTACAAGTTTGCACTTGTCGGTATAATGCTTGACTGGCTGGAAGGCGGTATGAAAACCGAGCCCGATGAGTTGATTTCAAGGCTGTCGAAAATACTATCGGGTACTTTGCGTACTGTACTGTTGAACGCCGATAAAAGTGGGAAAAGCAATAGTTGATTCGTATCTGCCCGGAAAGCTTGGGCTACGATTTTCGGCAGCGAAACCCCTTATCCCACCCACATAATTCTTGATTTCTTAGTATTTAAAAACAGGAACCTCTCATCACCGAACGGTTCCTTTTTTGCAGGTGCGTCTTATAAATCTTGTCCGCTGTTTGTCCGCTATTTGTCCGCTAAAGCTACTAAAAAAAGCCCCGAATAACGCAAAACGGTAAAATTTGTAAAGCGCCTCAAACCTGCATGAATAAATGGTTTGCGGCAAGAGAGCGGAAGAAGCGAAAAATTAGGTTTGACTTTTTCGATTCCCGCAAGGCTCACCATTCCGCTTGCCTTTGAATATTGCTCTTTTGTAAGCAGATCTGTCACCGTTGCTCTGTATGAGGGTTCAAGCAGAGCGGAAAGAGTAAATTAAAAGTAAATTTCACTTCAAATTTCACTGTGGAATTTGACATGGAATTTACAAAGACAAATCCCCGCTATTACCAATTCAATAAAAGCAAAACAACCGCACAGAGAAAAACCACCACGCTCTTTTCTCTAACAAACCTTCCCTTTCCGGAATTATCCCCTCATAAACTCACCTCTTTGTGATAAAATAACCTTATCTCAAGGAGGGATTTTTTATGCAGAATTATGAAATGCCGATGGGATTTGGCATGGCGCTCGCGCAAAACCCCGAGGCTATGGAAAAGTTCGCAGCTCTGCCCGACAGAAAAAAGCAGGAGATTATAGCGGGCACGCACAACGTAAATTCCAAAAAAGAAATGCACCGCTATGTTGAAAACATCATAACCTCATATTGAGCGGTCATAATCGCATAGCATAAAACCGCCTTTTTTCGGAATGATAATGTTAATCTATTATCATGAAAGGCGGCAAATATATGAAATCATTATGGCATGAAACCGTAAACCTACCCGAATTTCCGTCGCTAGACAGAGATATAAAAACCGATGTGCTTATTATAGGCGGCGGAATCGCGGGTATACTTACCGCGCACTTTTTACAGGAAAAGGGCGTGCCGTATGTTCTGGTCGAAAAGGACAGACTGTGCGGCAGCACCACCGGAAACACCACCGCGAAAATCACATATCAGCACGGACTTATCTACAGCAAAATCCTAAAAAGCTACGGCGCAGAAACGGCACGGATTTATCTCATGGCAAACCGTAAGGCGTTTGAAAAGTTCGCCGAGCTGTGCCGGAATATCGACTGCGATTACGAAAAAAAGGACAATTTTGTATATTCAAAAACCGACCGTCAGAAGCTTGAGGACGAAACGGAGGCACTCAGAAAAATCGGATATGACGCCAAGTTCGCTGAAAGCACTCCCCTGCCCGTGTACACCGTAGGCGCGGTCTGCTTTAAAAATCAGGCGCAGTTTCACCCACTGAAATTTCTCTCGGCAATCGCAAAAAATCTGAATATCTACGAGCATACATTCGTAAAAGAAATGGTCGGCACATCCGCGATAACCGACAGCAGCAGGATAAAAGCCGACAAGGTTATTGTTGCAACTCATTTTCCTTTTATAAACAAGCACGGCAGCTATTATTTAAAGCTGTATCAGCACCGTTCCTATGTACTCGCGCTCCAGAACGCGCAGGACGTAGACGGTATGTACGTTGACGAGTGCAGATCGGGGCTTTCTTTCAGAAACTACGGTGACCTGCTCCTGCTCGGCGGCGGCGCGCACAGGACAGGAAAGGACGGCGGGAACTGGGACGAGCTGCGCCGCTTTGCCGACAGGCACTACCCGGACTGCAAAATAGAATACTCATGGGCTGCGCAGGACTGCATGAGCCTTGACGATATTCCGTATATCGGCAGATATTCAAAAAACACGCCCGATATGTACGTTGCGAGCGGCTTTAACAAGTGGGGCATGACCGGCTCAATGCTTGCCGCTATGCTGTTGTCGGACATGGTGTGCGGCAGAAACAGCGACTATGCGGCGACATTCAGTCCCTCCCGCAGTATATTGAAGCCTCAGCTTTTTGTAAATGGGTTTGAAGCAACCAAAAACCTGCTCACGCCGTCTAAAAAACGCTGTCCGCACCTCGGCTGCGCGCTTAAATGGAACAATGCCGAGCATAGCTGGGACTGCGTCTGCCACGGCTCGAGGTTTGACGAAGTGGGCAGGGTGATTGATAATCCTGCTAACGGGAATATGAAGCGGGATAATTAACGGTCGGCAGCATTGCAAATCCAGAATTTACTATCCTATATATAATTTAAGCGGCGTTGCACTACACTCAACGCCGCTTTTAATTCTTATATCACCTTAACGCAAACCCGATTTTTCTCTTCCTTAGCCTTATACAGCATCTCATCAGCCTCACGGAGTATATCCTCTATCCCCTCACTGCTGTACACTCCGCCTATGCTCACCGACAACTTTATCTGTGGGTACTCCTCTATCGAGGACGCGCTCACCTTGTCCTTTATCAGTTGCAGCTTTTCTTTAAATATTTCCTTGGGAATATCATTGAATATTATAATAAACTCGTCACCGCCGAAGCGCACCAGCGTATCTGTGCTTCTGACCGAGGAAAATGCCGCATTTACTATCGTTTTTAACGCGAGGTCGCCTGCGTTGTGTCCGTAGGTGTCGTTTATAGCCTTAAAATCGTCACAGTCAAAGATTGCCGCGGCGTGCACGTTTTTGAGTGCTTTTACCTGCTCTTCATAATATGTACGATTAAACGCGCCGGTCAGCGAATCAGTATACAGCTTTTTGGTATACGCGGTTATGGTCTTTGAAAAAACGTCCTTGCCGTATGCGCCGAAAAGCGTCTCGTCATCTGTCTTGTTCACCATTTCAAGCGCATAGGGCAGCCCGTCTACCTCGACATACATCGAGATAACATGGAAAACCTCATTATCAACAAATTCATACTTTGTCATTCTGCACTTGTTGCTAAGCGCTTTTACAGAAATGCAGTTTTCGCACCGTCTGTCCTTGTTCCACACCGCATAGCACTCGTACGGCTTTTCGACAAGCTCGCCGTCCTTGTTAAAAGCGTACTGTATCGCAAGATTTACATTTACAAGTCTTACTATATCAAACACGTTTTTCAGCTTGTTTAAAAAATCAAAAGCCTCCTGCTTTGTCATTGCTTTTCACCCTTTCAAAACGCGGATTTATTTGTTCTACACGATATGATTATACCGCTTTTTGCACTCAGTGTCAATCGCCGAAATAATTCTTTTACCTATGATTGAATTTCGCGGGAAACCATGGTATAATAACCGCAAAGCGGTTATTATACTCACTTATGTCCTCGCAGATACGCAAATCAGAGATTTGCTCCCTGCGGATCGGACAATTATACCATAAATTCACGGAATTTATGGTATAATATAATATAATAAATAAATCAGTCGGAGATGGTTTTATGACAGGAATTATACTGTTTCAGTCAAAATACGGTGCAACCGAAAAATACGCAGACTGGCTTTCGCAGGAAACGGGTTTTCCTTGTATCGAAACGAAAAAAGCGTCGGTAAAGCAAATTATAGATTATGATGTAATTATTCTCGGCGGCGGTGTCTACGCCTCTGGTATTGCAGGAATGTCATTTTTGAAGAAAAATATCTCTGCACTAAGCGAGAAGAAAATAATTATTTTCTGCTGCGGTATGGCTCCCTTTGACGACAGCACAATTATAGAAATAAAAAATCACAACATGAAAGAAATGCCGTCCGTTCCTCTGTTTTACTGCCGCGGTGCTTGTAACACAGAAAAAATGTCCTTTACCGACAGGGCGCTTTGCAATATGCTCAGAAAAGCCGTTGCCAAGAAAAACCCCGAAGATTATAATGTGTTGGAAAAGGCTCTGATTGAGGCAGAAAACGAAAACTGCGACTGGACGGATAAGAAATACTTAGAGCCGATTATCGAGTACATAAACAAGCTTTGATAATTTCCCGACAGGCAGAAATACACAAAATGCCGACAGCGATTAAACTGTCGGCTCAGCTTGTCGAAAAAGTGATTTTTCGACAAGCTGTCAGACTTCGAGAAACACGCGCAGACGAGGAAAAAGCCGCCGTAGGCGTACAAAGGTACGGTAGGCGGCTTTTGACGAAGTAAGCAAAAACGCTTTCGGAGAGCCGATGTGAGGCTCTCCGAAACTTATAAAAAAGCAACCTATAAATCAATCTCAATTATTTGAAAAAACTGCGTTTTTGCGGTGCGTGGGTTTATCGACAGTCTGTGCCGACAGCGATTAAACTGTCGGCTTTTGTTCTGTTTACTCGTGTAATCATCTTAAAGCGTAATCTGCTCGCTTCTGTCCACCCCGAGCAAGGGTGCGAGATACTTTCCCGTATAGGACTCCGGCACAGCCGCGACCTCCTCGGGTGTACCCTTTGCAATTACCGTGCCGCCCTTATCTCCACCCTCGGGACCCATATCAATGATATAGTCTGCGGTCTTTATCACATCCAGGTTATGCTCGATAACCAGCACCGTGTTTCCTCCGTCGGTCAGCTTCTGCAAAACATCAATCAGCTTGTGCACATCGGCGGTATGCAGTCCGGTGGTCGGCTCGTCAAGAATATAGACGGTCTTGCCTGTCGCCCGCTTTGACAGCTCGGTCGCAAGCTTTACGCGCTGCGCCTCGCCGCCCGAAAGTGTGGTCGCGGGCTGACCGATTTTGACATATCCCAGTCCCACATCGTAAAGCGTCTGTAGCTTGCGGCGGATTTTTTCGTGGTTTTCAAAGAAGGAAAGTCCCTCCTCCACCGTCATTTCAAGCACATCGTAAATGCTCTTGCCTTTGTATTTTACTTCGAGAGTTTCGCGGTTATAGCGCTTGCCCTTGCAGACCTCGCACGGCACATAAATATCGGGGAGAAAGTGCATCTCTATCTTGTTTATGCCGTCGCCCTCGCACGCCTCACAGCGGCCGCCCTTTACATTAAAGGAAAATCTGCCCGCGTTATAGCCGCGCATTTTCGCGTCGTTTGTCGAGGCGAAAAGCTCGCGTATGTCGTTGAACACGCCCGTATAGGTCGCGGGGTTCGAGCGCGGGGTTCTGGCTATCGGTGACTGGTCTATCGCGTTTACCTTGTCGAGATATTCCTCGCCCTTAAAGGTATCAAAATCCCCCGCCCTTATCCTTGCGCGGTTTAGCCTTGCGACAAGGTGCTTGTACACTATCTCGTTTATCAGCGAGCTTTTGCCGCTTCCCGACACACCTGTTATGCAGGTAAATATGCCGAGCGGAATTTTTACCGTGATGTTTTTCAGGTTGTTTTCGCGGCAGCCTGTTATCTGAAGCCAACGCTTGTCCGGCTTTCTGCGCTCTTTCGGTATCTCAATTTTTAGTGCGCCGCTGAGGTACTGACCCGTTATCGAGCGCTTGCAGTTAATCACATCGTCGATTGTACCCGCGCAGATAACCTCACCGCCGTGTACTCCCGCACCGGGGCCAATATCCACGATAAAATCCGCCGCCCGCATGGTGTCCTCGTCATGCTCTACTACAATAAGCGTGTTTCCGAGGTCGCGCAGGTGCTTCAGCGTTGCGATGAGCTTGTCATTGTCGCGCTGATGCAGACCTATGCTTGGCTCGTCAAGGATATAAAGCACACCCATAAGCGAGCTTCCTATCTGGGTCGCAAGCCGTATACGCTGGCTTTCACCGCCGGACAGAGTACCCGCCGAGCGCGAAAGCGTCAGGTATTCAAGTCCGACACTCTTTAAAAAGCCAAGCCTTTCGCGTATCTCCTTTAAAATCTGCTTTGCTATCATCATATCGCGCTCGGAAAGCTGTATCGAGTTTACAAAATCCAGCGCGTCGGTGACACTCATATTACAGAACTCGTTGATATTCTTTCCACAGACCGTGACGCCGAGCGCTTCTTTTTTCAGTCGCTGACCGTGACAGTCGGGGCAGACCACATCTCCCATATACTGCGCGATATCCTCACGAGAATAGATACTGGTGGTTTCCTTGTATCTTCGCTCAAGGTTGTTTATTACTCCCTCAAAGGCGGTCATATACACCCCGCCGCCCTGCTCGCGGCTGCGCTCTACCCTGATTTTTTCTCCGTCAGTACCGTAAAGCAGAGCGTTCAGCTGTTTTTCGGTGAGCTTATTTATCGGTGTATCCACATCAAAGCCGTACTCTCTTGCAATCGCGTCAAAATACATCTGCGCGATAGTGCCGTCGGCGTACTTCCAGCCGCTCGCCTTTATCACGTTTTCGCGGATGGTAAGCTCGCGGTTCGGGATAATAAGATCCACATCTATTCGTCTGTATATGCCGAGACCCGTACAGGTCGGGCACGCGCCGAAGGGGTTGTTGAACGAGAACATTCTCGGCACAAGCTCCTCCATGCTGACCCCGTGCTCGGGGCAGGCGTAGTTCTGCGAGAACATAAGCTCCTCGCCGTCTATTACATCAATGATAATAAGTCCGTCGGAGAGATTTCCCGCTACCTCGATGCTGTCGGTAAGGCGGGATTTTATGTCCGGCTTCAGCACAAGTCGATCGATAACAACCTCGATATTGTGCTTTTTATTTTTTTCAAGCTTTATCTTCTCGGACAAGTCATAGATTATGCCGTCCACGCGCACCCTCGCGTAGCCCTGCTTTATAAGCCCCTCGAACTCCTTCTGGTACTCGCCCTTTCTTCCTCTGACGATTGGAGCAAGTATCTGGAACTTTGTCCGCTCAGGCAGCGCCATAATCTTATCCACAATCTGGTCTACCGTCTGCTGTTTTATCTCCTTGCCGCACACGGGGCAATGAGGTACGCCCACCCGCGCATATAAAAGTCGCAGATAGTCGTATATCTCGGTTACCGTGCCGACGGTAGAACGCGGGTTTTTAGAGGTGGTTTTCTGGTCAATGGATATGGCGGGCGAAAGTCCCTCTATGCTGTCCACATCGGGCTTTTCCATCTGTCCGAGGAACATTCTCGCGTAGGACGAAAGGCTCTCAATATACCGTCTCTGACCGTCCGCGTAAATTGTATCGAACGCAAGCGAGGATTTTCCCGAACCCGAAAGTCCCGTCATGACAATCAGCTTGTCACGCGGCAGCTCGATGTCGATATTCTTCAGGTTATGCTCTCTTGCGCCCTTTATGACTATTTTATCAATGCTCATTATTTTCTCCGTTTATTTTTGTTCTCTTAACTCTTTTATCTTATCGCGCAGGTATGCCGCGTGCTCGAAGTCAAGCAGCTTTGCCGCGTTTCTCATCTCGGCGGTGTACTGCTTTATCAGCTCCTCGCGCTGTGCCTTTGTCATATTTCTCGGCTTTTTCTCCTTGCCCGCCGAAATCTCCAGCACCGCTCTTACGTCCTTTACTATCGTTTTCGGGGTTATGCCGTGCTCTTCGTTGTACTTCATCTGTATTTCGCGGCGGCGGTTGGTTTCGGTGACGGCGCGCTCCATGCTGTCGGTCACGGTGTCGGCATACATGATTACCTTGCCGCCCGCGTTTCGCGCCGCTCGGCCTATTGTCTGGATAAGCGAGGTTTCGCTTCGCAAAAAGCCCTCCTTGTCCGCGTCGAGTATCGCGACGAGCGATACCTCGGGCAGGTCAAGTCCCTCACGCAAAAGGTTTATTCCGACCAGTACGTCAAAGACGTGCATACGCAGATCGCGTATTATCTCCATACGCTCTATCGAATCTATATCGTGGTGCATATAGCGGATTTTTACTCCGAGCTTTTCGTAGTACGCGGTCAGATCCTCCGCCATTTTCTTAGTGAGCGTGGTTATCAGCACGCACTCGCCCTTTTGTACGCGCTCGTTTATCTCGGAATAAAGATCCTCTATCTGACCCTCGACCGGCTTTATCTCTACCAGCGGGTCGAGCAGTCCGGTCGGTCTTATCACCTGCTCGGCGATATTTTCGGCGCGCTCCTTTTCATACTGTGGGGGCGTTGGCGGGGCAGGTACCACCTGATTTATCATCGAGGAAAACTCGTCAAAGTTCATCGGGCGGTTATCGTATGCGGACGGCAGACGAAAGCCGTAATCTATAAGGTTTTTCTTGCGGGCAAAATCTCCGCCGTACATTCCGCGCACCTGCGGGAGCGTGACATGGCTCTCGTCTATAAACATCAGAAAATCTTTCGGAAAATGGTGCATAAGCGTTATCGGAGAGCTGCCAGGCTCTCTGCCAGCAAGCACGCGCGAATAGTTTTCTACACCCTTGCAGGTGCCTATCTCTCGCAGCATCTCCATATCATAGCGGGTGCGCTGTTCTATCCTCTGTGCTTCTATCAGCTTGTGATTTTCGGTGAAATACTGCACGCGCTGCTCCATCTCGTCCTCAATGTCGCTTAGCGCCTTGTCAAGCCTGTCCTTGCCGACAATGTAGTGCGACGCGGGAAAGATAGCCACATGAGAAAAGCGGCGCTTGACCTCACCCGTCACAACATCTATCTCGGAAATTCTGTCTATCTCGTCGCCGAAAAATTCTACTCTTATTGCCTTGTCCGAGGTTGCCCCGGCGGGGAAAATCTCCAGTACATCTCCGCGCACGCGGAACTTGTTACGGACAAAGTTCATATCGTTTCGCTCGTACTGTATATCCACAAGCCGCTTTATTATCTCGTCGCGGCTTTTCTCCTGCCCCTCGCGGATTGACAGCATATTCTCGCGATAGTCCTCGGGACTGCCGAGGCTGTATATGCAGGACACGCTTGCCACGATAATCACATCTCTGCGCTCGGCAAGCGCAGCAGTCGCGGAGTGACGAAGCCGGTCTATCTCGTCATTTATCGCGCTGTCCTTTTCGATATATGCATCTGTGGACGGTATATACGCCTCCGGCTGATAATAGTCGTAGTATGATACGAAATATTCTACCGCGTTGTCGGGGAAAAATTCCTTAAACTCGCTGCAAAGCTGTGCGGCAAGCGTTTTGTTGTGGGCAAGTATCAGCGTGGGTCGGTTTACCTTTTCTATGATATTCGCCATAGTAAAGGCCTTTCCCGATACTGTAACGCCGAGCAGTATCTGCTCCCTGTCTCCGTCAAGCACACCCTTTACAAGGCTGTCTATCGCCTGCGGCTGGTCGCCTGTCGGCTTGTAGTCGGATTTAAGTACAAAATGATCCATATTTCCTCCTAACTGCACTCACAGCTCGTTCCATATATCGGGCAGCATATCGTTTTCGCGCATCGAAAGGCAGCCATGCATACCGACTATTATATGGTCGGCAAGATAAATCCCCGCTCGTTCAAGCAGGTTAAAAATATTTCGTGTAAGAATTTTATCTTCCTGCGAGGGCATTTCGCTGCCCTTAGGGTGGTTGTGTGCAAGGACAACTATCGGACAGCGCCGAGCCGCAACCTTTTCTATCAGCTTCAGAACATCGGGCTTTACCTGCTCTATCGTACCTGTACTTATTATCTCCTGAGATACAAAACGATACTCGCTATCAAGAAAAATCATCCGCACCTGCTCTGCGTCCGCAAAGCGAAACAGCCCCGCGCAGTAATCCTTTACCGCGCCCGAGCCGGACAGCGGCTCGCCCTTTACTACACTTTCGGAAAGCATACGCATGATATTTGCACGAAGCACAATTATCATCTGTGCGGTCGCCGCGCCGACTCCCTGCACCTCGCGCAGCTCCTTTTCCGAAGCAGAAAACACACCCGACAGAGAGCCGAATTTATCTATCAGCTTATGCGCCACAGGGTTTGTGTCACAGCGCTTTGACGAGCTGTACAGCATCATTTCTAGCAGCTCATGCGTTTCAAAGCTGCCCGCGCCCTGCTCGCGCAGGCGGTTTAACATACGCTCTCTGTGACCGTCGTGCATATTCTTTTCACTCAATGCCAAACCGCCCCTTTCCGATGGATTTTGTTTAATTAAGGCAGCACGTTGCACGCACTGCCTTAAATGTAAATATCAGTAATCTCAATCAGCAAACACAGCGCCTGTGTTCGAGCTTGTTACCTGCTTTGCATAGCGCTTTAAGTAGCCGTCAAGCTGCTTTGGCGGGAGTATACCCTTTTCCTTGCGCTTTGCGATGGTTTCCTCATCAACTAAAAGCTCGATGCTTCTCTCGGGGATATTGATGTGGATTTTATCACCCGACTCTACAAACGCGATAAGTCCGCCCTCTGCCGCCTCGGGAGAAACATGACCTACCGCCGCGCCGCGGCTTGCACCGCTGAAACGTCCGTCGGTGATAAGAGCTACGCTTCCGTCAAGTCCCTTACCTACGATTGCCGCCGTGGGCGCGAGCATCTCGGGCATACCGGGGCCGCCCTTTGGTCCCTCATAGCGGATAACGACAACATCACCGGGTATAATCACGTTGTTCAGTATAGCGTCTACTGCCGCCTGCTCGCCGTCAAATACCTTTGCAGTACCGATAAAGTCCATCATCTCGGGCTTTACCGCGCCCTGCTTTACAACCGAGCCGTTTTCTGCGAGGTTGCCGCTGAGTATCGCGATACCGCCGTCCTTTCTTATCGGATTGTCACAGGTGTGAATAATCACGCCGTCAGCATTTGCCGCCTTGCTTATTCTGTCAGCCTGTGTGCCGGTTACCGTAAGTACATCGGTGTTTATATGGCCGCCCTTTGACAGCTCCTTGATAACAGCCTGTATACCGCCTACATCGTTTAAGTCGGTGATGAATACATCACTTGCGGGGTTCAGCTTTGACAGCTGCGGAGTCTTTCTGCTCATGCTGTCTATATCCTCAAGCTTTATATCAACGCCCGCCTCATGCGCTATTGCAAGCAGGTGTAAAACCGTGTTTGAAGAAGCTCCGATAGCCATATCGGTAGCAAGCGCGTTAAGCATATTCTTCTTTGTGATGATGTCCTTGGGTCTGATATTTTCCTTTACAAGTCCTACTATTCTCTCGCCCGTTTCCTTTGCGATACGGCGTCTTGCCGAGTTTACCGCAGGCTCTGTACCCGAAAAAGGCATAGCAAGACCGATAGCTTCTGTCAGGCAGTTCATCGAGTTTGCCGTGTACATACCCGAGCATGAGCCGCAGGTAGGACAAGCGTTGTTTTCATAGTCCTTTATTACATCGTCACCTATCTCGCCGTTTGAGTACTGGCCGATAGCCTCGTAAATCTCGCTGTAGCCGACCCTCTTTCCCTGTACCTTACCGGGGTTCATCGGGCCGCCGCCTACGAATATAGCGGGGAGATTCAGTCTTGCCGCTGCCATAATCATACCGGGTACAATTTTGTCGCAGTTAGGGATAAATACGATTCCGTCAAGCGGGTGCGCTGTCAGCATAACCTCGATGCTGTCCGCGATAAGCTCACGCGAAGCAAGAGAGTATCTCATACCCTTGTGGTTCATCGCAAGGCCGTCACATACGCCGATTGTGAAAAACTCAAACGGTACACCGCCTGCGTTTCTGATACCGTCCTTTACCATTCTCGATATTTCGTGCAGATGCGCGTGTCCCGGTACATAGTCACTTGCTGCGCAGACAACCGCGATAAACGGCTTATCCATCTCGCTGTCGATTACTCCGAGGGCTTTCAGCAAAGCCTTATGCGGGGTTCTGTCAACTCCGCTTTTGATTAAATCACTTCTCATTTTTTACATTCCTTTCCTATTTAAAGCGGCATAAATGCCGTAATAATCAGAACTGTTTATTTTTTGCCGAGCATGGCGCTTCCTATCATGCCCGCCTCATTTGCGAGCGAGCAGATAACAATCTCGGTGTTCTTTTCGCTGTTTTTGGAGTAAATCTGCTCCTTCACCTGCTGTCTTAGCGGTATCAGCAGATTATCCCCCTCGTTGCACACTCCCCCGCCGATACAAAGAATATCCGGCTGGAAAATGTTTATCACATTGGCGATTCCGCAGGCGAGGTATTTTATGTACCTTGCAACTACCTCTTTTCCGCCCGGGTCGCCTAGCTTTGCAGCGTTGAACGCGGTGCGCGCCGAGATTTTCCCGTCCTTTTCGACAAGCTCTCTGAGCTTGCCCTCAGGATTTTGCTCTATCATTTCGGCAGTCATGTGTATAAGTCCGGTTGCCGACGCATACGCCTCAAAACAGCCCTTGCGGCCGCAGGTGCACTCGTATCCGTCAACCTCAATTACGGTATGACCTATCTCACCGCCCGCGCAGTTAGAGCCGCTGTATATCTCGCCGTCTATGATTATGCCCGAGCCTACGCCCGTGCCAAGGGTCATTATTACGGCGTTTTTCGCGCCCTTTGCAGCGCCCGCGATATACTCGCCGTATGCCGCGGCGTTCGCATCATTTTCAAGTATTACCTTTTTGCCCAGCCTTTCGGATATATCCTTTGCGAGCGGAACATTGTCCCAGTGCAGGTTGTTTGAATACAACACCGCGCCGTTTTTCGCGTCCATAGTGCCCGGACAGCCGACACCGATGGTCTTTATCTTGTCAAGCTCCACGCCCGACAGCTCGACCGCCTTGTTTATCGCTTCAATAACCGCTTCACGCACACCTTCGTAGCCGTTAGCGGAATGTGTCTTTACCGACGCGGAGGAAACAAGCGCCGCCGTTTCGTCAACGACACCCGCCTTGATATTCGTTCCGCCGATGTCCACGCCGAGATAATATTTCATAATACTCTCCTTTGCTGATAGCTAAAGTCGTATTTATGGTCTCCGATAAAAACTATGCCGCAGAAAAGTGACAGAGGTCTTAGAGATGACCTTATATAATATCGGTGAGTATAAATTCGAGCTTGCCGCTCACGATGTAATCGCCGAAGCCTGCGGGTACGAAAAAGCTCTCGCCTTTTTTTGCAGGCACGCCGCCTATATCACCCTCTCCGTCAAGCACGAGGATTGAGTTGAACGACTTCTCAGACGCGCAAAGCTCCACCTTGCCGTCGCACTTGATTTTGTTAACGTTAAAGTATTCGCAGGAGCGCAGGAGCGTCTTTTCGCCGCCGCTTATCTTCTCCGTCTTGCCCTCAGGTCTGGTATCGTATTTCGGCGGGCAAAGCTCGGTAACTTCTACCGCCTTTTCTACATGGAGCTGTCTCGGCTTTCCGTCAGCTCCCACCCTGCCGTAATCGTACACGCGGTAGGTGGTGTTTGAGTTCTGCTGTATCTCGGCGATAAGTATGCCCTTGCCGATTGCATGAAGCGTTCCCGCCTCGATAAAGAACACATCGCCTTTATGCACAGGCACGTTGTTTGTCACCTCAAGCAGGGTGTTGTTTGCTATTCTCTCGGCAAACTCATCGCGTGAGATTTCCTTGTCAAAGCCGTAAATGAGCTGTGCGCCCTCGTTGCAGTCCACTATATACCACATCTCGGTCTTGCCGTACTCGCCCTCTACGCGCATTGCGTAGTCGTTGTTAGGGTGTACCTGTACCGAGAGATTGTCCTTCGCGTCAATCAGCTTTATAAGTATCGGGAAATACTCAAATCTGTCACAGTTTGTACCGAGCGCGGATTTATTTTCGCTGATATAGTTTGTCAGCGTTTTTCCCTTGTATTCTCCGTTTGCGATAACGCTTTCTCCGTCCTTGTGGCAGGAAAGCTCCCAGCTCTCGGCGATTTTGTCAGCCGCAGATACCTTTCCGTATTCTTCTCTCAGTCTGTTTCCGCCCCAGATATAGTCCTTGCAGGGCGCGTCAAGCTTTAATATTTCCATTTGCTCAAAATCCTTTCATGTATGAAATTACCCGACCAAGCGCCGGAATACCGTATTTTTTCATTCTCCAAACAATTATACAGAGCCGATGTCTGTATTCTATCTAATTATATCACAAACAAATAAAAAAGTCTATCAATTTCTTGACTTTTTTGAAAAATGTGATATATTAGAGCTATACGGATTTTTGTTTTACGAAAGGAACGCATTATGAACGAGAATGTTAAAAATTCACTTAAAAAGAGAGCAGAAAAGGTAATCGCCGCCTTAGAGCGCAACAACATGAAGGGTTATCTTGTTGACAACGCCGAGATAGCAAAGGAGCTTATCGCAGAGCTTATAAAGGACGACAAGCTGATTTTGTCGGGCGGCTCGATGACGCTGAAAGAGACCGGTATTCAGGATTTTCTGAAAGAAAACTACAAGGACATTTACATTGACCGTGACACCGTACCGCAGGACGAAGTCGGAGACGTTATGCGCAAGGCGTTTTATGCAGATACATATTTTGCAAGCACAAATGCAGTCACCGAGTTCGGCGAGCTTTACAACGTTGACGGAAACGGAAACCGCGTAGCCGCGATGATTTACGGCCCTAAGCAGGTTATTATAGTTGCAGGCATAAACAAGATTGTGACCGACCTGCACGCCGCCGTTGACAGGCTTGAAACCGTGGCAAGCCCCGCAAACTGCGTAAGGCTGAACAAAAACACCCCCTGTTCAAAGACAGGAAGGTGCGGTCATTGCCTGTCGCAGGACAGAATCTGCTCTGACTATGTAATCATGGCTCATCAGAAGGAAATGGGCAGGATAAAGGTTATTTTCATTGCAGATGAGTATGGCTATTGATTTTGCAGTATAACTGAGGTTATATTTCATATATAAATTTAAAAACGGGTTGCCGCCGGTGAAAATGATATAATCCCCTTAGAGTAGACACTCGAAAAAACAAAAATTCGAGACCACACTAAGGGGATTATATCATGTACACATCGGGTCAGTCTATATTATTTATATCTGTAAAATTATTTATATCTGTAAAGAGAAATCTTCTCAAAGCCGTCCAGAAGCTCATCTGTATAGTCAAACGCCTTCTGTACGCCGCGTGCCACGCACTCAATCGGGTTATCCGCGACATAGCACGGTGCGCCGACCATCTCGGACACAAGCTCCGGCAATCCGCCGAGCAATGCACCGCCGCCGGTCAGGATTATGCCGTTTGTAAGAATATCACCGACAAGCTCGGGCGGGGTCTGCTCGAGCACCTCCTTGATTTTCTCGACAATCTCCATAACGCTGTCATGCAGAAAATCGTACATATCCTTGTCCGTGACCTCGACGCTCTCGGGCAGTCCCTTGATTAAATGTCTGCCTTTTACGGTGATTTTCTTGTCACCGGTCGGGTTATATACGTTAGCTATCTCTTTTTTCGCCATCTCGGCGGTCTTTTCACCGACGAGGATTTTATACTTCGCGGTTATACCCTTTACGACAGACGCGTCAAACTTGTTGCCTGCCATTTTAAGCGAACAGCTCTTTACAATACCGTTGAACGAAACCACCGCAATGTCCGCCGTACCGCCGCCGATGTCAACCACCATCGTGCCGTTAGGCTTGGATATATCTATTCCCGCGCCGAGAAGTGCCGCGATAGGCTCCTCGATAAGGAACACCTTGCGCGCACCCGCAGACAGCGCCGCCTCTACCACCGCGCGGTTTTCCACATCGGTCACGGAGGACGGTACGCAGAGGATAATCCTCGGCTTCATAATTCTGCCCATTACCTTGCGAATAAACTCGATTATCATAGCCTCGGTCATCTCGTTATCCGAGATAACGCCGTCCTTCAGCGGCTTTACCGCTACAATATATTCGGGCGTCCTGCCTATCATCTTATAGGCCTCGCTGCCAACCGCAAGAACGCAGTGCTTTTTCTTGTCATAGGCTACGACCGAAGGCTCGTTTACAACGATACCCTTGTTGCCTATCGTGATAATCACGTTGGCTGTGCCTAAATCAATTCCTATATCAGTAGAAGCCATGTCTAAAATCGTTCCTTTCCTATTGGGGCAGTTTGTGCCGAGAGGGTTTGCCGAGGCACAAACATATTTCCTTTCTTATCTGCTCTTTTCAAAGTTTTCTCTACAATATTTCAGCAGTTTTTCTTTATTGTTTTCGCATTTTTCGTCCAGCACCTCATCAAGCAGAAAGCCGAGCGCTTCGCCGATTTCTTTGCCGCGAAAGCCCAGAGAGATAATATCTCCGCCGCTTACTGCAAGCTGTTTCAGCGACATGGCGGGCTCCTTTTCAAGAAACTCATGCAGATGCTTTTCTATATTGTAAAACAGCTCGCACTCGTGCAGATACGCGGGCGCCTTGCCCATGGTGTCATATATATGAACCTTAATAAGCTCAAAAAAGCGCTCCTCGCCGTATTTTGCGAGCGCCCGCCTGAAATACCGTGGGTTATCATTTATAACTATACCATGATTTTCGATTAAAAACAATACCTCAAAGGTAATTTTGTTGCTGAATTTTAGCCTTGCAAGCACCTTCTCGGCTATCTCGCGGCTAAACTTTGCATGACCGTAAAAGTGTCCGACACCGTTTTCCATGAAGTAGCTGTCCGGTTTTCCTATATCGTGAAGCAGCATGGTTAGCCGATAGATAATATCCGGCTCGGCCGCAGCAACGGTCGCCGCGATATGGCGATACACCGTCCTGTTATGGTACTTTGAATGCTGCAAAAAGCCGATGCACGGGTGCATCTCGGGGATAATCTCGCAGATTATATCCGGATAATCTATCAGTATGTCACCGCACTGTCCGACCAATATTTCGCAAAGCTCATGCTGTATACGCTCTGCGGATATACCGCCCAGCAGGTATCTCAGTCTGTGCGCCGCGTCTGCCGTGGCGCGGTCAAGTGTAAAGCCGTATCTTGAAGCGAATCTGAGCGCACGCAGTATACGCAGGCCGTCCTCGTCAAATCTCTGCTCTGGATTTCCTACACATCGGATTATTTTATTCTCTAAATCCTCTCTGCCGCCGTATAAATCGATAATTCCGGTGCGAGGCGAATATGCCATCGCGTTTATCGTAAAGTCGCGCCGTGACAAATCCTCAGCAAGTGACAAGGTGAACTCTACGCTGGCTGGGTGTCGGTGGTCGCGGTAGTCACCATCAATACGGAACGTGGTTATCTCGATGGGCTTGCCGTTAATAATAACCGTTACCGTGCCGTGCTTTAAGCCGACTGTAAGAATTTTATAATCGCCGAAGGCGGCAATTATCTGCTCGGGCAATGCCGATGTCGTAATATCATAATCATCAGGGCATTGCCCGAGGAGATAATCCCTGACACAACCGCCGACCGTATACGCCTCAAAGCCAATCGCTTCAAGACGGTTTATAACCTCAAGTACATAATCGGGTAATGTCATAGCTCCTCCGAAGAAATCAATCGTTGCAGCCTTGTTTAAGCAAGCTTACAAGGCTGCTCCGATTTAAAAAACAATATCCGCTTTTGCAAGCGGATATTGCATTATATAGGGTTAGTTCAATTATTCGTTGATCTTAGTTACAACGCCGGAACCTACTGTTCTACCACCCTCACGGATAGCGAAACGGAGACCTTCTTCGATAGCGATAGGAGTGATAAGCTCAACATCCATAGTTACGTTATCGCCGGGGATGCACATTTCCTTGTCAGCAGGAAGTGTTATAACGCCTGTAACGTCAGTTGTTCTGAAGAAGAACTGAGGTCTGTAGTTTGAGAAGAAAGGTGTGTGACGTCCGCCCTCTTCCTTCTTTAAAACGTAAACCTGACCTGTGAACTTCTTGTGGGGGTGAATTGAACCGGGCTTGCAGAGTACCTGTCCACGCTCGATTTCGCTTCTCTGGATACCACGGAGAAGAGCACCGATGTTATCGCCTGCTTCTGCGAAGTCAAGGAGCTTACGGAACATTTCGATACCTGTTACAACTGTCTGCTTGGGCTCGTCTGTAAGACCTGTGATTTCTACTGTATCATTGAGCTTTAAGATACCACGCTCTACTCTACCTGTAGCAACTGTACCACGACCTGTGATAGTCATAGTATCCTCGACAGGCATAAGGAAGGGCTGGTCAGCCTTACGGTCAGGAGTAGGAATGTAGCTGTCAACAGCGTTCATGAGCTCGAGGATGCAAGCATACTCAGGAGCGTTGATGTCCTTGCTTGCGCTGTCGAGAGCAACCTTAGCGGAACCACGGATAACGGGGATATCGTCACCGGGGAAGTCATGCTCGGAAAGTGTCTCACGAATGTCCATCTCAACGAGGTCGAGAAGCTCGGGGTCGTCAACGTCATCACACTTGTTGATGAATACTACCATAGCAGGAACGCCTACCTGGTGAGCAAGAAGGATGTGCTCCTTTGTCTGAGCCATAGGGCCGTCTGTACCAGCAACAACGAGGATAGCGCCATCCATCTGAGCTGCACCTGTGATCATGTTCTTGATGTAGTCAGCGTGGCCGGGGCAGTCAACGTGTGCGTAGTGACGAGCGTCTGTCTCGTACTCAACGTGAGCTGTGTTGATTGTGATACCACGTTCTCTCTCCTCGGGAGCCTTATCAATCATATCGTATGCTTCGAACTGAGCATAGCCCTTGAGAGCAAGAACCTTAGTGATAGCTGCTGTTAATGTTGTCTTACCGTGGTCAACGTGACCGATTGTACCAATGTTTACATGGGGCTTGGTACGTTCAAATTTCTGCTTTGCCATTGGAATTTTCCTCCTTTAATTGTGTGTATTCCATACACTTGATATTGTATCAGAAAATTTGTAAAATTACAAGTGTTTTTTGTACACTTTTTAAATTTTTTGATTTGTCTTAAAACAATCAGTCTTAAAACTCCGGATTAGTCCTTTGCGCGCTTGCTGATAATGCCGTCCGCAATTGACTTGGGAACCTGAATATAGTGGCTGGGCTCCATTACATACTGTCCGCGACCCTGTGTCTTTGAACGCAGGTCGTTTGAGTAGCCGAACATTTCTGACAGAGGTACGAAAGCATTTATCTGCTTTACACCGTTTCTGTCTTCCATGCCCTGGATTTCGCCACGGCGTGAGCTGAGGTCGCCGATTACATCACCCATATATTCCTCGGGGACGGTAACTACAACCTTCATGATAGGCTCTAAGATAACGGGGTTTGCCTTACGACAAGCTTCCTTGATAGCCATTGAACCGGCAATCTTGAACGCCATTTCCGAAGAGTCAACCTCGTGGTAAGAACCATCATAAAGCTCTACCTTAACGTCAACGGTCTGATAGCCTGCGAGTACGCCCGACTCGAGCGCGCCCTGGATACCTGCGTCAACAGCGGGGATATATTCCTTAGGAATAGCACCGCCGACAACGCTGTTGATAAACTCGTAGCCCTTACCGGACTCGTTGGGTGAAACGTGCAGTTTTACATGACCGTACTGACCCTTACCGCCTGACTGACGGGCGTACTTTGTATCAACGTCTGTGTTAGTTGTGATTGTTTCCTTATAAGCAACCTGAGGAGCGCCGACATTTGCCTCAACCTTGAACTCACGGAGAAGTCTGTCTACGATGATTTCGAGGTGAAGCTCGCCCATGCCGGCGATGATC
>CAMEKZ010000005.1 GCA_945921635.1 uncultured Clostridia bacterium
AGCCCTTTCCATGCTCGCCCGCATGAGCCGCCTCAACCGACGCGTTAAGCGCCAGGATATTCGTCTGCATCGAAATATCGGTGATAACCCGCGCAATCTCGACAATTTTTTTCGACTGCTCGGACAGGCGGGAGATAATCTCCTTGCTCTCGTTCGTGCCGGTGCATATCTCATTCATGCTGTTTACGGCAAGGGCGATTTTTTCATTGTTCTCGGCAGTAATCAGGTCGGCGCGCTGAGTAAGCTTTGCTATCTGCGCGCTCATCTCGGACAGGTGATGCAGGTTGTCGGAGATATTGTTCATGCTGTCGGTAGCCTCTTTGATATGCTGTGAGTTTGCCTCGCTGTCGCACATTACGCTGTCGGTCTTATCGGCGATACTGCGGTTTGCCTCTGCCGATGCTGCGGATATGCCGTCAAGCTCGGTCACGGTAGCAAGCAGCTTGTGCGAAACCTCAAGAGATTTTTCTCTCATAATTCTCTGCTGCTCCGCGCCCATAAGATTTCCGAGCATTGACGCGGTGCGCTTGCACAGCATGACGAATATTGCCGATATACAAAGCAGTATAACAGCGCGGGGCAAGGCTCCGTGCATAATTGCATTTTTCATATTGGCAAAATTGTGGTCGGTGACAAAATCGCATAAATATGATACAATCTGACCTACGGTTACGCCCACAACCGTAATTATGCTTGCGAAAATATTCAGTCTGCCCGAAAAATAAAGGCTTGCTACGGCTATCGGATACACATACAGCAGTACAACATGATACGACAGTGTGATTGCAAGTATTACGGTGAAAATAATCGAGCAAAGGACGATTATGTACTTTACCCAGACGCCCTCAAGCTTGAGCATTCTTACAAACAGGGTAGGTATAAGCAGAAATACCGTTCCTATTATAAACGCCGTTACCATTGTACCGATAGGTACCGTGAAAATACCCGCTATGTCGAGTACAAGCACCAGTGCGAAAAATGCCACGGTCACAAGCATGACCATAGATGCGGCGCGGTTAGCACCCTTTTCGTTTTCTCTGAGCAGTTCCATTGATTTTTCCGTCCTTTCGATTTTGCATATTGACTGTTTTATTCATATCGGCGGGGTTCTCTCGCCGTTATTCTGCCTTTTGGTAAATATCCTTTATATGTACCTCGGTGGAGTTTATCACGGGTACGCTTAAATCGCCCTGCTTTATCATAAGCGGCAATTCGGTACAGCCGAGCAGGACGGCCTGCGCGCCATTGTTCGATATGTATTTTTCCGCGATATTAAGCATTTTTTCCTTATCCCTTTGTACTACAATCCCGTTTTCGAGATTGGGGTAGATAATACTGCCGACAGCTTCTCTGTCACGGCTGTCAGGAACGATACAGCGGATGCCCGCAGCTGAAAACGCCTTTTCGTACAGCCCGCTTTCCATAGTCCACTTTGTCGCAAGCAGGACAACGCTTTTGTATTTTTGCCGCTCTATCTCTTCGACAACCGAGCTTATTATGCTGACAGCGGGGAGAGGCAGCCTGTCCTCTATCATATCCCACACTATATGCTCGGTGTTTGCGGTTACGGCGGCAAGCTCTGCTCCCGCCGCCTTTAGATTTTGCAGGCATTTTAGCAAGAGCCGCGCCACCTCGTCAAAGTCTCCCTTGTCAAAGGCGGCTGTGTGCTGTGCCATATTTACGCTGTCTATCACTATTTCGGGGTATACGTCCTTACCGTATTTATTACGGCAAAGCGCAATAAGTCCGCTGTAGTATTCTATTGTAGAGGCGGGGCCCAGCCCGCCGACAAGTCCTATCTTTTTCATAAAATCACCGCACCTGTCAGTCCGCGAGCTTTTGGGGCGTGATACTGTAGATGTTCGAATTTCCCGATTTTATCAGCGCAAGCGTGCTTAAAAACTCGCGGCTCAGCATATCGGAAACCTCTTTGTCCGTAAATCTGCATACCTTTGACGCAATCAGTGCACATATTCCGTAGGTATAAATCCAGCAATGACGGAAAAGCAGCCGTGCGGCTCCCCATTCAAGACCGTAATCGTGCTGTATTGCGTCTACGCACAGTTCGGCAGTACCGCCCATATAATCAAACATATCGTCAAAGGTCATGTGTGTTGTGTTTTCGCTCATAAACAAAAGGCGAAACAGCTTTGGCTCTTCTTCGGCAAACGATACCATCTGAAGACCGACCTGCTTGAATACAGGGTAGAAACCTTCAGCTTTTTTTACATGAGCTTCAAACAGGCGCATAGCTGCACCGCGTATCTCGGTCAGAAGCTCGTCCATGTTTTTAAACACCGTAAAAATCGGCCTTGCGGAGCTGCCGAGCGCCGCGCCCAGCTCTCTCGACGTCAAAGCCTCCAGTCCTTTTTCGGAAACTATTTTCAGCGCCGCGGCTGTTATTTCCTCGCGGGTAAATTTGGGTTTAGGCGGCATATCACATCTCCTGAAAAATCAAATAAAAAGCTTATGTTTTAAATCACATGATTTATTATAGCAAATTTCTGCAAATTTGTCAATGGTGCGCGGTATTCTTAGGCAAATTTATCAGCACAAACCTTTTGCATTTGCCGTTGACTTTATTTTCAAAATATGGTATCATTATTATGGATTTGCCGCCGGTCGGCAATAATAATAAAACGGAAGGACGGAACACGGTTATGACTGATCTGATGCAATATAAATGTCCGTGCTGCGGTGCGCCCATATCCTTTGATACCGCGTCGCAGAAGCTCAAATGCGAGTATTGCTCAAACGAATTTGACATCGAGACGCTTAAATCTGTCGATGAAGCGCTAAAAGATGAACAGCCCGACAAAATGGACTGGGCGTCACAGCCCGGAAACGAGTGGATGAAGGAGGAGCTTGACGGAAAGTGCGTATACCTCTGCAAATCCTGCGGCGGACAGATAATCAGCGACGAAAGCACCGGCGCGTCAAGCTGTCCCTACTGCGGCAGTCCGGTGGTAATAATGGGTCAGTTCTCGGGAGATATGCGACCCGATTATATCATACCGTTCAAGCTGGATAAAGAGGCGGCAAAAGAGGGGCTTAAAAAGCACCTCAAGGGCAAGCGGCTTTTGCCCAAGTCCTTTCAGAGCGACAGCTACATAGAGGAGATAAAGGGTGTATATGTACCGTTCTGGCTGTTTGACGCGGATGCGGACGCGCACATACGCTACCGCGCGACCCGCGTGCGCCATTGGAGCGACTCAAAATACAACTACACCGAGACCTCATACTATATGATAAAGCGCGACGGCTCACTCGGCTTTGAGCGTGTGCCGGTTGACGGCTCGTCGAAAATGCCCGATGACCTCATGGAGTCTATCGAGCCGTATATGAGCGAGGACGCGGTTGACTTTCAGACCGCGTATCTGTCGGGTTATCTCGCCGACCGTTACGATGTGACCTCCGAGCAGAGCATAGACCGAGCAAACCAGCGTATAAAAAATAGCACCGAGCAGGCCTTTGCTGAGACGGTAAAGGGTTATACCACGGTAATCCCCGAAAATACAAGCATACAGCTCTCAAATGGTAAGATAAGCTACTCGCTGTACCCAGTATGGCTGCTTTCTACGCAGTGGCAGGGAAAGACCTACACCTTTGCGATGAACGGACAGACGGGTAAATTCGTAGGTGACCTGCCTGTTGATAAGGGCGCGTACTGGCGCTGGTTCGCACTTGTCGGCGGCATTGCCGCTGTCGCAACCTATGCGCTTGCATGGCTGATACATCTGCTGTAAGAAGGGGGAGGCTGAAGCAATATGAAAAAGAATATAATTGGCGTGATTTTATCGGCGGTGCTTTGCATAGCGATTTCACTCCCGGTATTTGCCGAGACTATCCCGGAGGACAGACAGCTTTCACGATTTGAGGACTATGCGGATTTGCTGGCCGACAGCGAGGAGACCGCGCTGCGCGAAAAGCTTGACAGCATAAGCGAAAGCAGAAACTGCGATGTAGCGATAGTGACCGTAAATTCTCTTGATGGCAAGACCGCGCAGGCGTATGCCGATGATTTTTATGATTACAACGGCTACGGTATGGGCGCGGGTGATTCGGGAATACTTTTCCTTATCAGCATGGAGGATCGCGACTGGGCAATAACCACCTACGGAAGTGCAAAAACCGCCTTTACAAATTACGGTCAGAAATACATAATAAAGCAGATAAAGAGCGACCTTGGCGATGACAATTTCAACTCCGCATTCAATACCTTTGCGGATTTGTGCGATGATTTTATCAGGCAGGCTCAGGAGGGCAAGCCGTTCAACGAAGACAGCGCGCCGAAAGAGCCGCTGTCGCTCATCTGGATACCGATTGCGCTTGTTGTAGGGTTAATCGTGGCGGCGATAGTTACCGGCACCATGAAAGGAAAGCTCAAGACCGTACGCAGCCAGCCCGCCGCAAGGAGCTATATCAAGGCAAACAGCCTTAATCTTTCGCGCTCGGATGATATTTACCTTTACAGAAATGTATCAAGGGTGCGCAGAGAGTCCTCGTCGAGCAGCGGAAGCAGCAGCCATACAAGCTCCTCGGGAAGAAGTCACGGCGGCAGCTCGGGTAAATTCTGAGTATTATTTATATCGATATTTTACGGGGCGGATTTTCCGCCCCTGCAGCTTGTCGAAAAAGTGATTTTTCGGCAAGCTGTCAGACTGCGAGAAACACGCGCAGACATTGCGATTGCCCCGTGGGGCAATCGCCAAACACACAAAAATTACTTTTCGTGTGTTTGTAAGAGGATTTGATTAGAAAAAGCCGCCGTAGGCGTACAAAGGTACGGTAGGCGGATTTTGACAAAGTAAGCAAAAACGCTTTCGGAGAGCCGATTTGAGGCTCTCCGAAATTTAATAAATTACTAACTTCAATATAGGTCAAATTGTCTATAAAAAACTGCGTTTTTGCGGTGCGTGGGTTTATCGACAGTCTGACGGGGCGGATTTTCCGCCCCTGTATTTTCCCTTGATTAAGGAGCGCTTATGCACGATATATGGAATCCGTGGCACGGCTGCGTAAAATGCAGCGAGGGCTGCGACAACTGCTATATGTATTATCTCGACCGCATGAGAGATAAAAGCGGCGCGGATATATATAAGACAAAGGCCGCCTTTAATTATCCCGTACAAAAGGATAAAAGCGGCAATTATAAAATAAAAAGCGGCGAACAGCTCAGAGTGTGCATGACCTCCGACTTTTTCCTCGAAGAAGCCGACCGATGGCGTGATGAAGCGTGGAAGCTGATAAAAAGCCGTCCCGATGTCGTGTTCTATCTGCTGACAAAGCGCCCGCAGAGAGTTTTTGATTGTTTACCCGACGATTGGGGAGAGGGTCTTGAAAACGTGCTTTTCAACGTAACCTGCGAAAATCAGAGACGCGCCGACGAGCGCATACCGTATCTTCTCGACCTGCCGTTTAAGCACAAGGGGATTATGTGCGCCCCGTTTATCGGTGCGGTGGATATATCGCGGTATCTTGAAAGCGGCAAAATAGAGCAGGTCATCTGCGGCGGCGAAAACTACGGCGGGGCGCGACCCTGCCGCTATGAGTGGGTGGAGAGCCTGTATAACCAGTGCAAGGAGCATAATGTAAAATTCTGCTTTATAGAAACCGGCTCGGTGTTTATCAAGGACGGCAGGCTGTACAATATCCCCGACAAGACAAAGCAGAGCGAGCAGGCGTATAAATCCGGTATGCGATTTGACGGAAAGCCGATTGAATTTAAGCTCACGGATATTTTAGGCAGGGAGATACCGCAGGAAAAGCTGTATGTGCCGTATTTTAAAGATACAAAGCCCTGCGCAGAGTGCGGGAGCAGACCGATATGCAACGGATGCAGTTGCTGCGGACGATGCGAAAAATAGGGGAGAAGCGCAGAGCGGCGGCAAAAATGTAAAAAGTACATAATAGCACTTGATTTTTTTATTCAACTATGGTACAATAATAAAGCGTAAATCAAAGGAAACCACATAAAACCCGTGATTATGGGTGTAAGCCCTGTGCAAGGGAGTCCTGTGAACCATGTCAGGCGGGGAACCGAGCAGCATTAAGCAGTTACAACCTGTGCCGCAGCAAGTTTACACTCATAATCACGGGTTTTACCTTTAATGAAATAAAAGAAAGGGGTGAGCTTTTTGTATCTGGCGCTTTACCGCAAATATCGCTCCAAAACATTTGACGAGGTCATATCTCAGGAGCATATAACCACCACTCTCAAAAACCAGATAAAAACAGGAAAGCTCGCTCACGCATACCTTTTCACCGGCTCGCGCGGCACGGGAAAGACCACCTGCGCAAAGCTGATGGCGCGCGCGGTAAACTGCCTTTCTCCGGTTGACGGAAGTCCGTGCGGAGAGTGCGAGGTGTGCAAGGCGATAGCTGACGGCTGCCCCGATATTATAGAGATGGACGCCGCGTCAAACAACGGCGTAGACGATGTGCGCGCCCTGCGCGACGAGGTTATGTACACCCCCGTGCTTTGCAGGTACAAGGTGTATATCATAGACGAGGTACACATGATGTCCGGCTCGGCGTTCAACGCTTTGCTAAAGACGATAGAAGAGCCGCCCGCCCATGTGATTTTCATACTTGCGACCACCGAGATACAAAAGGTGCCCGCGACCATAGTTTCGCGCTGTCAGCAGTTCAGCTTCAGGCGGACGTAGAGCTTGAAGAGCCGGCGGCAGAGCTTATCTCACGCCTGTCGGACGGCGGAATGAGAGATGCGATTTCGCTTCTCGACCAGTGTATCAGCGTAAGTCGGCATATAGATGAGGATATAGTGCGGGACACCGCGGGCGTAGCGGGCACAGACCATCTGTTCGCGCTTGCGGACTGCGTGCTGAATAAAAACGCCGCCGCCGCGCTGAAGATACTTGACGAGCTGCACGACGCGTCAAAGGATTTAATTTTGCTTCTTGAAGAGCTGACAGGCCATTTCAGAAACCTCTGTATGCTGTCGGCTATGAATATGGATTTTTCACTTATCCCCGCGGGGAGCGGCGGCAGGACAGAGCTTGCAAATCAGGCGGGCGCATTTACGCTCGGCGAGATTATGCGCTGTATCGATATTTTGCAGGAGAGCATAGCCAAAGCGCCGAAATCCCCGCGCCGCAAGACGCTTGCGGAGATGTGCCTTGTAAGGCTTTGCACCCCGCGCCTTGACAGCGACGCCGAGGCTTTATCGCTACGGCTTGAAAGACTGGAAAAGAAGGTTGACACCCTCGCGGGAGATACGCCTAAGATAATGCCGCGCGCGGCAATACCTCAGCCGAAGATTGCCGAAGGCCCCGCAGAGGTTGTTTCGGATTTGCCGAAGATAAAGTCCGCGGAAGCTAAGCCTTTACCGCAGGAAAAGCCGGTACAGAGCGAGCAGATAATTCCACAGGAAAAGGCGCAAATTCAGGAAGAAAAGCCGCAAAAGCAGGACGAACAGGATAACGCTCCGCCGTCGTGGCTGTTTGAGGGCAGCGGGGGAGATACACCTCCGTTTGATATGCCGCAGGACGAGGATTATCCGCCGTTTGATACAGAACAGCCCGTCGAGAGCGGCGAACACAACGGCACGGCGCAAAGCGAGACAGCGGCGCAGACCGAACAAAGCACTCCCGCAGACGAATATGACAGCGAGATACCGCCGTTTGATCTGGACGAGCCTGCGGTGGAGAGTAATAAAGCTCTCCCGCTCCAACCTACCGAGCCTGTACCCGATATACCGCCCGAGCCGCCTTTGCCGCAGTCGGACTATTCCGAGCCGACACCCTCGGTTTCACAGCAGGGCGCGGATATGCCGAGCGGAACATGGGCAGAGATAATAGATTTACTCCCGATGTTTTTACAGCCGATAATCAGACAGGTGACCGTTCGGTTTACCGAGGACAGTATACTGATAACCGATTATCAGCCGTTTCACTATGAGTTCCTCAAAAAGGGAGACTCAATCGACCGCATAGTAAGCGCGGCGAGGGAGGTCACCGGAAAGAATTACCGCGTGCTGTTCGACGACGCGGCACAGGAAAAGAAAGCGGAAGTACGCGACCGTGTTTCAGCGTTTATAAACGACGCGGAAAAAATGGGCGTAAAAATAAAGTATAAAAAGAAGGGCTGAGGCTATTGCCCCGACCTTAAATTCTCAATTCGAAAGGATAATTTATTATGAAAGCAAGATTACCCAAGGAGTATCAGAACAAGGGCGCAAACAACATGAACAGCATGATTAAGCAGGCGCAGAAAATGCAGGAGGATATCGAGCGCGTACAGGCAGAGCTTGAAGCGAGAGATTTCACCGCTACTGCGGCAGGCGGCATGATTGAAGTAACCATGAGCGGGGCAAAGGTATTAAAAGAAGTAAAGCTTAACCCCGATGTCGTTGATAAGGACGCTATCGAGGATTTACAGGATATAATCGTGGCAGGCGTAAACGCCGTTATTACCCAGATTGAAGAAGTAAGCGCCGCAGAGATGGAAAAGGTAACAGGCGGAGTAAATATCCCGGGTCTTGTTTAATGGCTGATTATAATTCTCAGCCGCTGATAATGGCGGCGCAGGAATTTGCAAAGCTCCCGGGCATAGGGCTGAAAACCGCACAGCGCCTTGCGTATTATATTCTGAACGCCTCCGAGGAGGAGGTCGAGGAGTTTGCAAAGGGGATAGTAAACGCCCGCCGCTCGATGAAGATATGCAAATCCTGCCAGAATATCTGCTCGTCGGATATATGCGAGATATGTGCCGCTCCGAGCCGCGACCATACGGTGATATGCGTTGTCGAATCGCCGAAGGACGTGTCGGCGATTGAGCGAAGCGGCGGCTTTTCGGGCGTGTATCATGTCCTGCACGGACTGCTCTCGCCGATGAACGGCGTAGGCCCCGAGCAGATAAAGATAAAGGAGCTTATGTCGCGGCTTTGTGACTGTGACGAAGTCATCATGGCGACCAGCCCCACCGTCGAGGGCGAGGCTACCGCAACATATCTGTCACGAATGATAAAACAGCTCGGCATAAAGGTAACGCGGCTTGCCTACGGTCTGCCCGCGGGCGCGTCGCTTGAATATGCAGATGATGTGACGCTTCAGCGTGCGCTTGAAAACCGCAACGAGATTTAACGGCGTATGCCGCATACGAAAGGACAATTGCATCTATGACACCCGAACAGATGAAATTATTACAGCAGAAAACGCGCGAGCTTGACAATTCCGCTCTGCTTGCCGCAATACGCAAGCTGAAGTCGAGCGAAAAGCCAACTCCCGAGGATCAGCAGGCTTATGTCGAGGAGCTGTTAAAGGCGCGGCTTATCGTCCCTGTTGCGATTGATGAGAGCGACCCCGAGACACAGGATCCATCCGGTAACAAGCTTAAGGTGCAGTTTTCTCACCTTGCAAACAAGGACAATCAGCACTTTTTTATGGCATTTACCGATATGGAGACGCTGAAAAAAAGCACAAAGGAAAACACCGACAAGCTCCAGCTTCTCGGCGTGACCTACAACGATTTTGCGACAATGCTCAGCGACCCTAAGTGCAAGATGATAGGCTTTGTAATAAACCCGTTTACCGAGAATATTGTCTGCGGACCAAATCAGGCGCAGGTGATAGGAAAATACATCACTTCAAAGAAGATACAGAGCGGCGAGCTTTCCGTCATAAACGAGCTTAGCGGCATACCCGAGGAGGTAACCCGCCCGATGGAGCAGTATTTCAACTCCCGCGGAGATGTGAAAAAGGCGTATCTGCTCGGCATGAGAAAGGGAAACGATCTCAGCCGTCTGATTATAGCAGATGTGGACGCGGAAAGCGACTTTGCCGCATTTGCAAAGGATTTCAGCGAAAAGGTGTTAAAGGAAATGAACGACCCCAAGGCGCCTTTTCTGGTTATGTCTTTTGCCGAGGCGGCGGCGAAAAAGGCAACAAAGGAAAAAGTACCTTTTTATGTAAAGATATAGCGCCTTTAAGTTATGTCATATTCGGATTTACAGCGACTTTTGATGCTTTGATATTGTGTCAGAGGTCGCTTGTTATTTTGACTGCTTTTATTCTGTGAGGTATATTATGGACGAGCTACAGACCCGCACTGCCATGCTTATCGGTGGTGAAGCGGCAGAAAAACTGAAAGAAAAAACCGTCTGCATATTCGGTATAGGCGGCGTGGGCGGTTTTGCGGCAGAGGCTGTCGCAAGGGCCGGCGTAGGGAATATACATCTGGTAGACCGCGATGTTGTCAGCGGCTCAAACCGCAACCGCCAGCTTATTGCATTATGCTCCACGATAGGAAAGCCAAAGGCCGAGGTTATGAAAAGCCGCATACTTGATATAAATCCCGCGGCAAACGTCACCGCGCACAACTGCTTTTTCCTCCCCGAGACGGCGGACGAGTTTGACTTTAAAAGCTATGACTATGTAATAGACGCGGTCGATACCGTGACCGCGAAAATACAGCTCGTGCTGTCATGCAAACAGGCGGGCACACCGATAATAAGCAGTATGGGCACGGGAAACAAGCTTGACCCGACCCGCTTTAAAATAGCGGATATATACAAGACCTCGGTGTGTCCGCTTGCGCGCGTGATGCGGCAGGAGATGAAAAAGCGCGGGGTGGACAGGCTAAAGGTGCTGTACTCCGACGAGCCGCCTATAATAAACAACCGTGTATTCGAAAACGGCAAGGCAGTACCCGGCAGTATTTCTTTTGTACCATCGGTCGCAGGTCTTATCATAGCGGGAGAGGTAATAAAGGAGCTCATAAAATAATTTCCACCGCGCTGACGCGCCATACCGCAGGATAGGACAGCTTACAATGTTTTACGACAATATCTTCCATCATTCTCCCCCGCGTTTCGCTGAAATCCGCGTAAATGCTATTGACAATGCGGTTTATATGTATTATAATATTGGGAGAAAATTCGTATTGCGTCGATAAATGCGGTGAGCGAAAGAAAGGACACCTCGAAATGAACGAAAAAAAGTATGATTTTGCCGCAATAGAGCAAAAGTGGCAGAAATATTGGGAGGAGCATGAAACCTTCAAGGCGGAGACCAGCAGTAAAAAGCCTAAGTTCTACGCGCTGGTAGAGTTCCCTTATCCGTCGGGCGCAGGTATGCACGTCGGACATATAAAAGCGTATTCCGGTCTTGAAGTAATAAGCCGCAAAAGACGGCTTCAGGGCTATAACGTACTGTTTCCGATAGGCTTTGACGCCTACGGCCTGCCGACCGAAAACACGGCGATAAAGACGGGTGTACACCCAAGACAGGTAACCGATAACAATATAGTAAAGTTTACAGGTCAGCTTAAAAGAGTGGGTTTTTCCTTTGACTGGTCAAGAGTAATCGACACCACCGAGGAAAGCTATTATAAATGGACACAGTGGATATTCCTCAAAATGTTTGAGCACGGCCTTGTATTCAGAGACAAGACTTTGGTAAACTACTGCCCGAGCTGCAAGGTAGTATTGTCAAACGAGGACTCGCAGGGCGGTCATTGTGACGTATGCCACAGCGAAATCGTGCAGAAAACAAAAGAGGTATGGTATCTGCGTATAACAGAGTACGCAGACAAGCTTCTGCAGGGACTTGAGGATGTAGATTATCTGCCTAACGTAAAGCTCCAGCAGCAAAACTGGATAGGCAAGTCAACAGGCGCGTTTGTCAACTTCTCAATCAAAGAGTTTGACGAAAAGCTGAGAATATACACCACCCGTCCCGATACGCTATACGGTGTAACCTTTATGGTTATCGCCCCCGAGCATCCTATTATTGAAAAGTACAGGGACAGCATCAAGAACATATCCGAGCTTGACGCATACAAGGCTGAATGCGCTAAAAAGAGCGAGTTTGAAAGAACACAGCTTGTAAAGGACAAGACAGGCGTAAGAATAGACGGCCTTACCGCGATAAACCCCATAACATCAAAGGAAATCCCTATCTACATTTCCGACTATGTTATGATGGGCTACGGCACCGGCGCTATCATGGCTGTGCCCGCGCATGATACCCGCGACTATGAATTTGCAAAGAAGTTCGGCATTGATATAATCGAAGTAATCAAGGGCGGCGACATCTCAAAGGAGGCCTACACGGGCGACGGCGAGATGGTAAACTCGGGCGAGCTTAACGGTATCACCAATAAAAAGGACGCTATCGAGAAAATGCTCACCGTGCTCGAAAGGCTCGGCTGCGGCGAAAAGGGCGTGCAGTACAAGATGAAGGACTGGGCTTTCAACCGTCAGAGATACTGGGGCGAGCCTATCCCGATAGTACATTGTCCCGAGTGCGGAATTGTGCCCGTACCTTACGATGAGCTGCCGCTGAAGCTCCCGCCGGTTGACAACTTCAAACCGGGCGAGGACGGCGAAAGCCCGCTCGCAAAAATCGACAGCTTCGTAAATTGCAAGTGCCCGAAGTGCGGACACGACGCAAAGCGCGAGACAGATACAATGCCCCAGTGGGCAGGCTCAAGCTGGTACTTCCTGCGCTACTGCGACCCGAACAACGACAAGGAATTTGCCTCAAAAGAGGCTCTTGAATACTGGATGCCGGTTGATTGGTACAACGGCGGCATGGAGCACGTTACGCGCCACATGATTTATTCGCGCTTTTGGCACAAGTTCCTTTATGACATCGGCGAGGTAAATACTCCAGAGCCGTACGCAAAGCGTACCGCGCAAGGTCTTATCTTAGGTCCTGACGGCGAAAAGATGAGCAAGTCGAGAGGAAATGTCGTTGACCCTAACGATGTTGTTGACGTATACGGTGCAGACGTACTGCGTGTTTATGTTCTGTTTATGGGTGACTATGAGCAGGCGGCGCCGTGGAGCGAGAGCAGCATGAAGGGCTGCAAGAGATTCCTCGACCGCGTATGGAATTTACAGTATATCCTGACGGACGGAGATGAGTTCTCCGACGAGCTTAGAACCTCGATGCACAAGACCATCAAAAAGGTGAGCGAGGATATTGAGCAGATGAAGTTCAATACCGCTATCGCCGCTATGATGACCCTGATAAACGAAATCACCACGCTCGGCAAGATAAACAATGCCGAGATGAAGGCGTTTTTAACATTACTTAACCCGTTTGCACCGCATATCACCGAGGAGATGTACAACTCGCTCGGCTACGGTATCTTAAACGAGGCTGAGTGGTGCAGCTATGATGAGGCGCTCTGCGTGGACGCGACGGTAGAAATTGTCGTACAGCTCTGCGGCAAAATCAAGGCGAGAATAAACGTACCTGCTGACGCAGACAAGGAGCAGCTGCTCGCGCTTGCAAAGGAAGCAATCGCGCAGTCACTCGAGGGCAAGACAATCCGCAAGGAAATAGTAGTACCCGGCAAGCTTGTCAATATCGTGGCAAACTGATCTGATTATCCCTATAGTTTTATTGCATAGAGAAAAGCACACCTTGGCGGAGGTGTGCTTTTCGTTTTATTTTATATGAAATAACAAAAGTACGGCAGGGCGCCGAAAATTCAGCGCCCTGCCGTGTTTATAAAGGGAGGTATGAAAACACTATCTGTGTGATGATTTCTAATCCAACGTAAGCTCGCCCAGCTCAACCGAAATGTTTAACTTTTTGAAGTTGCCCACTTCGTTCTGCCTATAGACCGTAAGCTCAACCGTATCGCCGATATTGTGCTTTGCAACCTCGGTCTGGACATCGTTTAATGAAGAAACCTCGGTGTCGTTAATCGCGGTGATTATATCGCCTATTCTCAGTCCGCTGTTAGCAACCGGCTTGTTGTCGCTGATATAGGTTACATATATGCCTGCACTGCTTATGCCGTACATATAAGCGGAGTATTCACTGATTGCAGTACCGTTTATGCCGAGGCCGGGACGGTTGGTTACATAGCCGTTTGTCATAAGGTCGTTGATAACCGGCTTAGCCTCGTTTATTGTAATAGCAAAGCCGATATTTTCTATACTTGACTGGCTTGTCGAGGTGGTAGACAGCTTGTAGTCGATAACACCGATGATATTGCCGTACATATCAAACAGTCCGCCGCCGCTGTTGCCCGAGTTTATAGCCGCGTCAATCTGAATTGAACTGCAGGCGTAGGTGCTTCCTGTGTAGGAGGCTCTGTCAAGACCGGACACGATGCCCTTTGTAAGCGAGCTTGTAAGCGTCTTGGGGTTGCCCAGTACGCATATATCCTGACCTACTCTTACCGTATCGGAGTCACCGAGAACGGCAAACTCAAACGGGTCGCTGCGCTCTACCTTCAGCACCGCGAGGTCGGACGCCGTATCGCTGCCAACAATAGTTGCCTCATACTCGTGGGTCTCCTCGGGATTGTTGTAATCGGGGATGATGGCGGTCATTTTTGTCGCACCGCTGACAACGTGCGCGTTTGTGATTATATATCCGTCGGAGGTGAATACAATGCCGCTTGCATAGCCTGCCTTTACAGGCTCGCTATAGCCCTGTACATTCTGGTAGTTGTATAATACAACCACCGTGTTCTTTACCTTTTCGTAAAGCTCTTCCGCGTTTAACAGCGTGCTGTTTGTCTTGTCGCTGATTTTGTTTTCATCCAAAGGCGTTATTGCGGTTGTTTTCGAGGTGTCTATTGTGGATTCGGGTTTGGATATGGTTGCCGCCGATGAGTCCGAATCTGACGCGGCGTCTGACTGCTGACCGCTTGTGCCGCCAAGCTCCGGCATCGAAATGGTGCCTATGTTGTTTCCGAGAACCGTGCCTGCAAAGCCTGCGCCGCCGCCTACAACAAGCGCCGCCGCGATAATTCCCGCCGCAAAGCCTACGCGTCCGCGGCTCTTTTTCTCCTTAGGCGCTTTCGGCTGATTTACCGCTTTATTTTCGGGTGTGGACTGCTGAAAAGCACCGGCGTCATAGCTTGCGGTGTTTTCGCTGCCTGTATTCTGCGCGGTGGAAAATGAGGCCTGATTGCTTATGTTTTCACCGTTTATATTACAGCTGTTTTCGTTTTCATTGTTTAAACCGTTGAAATTGAAGTTGTTTTCCGACATAAAAATCAATCCTTTCTGATATTCGGTACAGGCTGTGCTTCTGTCCGCCTGCTGACTATGGTAAAAGTATATCCTTTATTTGTGAAAAAAAGGTGATACTGTCTTGACGTTTGACGGATAATTGCTTTAAAGCCGTGGGATTTTTCGTTAAGCAAACCGACACAATGTGTTTTTGTACCGTAAATTGTGATAAGTAACGGTAGACAAACGGCAAAGCTTATGCTATACTTTACACATGGAATACTGCGTATTTCCGCGCGGTGAAAAATACAGCGTGAGGCGAACGTCTGAAAAAACCGAAGATTTTTCAGCCCCGTTGTCCGCGCCTCAACAGGAAAGGAATGTTGATAAATATGCTTTTCGGAAAAAAGACCGCCGAGCCGCCGCTCTCCAGAAAGGCGAAGTCGATGCCAAAGACAAAAAAGGTGCAGTTCTGCTACATAAAGCCGCAGGAGCTTAAAGCTCAGCTTGCCGCGGATATAAACTCGGTGCTTTCGCTCGAACCTGTAAATTATTATGCGGAGAAAAACAGATTTTATCAATGCGTTTTCTATTACAGCGAGGATTATTCCGAGATAATCATGCGCTTTGAGCTGTACGAAAACGACCGGAAAACCGACGCTACCGATTATTATGAAATTACTAAAGAGCTTTATGCAAAAATACTGCTCAAATTCGGTCAGAGGGTAAATTTTTGATAATGTTTCCCGTGGAACAAACGCCTGTGGGCTCTGAGGCTTGCAGGCGTTTATTTTGCATATATTCCGTTTTTGATAAAATATCGCTGAGATAAAATCCCATTATGAAAAAAATATGATTATTTTGCGTAAAGCTGCAACCGTTGCCCATCATACGGTGCTTATAAGAGTGAAGACCTTTATGGTGTGTTGACACTAAGCCTAAAGCGTATCTTTTTGGCGGAATTTTACGCACACTGTGTCGAGAAACCTTGCCGGGCGACAGCCCACCTGCGTTTTCTCTCCTTGTCTGCGCAAAAATTATGCGCAAAAAACTGCACATTATTTTAGTGTCAACACACCCTAATAACCGAAAGGAAGGAGATGACGCCATGGACGACGAAAGAATTATCGACCTGTATCTACAGCGCGATGAGTCGGCAATTAAAGCGACTTGCGAAAAGTACGGAAGCCGACTGCGCTTACTGTCATACGCAATTACAGAGGATTTGCAGACTGCGGAAGAATGTGAGAATGACACATATCTTGAAGCATGGGATTTTATCCCGCCGCATGAGCCGAGAAGCTATTTCTATGCTTTTCTTGCCCGGATTACACGTCATATTTCTTTAAATCGCTGCCGTGATCGCAGTCGCCTGAAGCGCAGTGCATTCATCTGTGAGCTGAGCAAAGAAATGGAGCAATGTATTCCCGCTCCGGATGACACCGAATGCCGCATTGAAAAGGCAGAGCTTGAGCGGGCAATAAACGGTTTTCTTGCGACTCTGGATACAGAGCAGCGCAATGTGTTTCTTCGCCGTTATTGGTTTCTGGACTCTGTGACGGCCATTTCAAAACGCTATTCTTATTCAGAGAGTAAAGTAAAATCCATGCTGTTCCGGAGTCGGAACAAGCTCCGGATGTTTCTTGAGAAGGAGGGTTATCACCTATGAAGGGAAATGAATTGTTGGATAATATGGAACTGGTGGATGCTCGCTATATTGAAGCGGCAGATGTCCTGCCTGAACGAAAAAAACGCAGAAATCATATAAAATGGTTTGCGGTTGCGGCCTGCTTTGCATTTGTTATGAGTATGGCGATTACAGCGGAAGCTGTCAACGGAGCAGTAAGCAATCTGCTGGCTCCGTTATACGGCGGAGCGCAGACCGAATTGGTGGACAATGTCGGTGTTCCCGCCGGTGCTTCGACAACCGTGAACGGATACACTCTTACTGCCGAAGCAGTAATCGGAGATAAATATAACATAGCAATTGTATACTCGCTTACACGAGCAGACGGCAAGTGTTTTGATGAAATGATATACTTTGAAGATTCATCAAATTCTTTCATGGACAAAAACGGCAGCGGCATATACCGATATGATCTGAGCGAGGACGGTACGAAAATACAGATTGTTGAAATATGGAGCTCTGTGGATAACCTGTTTCTCAACCGCGATGCAAATGTTATATTTACCAATCTGATGAAGTCGGACGGAGAAGACAAAATTCTGGTGGCAGAAGGGGAATGGAATTTGCGTTTTACCCTTCGATACAATGATACAAGCGTAAATGTGCCCGTAAGCAATATGAATGTACAGGATGCTGTAGGAAAGCGGTATCAAATCGAAAAAATCACATTGTCCCAGATAGGCGTCCACGTTGATTTCACTATGCAAAAAGCAGAGGCAGAGTCTTCTATAGGAGATGTGGACTTTACGCTTTCTGTTGTTTTAACCGATGATACGGTAATTGATGTCAGCGGTGGCTTCGCCTGCAGCATCGGATCGGACGATACAGCGTATAAAGGTGACTACGGAGCTTTTTTTGATGAACCTATCCCTATGGAGAATATAAAGGCGCTGATAATCTGCGGCAGTACTCTGGAGGTGTAACATTTATTGTTTTTACTCTTGCTGTCCGCAGAACATGGGGCTGCCGCAGGTGCAAAACACCTGCGGCAGCCCCGTTTTATCGTTGTATCATCTTCCGTGCATTACGGCACGCCCCATGTAATCAGCTCCCATACCCCGCTTTCCGTCCTTGCGAGATACCAGTACCAGCTATAGCGGCAGTTCGGCGTCCAGCTGCCGCCGCCGAAAACAGGCGAGCGAAAATCGGTTACGAATACTATACATTCGCTGTACTCCGTACCGTTATCGCTTAACGAATTGCAGTATTCAAGCTCGCTTTGGCAGTATCTGTCATCGGTGTAGCTTATAGAATACAGTTTACAGCCCTCAAAGCTGCCGAGCTGCTCTTCAATAAGCTTTATCGCACCGTCCATATCCTCACGCGTATACATTTCCGAGTTTCCGTAATATATATCGGCGGGCTTCAGCTCTATGCACAAAATCAGTATTGCAGCCGTCAGCAAAACAGAGGCTATGACGGTAAGAATTATCCGCCGCATAAGCTTTCTTTTAAGTCTCCTGACAGGTAAAGCCTCGTCTGCCGGTTCCGGCTTATCCGAATACAAAGCTGGATCTTTTTCGTCAAAGCTCTTCATAGCTTCAAGCTCTGCGCGGCAATGCTCACAGCCGTCAAGATGCTCGTTTATAAAAGCAACGGTATCGCTGCTCGCTATGCCCTCAATATAGAGAGGGAGCAGGTCTTTTATGATGTTGCAGTCATTTCTCATTGTCAAAATCCCCCAGTCCTTGCCTTATCATATTTCTCGCCCGATGATAGGTGACACACGCCCAGTTTTCGCTTTTGCCGAATATCCTGCCGATTTGCTTAAAGCTAAGCTCGGCATAAACCCGCCACATAAAGACTTCACGATATGGCTCTTTTATGCCGTGGAGCAGCTGCCTTATGTGCATTGCTACGTCCTTTTGTATAACCTTGTCTTCTACCGAGTTCCCGTTGTCAGACAGCTTCTCTGCGGGGGTATCTTCAATACTGTCGGTTCTTCCGGTCTCTTTCAGATGTGTAAGATAGCTGTTTTTGGCAATTTGGCACAGCCAGACCCGGATATCGCACTCTCCCCTGAAATGCTTTATTGAGCGCATCGCTTTAAAAAAGGTCTCGGCAGTGATTTCCTCTGCCGTCTGCTCGTCACCCGAAAGGCGCCGTATATACAGAAATACATCGTTTAAGTATGTACGGTATACTTGTTCAAACTCGGTCACTGTGCCACCCCCTTTTTCTATAAGACTGATTATATCAGGAAATCTTACAAAAGTATTGTAAATTTTTTATTAGTTTATTAAAAAGTGCACGGAAAAAAGTGCACGGAAAAAAGTGCACGGAAATAAAATAAGCAGCCCGTCCGGGCTGCTTGCGTTTTTTCCGTGCCTTAGTCTATTAGTTGGAAGAAGACTCGGAAATAGATGTTGAACTGCCTACGCTTGCGTTTGAGCTGTTATTGTTGTTTCCGCAAGCTGTTACTGTTGCAGCGATCATAGCTACTGCTGCTACTAATGCTAATACTTTTTTCATTTTGATATCTCCTTAATATAAAGATTTCTTTCTTTGTATCGATAAGCAGTATTCCGCTTACCTTTGCCAATTATACATAAATTTTTAGCCCAGGTCAAGCAAAAAAATCGATTTTTTTAAAGATTGTTTATTTTTTGTAAAGTTAAACAAAATCTCATGTAAACGATTAAATCTTACTGGACATTTTTTTAAAAATAGTGTATAATAGTTGAAAACAAATTGAAAAAATGGCTGTTTGGTTACGGCTTTGTAACCGTTTTTACAGAAAATGTAAGCAAAATCCGTGTAAAATTCAGTAGATATGTGTTTTTTTGGATGTTAGGCAGAGAAAGTCTCGGGCACTGCGGATTTATCTCGCCCGGATTACGGTAAAACACGGAAATATACACAAAATCTTACGCGGACACAGTCAAGAAAGGACTTACAGTATGTCACAAAATTTATCCACGCCGACCCCGCATATCGGTGCCTCGGCAGAGCAGGTCGCTAAGAAAGTGCTTATGCCGGGCGACCCGCTGAGAGCTAAATTTATCGCCGAGAATTTCCTCACGGATGTACAGTGCTATAACGAGATAAGGAATATGCTCGGCTTTACCGGTCTGTACAAGGGCGAGCGCGTGTCGGTGCAGGGCTCGGGTATGGGCGTATCCTCAATCGGTATCTACAGCTACGAGCTTTTCAACTTCTACGATGTCGATACTATTATAAGGATAGGAACGGCAGGAAGTCTCTGCGACAGCGTAAAGCCGCGCGACCTCGTCATAGCTCAGGGTGCGTGCCACGATACAAACTGCGATAAGCAGTACGGTCTGCCGGGCATATACGCGCCTATCGCGGATTTTTCACTTGTTGCAAAAGCCGCAGGGATAGCCGCAGACAAGGGCATAACCTACCATGTCGGAAACGTGCTTACCGGCGAAGTATATTACGATGCGTCGGGTACGCTTTCAAAATGGGCGGAAATGGGCGTGCTTGCAGTTGAGATGGAGGCGGCGGCGCTGTATATGAATGCGGCTTATGCAAAGAAAAAGGCTCTTTGTATTCTGACAATTTCCAACAACCCGCTCACGGGCAGCGAGGACCTTACTCCGCAGGAGCGCGAAAAGTGCCTTACAGACATGATTGAGACAGCTCTCGAGCTGTAATATACTGTATATTGTTAGCTCAAAACTACCATGTAATTGTAAACTTATCGAGAAATTTTAGTTGATTTTTCATAAAAATTAAAGCATAAAATTGGTTGATATGTCAGCAATCTTTTCTTGCTATTCCTGAGAAAATATGTTATACTTTTATATAGTGATAATAATTTCCTTTTTTGGGTAGTAAATTATCTGAAGAAATACGAATGGGGGATAATAAGTGACTACTTTTTCTTACGTTGCAACCGATGTTAACGGAAAAAAAGTAAAGGGCACAGAGATGGCCGAGGATTCGCAGGAGCTGATAGACAAGCTCAAGCAAAAGGGTCTGTTCTGTACCACTTACAAGGATGTTCAGAAAAACAAGGCAAGTGACGTCAAATTCAAGTTCAAGACAAAGGACCTTGCGTTCTTCTGCCGACAGCTTGCCGCGATGCTTACATCCGGTATCAGTCTTGTAAAGGCTTTGCACATTCTGCAGTCCCAGACAGAAGACAAAAAGCAAAAGCAGGTACTGCTCGACATTTACGAGGAAGTACAGAAGGGACGCTCATTCTCCGAGGCTATCGCCACAAAGCCGGGTGTATTCCCGGGCCTGTTCGTCAGCATGGTAAGCGCGGGTGAGGTTTCGGGTAATCTCGATATGATTATGAATCGTGTCGCCGAGCACTATGCAAAGGACAGCAAGACCCAGAACAAGATAAAGGGCGCTATGATATATCCTATCGTACTGCTGTGTCTGCTGGTTGTCATGATGATTGCCATGTTTACCTTAATCATGCCGATGTTCCGCGACCTTATCGGTGACGGAGAGATACCGCCGCTGTCAGCAGCGATGTTCTCGATAAGTGACTTTATGATTAACCAGTGGTACATCCTTGTTATCATTGTAGTAGTTATTGTAATCATATTCAGAATTATTCTCAAGACGCCTGCGTCAAAGCTTAAATGGGACGCGATGCTGCTTAAGGTACCTAAGGTAGGCAAGCTGCTCAAAACCATTTATACCGCACGTTTTGCCAGAACAATGTCAAACCTTTTCTCAAGCGGCCTGCAAATGGTTGACTGTATTGAAAAGTCGGTCGGCACTCTCGGAAACACCTACATAATAAAGGTGTTTGAAGATGTTATCGAGAATGTAAAGCGCGGCGAGGCGCTGTCTGTAGCAATAGGCAGAACCGGTATTTTCGACGGAATGTTTATATCGATTATCTATGTCGGCGAGGAATCCGGTACTCTCGACCAGATTCTTGCAAAATCGTCCGACTACTACGACGAAGAAGCAGACTCGGCGATTTCGAGCCTTGTATCGCTGATGCAGCCTTTGATGATTATCGTCATGGGTGTAATGATAGGCTGCGTACTCGCAGGTGTATTCCCGATTCTCTACGGCGGCATGGAAGGTATGGCTTCGTAATAATTCAATTCAGACAAAACAGGAAGGAATTTTTGAGATATGCTATCTATTGATATTACTGACAGACAAGTTAAGCTTGTGCGCGGCTCTTCTCAGGGCAGCAAAATCAAAATCGAAGAGGTTGATTTCCGTGACATCGAGGCAGGACTTGTATCAAACGGTTACATAACAGATGTTCCGCTGGTAGCGGCAGAAATCATTGATATTATCAACACCCGTTCAATAAAGGAAAAGGATACCATCGTATCCATCAGCTCTAGCTCAATACTTTATAAAGAGCTTCTGCTCCCCAAGCCCAAAAAGCTCTCCAACACAGCCGCAATCGAGGCTATGATAGGAAGCAACATGGGTATCTCAAACGAGTACAATATTTCCTATACAATCGTAGGAGAAACGGTTGACGAGAACAAGAACCCCCAGATAAAGGTACTTGCAACCGCCTGCCCCCAGCGTCTTGTTGAGGGATATGTAAAGCAGTTTACCCACAGGGGTCTTGCGCTCAAGGCGGTAAATATCTCCAACAACTCCATTTCACGTCTTATCCAGAACACCCCCAAGATGTCGGGTTATATGCCCCTGCTCTTAGTTCAGATTGATAAGGAGTTCCTCAATATCAACCTGTACGAGGACAATGTTCTTTCATTCTCGCGTTACTTCAAGATTGACGCGTCGGACTACAACAACGCGCCCGACTATGTAAACCAGGCTATATATGACAACCTGTTCAGAATGTTCCAGTTCTTCCAGTCAAGAAAGGACATGAAGCCGATTAAGGAAATGATGTTCTACGGCGATATAGGCGACTTTATCGCGCTGACAAACACCGTATCATCGTTCAACGTACCCTGTCATATACTCAGCACCCCGACAACAATCGCGTCGCGCGCCGACTTTGAATTTACCAAGTTTGCAAACGCTATCGGCGCTCTCTACAAGGTAAACAAAGAGCTTGAGCATATCAACCTGCTGAACACTACGGCGGCAAAGGAGAGCAAGGGACTTAACACCTTCTTCATCGGACTCGGCGCGGCGGTATTGATAAGCGTTGCGGCTGTTTTCGGTGCAAATCTTGTTATTGATATGATTAACAGCAATATCAAGAGCGAGATAACAAAGGTACAGGCTCAGATAAACGACACCGAGTTCCAGGCAAGACTTTCGGCACTTGAGCAGAAGGAGGGCGTACTCGCTAACTTCCAGAGCTATAAGAACTCCATTCAGAATGCGGACGCAATCTTCAATTATATGCCAAAGGGCACAACAAATGTATATAAGATGCTCAGAGAGCCCTTCCAGAACGAGGACGGCGTAGAGAAAATCACAAGCGACGAGACCAAAAAGGCTCTCAGCGGAATGAAGCTCGTTGACAGCGTAAGCATTTCGGGCTACTCTGTATCCGCTACATTTACCGGTACAAATCAGGCTCAGCCGTCTCAGTATGTAAGAGCGCTTATCGACCAGGGTTATTTTGAAAATATCCAGTATACCGGTTATACCGTTACAAAGAATGGCGACAAGGAAACCGTAACTTTCAGTCTTTCGATGCTTCTAAAGGCAGGTAACGATGTTGCGGTCAACTCCGGAGATGCCGACAGCATAATTGAAGACCAACTCGGCGGCGAAGAGTCGGCAGCCGAAGAATCAGCTGCAGAGTAATTTGAAAGGATATATGAGAAATGAAAATCAGTAAGCAAGAACGTATTATTATAGTCTGCCTTTTGGTAGCGGCAATACTCGGCGTCGGCATTTTCCTGTTTATTCTTCCGAATTACAATAATATCGGAGCGAACAACAAAACTCTTGCTGCCGCAAAGGAAGAATATCAGGAGCTTCAGACAAAGCTGGAGCATGAGGCTACAATTGATGATGAAATCAAGGCGGCGTATGAAGAAGGCAAGGATTTAGCCAACACCTTCTATGATGACCTCACAACCTACGAGGCAGACGAAATCATGCGTCAGTTTATCGCAAAGGGAAAAGACATCACGGTTGACGGACTTTCTATTTCGCCGATGAGCACAGAGACTCTTTCAATATCGGTATTTATGCCTACAGAGGTTACATATCCGCTGAAGGATTTTGCCAATACGGTAGTCACGCAGGACGAAGAGGCTGTTGACATTGAGTCGATGACTCCTCGTGAGCTGGTTATTTACGCGAAGAAGCTTGTTTCGACCATGCTCGCGCTCTCAGAGCCTGTTACGGTAGGCTGCACAAGCGTAAGCTTTACGGCAAGCAGCGACAAGCTTGAAAATCTTCACGCTTTTGCGGATTTACTCAACGCGGGCGTTTATGATGAAAAAATAGTCGGCGCGGACGGAAAACCTCAGCGCAAGGCAACCTATGTAAACGGCGTAACCTTTGAGCTTTCGGATAAGTCAAGCACACAGACAACTTCTGGTGATAAGGAAGGCACCGAAGCCAACCAAGACGATCAGCAGTCATCTTCATCATCTGGCAGCGGCAAGTACAGTATGTCATTTAATGTAAAGCTTTATAGCATTAAGCCCGTTGCAGACCCGTTTGAACAGGCGGAGTAAGTTTAACGCGTACAGCCCCGATTTAAGGTCAGGGCTTTTCGCGCTATTCAGATAATTTTCAGGAAAGGACGAAACGTGATGCAGAGAAATAATAAACATTACTTTGCGGCGAGAGCGAAAAAAGCGCTGCTGCGGCTGAAAAGCGGCAAGGGCAGCGTGCTGTTCTTCATAGTCGCACTTATGACCGTGCTTGTTGTTATAGCATCGGCGGTATACTATGCAGTTACGTCGTCAAAACAGCAGATAACGGTTAAATATGAAAGCGAGCAGGCATACCAGAGTGCGCTCGCAGTAAACGATATAATCACCGATTATATAAACACCCGCACAGAAGACCCGTTTGTAGATGCCATACTCGGCCTTAACAAAGACGAAACCCTTACCACAACAGGCTCGGACGGCACGGGCTTTTCGGAGCTTGCGGGCGGACTTGGTGATTATAAAATCACCGTAAAGAAAATCAAGGGCAGCGGCACCGATGATTTGCAGACCATACAGATTGAAACCGAGGTCGAGCTTGACGGTGAAAAGTCGGTGGTAACCACTATCGGAGAGTTCCGGCTCACATCAAAGCCGTACAGCTTTGACAGATTTTTCACTTCGACAGGTTATGCGCCTAATGACGTAATCATGTCGGGTATGAATGTCACTTCGACTATGTACCTTGACAATGAGTACAGCCAGATAGGCTCGGCGCAGTCCGGAAACAGCGGTATCAACATCAAAGCGGAGCTTATATGTGCCGGTACGCTGTCACTTAACAACGCCCCGATAAACGCGAATGGTGACAAGACCTTTGATATTACCGTCGGAAACAATCTTTACATGACTTATGACGGCGGTCAGGGTGCAATGAATCTTAAAGGCGGACGCATACGCGTTGGCGGAAACCTTATTCAGGGCAGCTCATTCAACTATACAAATGATACCGATGTATATGTAGTAGGCGATATGATAAGCGGACGTCCCAGTGATACATCCGACTGCGAAATCTATGTAAACGGCGATGCCGCATTCTTCAACAACGAAACCTATAACGGCAAGGTTTATGTAAACGGTGACGTGTTTATCGATAAGGATGTCAACGCGGGAAATAAATTCGCGGGTGGCCTTATCATAGGCGGAAATGTATATCTCAACAAGGCGGCGTCAGCTTATGAAAACCAGCGCAATTTCATTCTTAACGCAGGTATTGATGAAAGCCGAATCAAAGAGTATGATGACAGCAGCATAAGCTTTATCGTTACAACTCAGGATCTTTGCTATGACAAGCTGCGTACCAACATGAACAAGGCTGTTGCGCTTGCAAGCTCAACCTCGGCATATACCTATGTATGGCCGTCTGACGCTTTTGTCTGTGAGTCGCTTCAGAATATAAAGGCTAAGATAAACGAAAAGCTCGGAAACCCCGAATATTCAAACTGGAATATGACGAAGAAATTCGTAAACGAGGACGGCACCTATATCTATGACCCTATAAACTTCAGCTTTGACGGAAGCACAACACCCCAGAGTGTTGACACCAGATTTACCGGAAGCGGCAGCAATGCAAACCAGATGATCATAAAAGCCGAGCAGTTCGGTGAATATGTAATGATGGGCGACATCAGAATTACTAATCAGACATGGAACGGCTACAACATAGTGTTTGATACAACAATGCCCGATGGCAAGGATAAGGATATGTATGTATATCTGCCCGCCAACTGCTATATGGTTAAAAATTCCGATAACAGCTACACGTTTTCAAATAATTCATCGGACAGCGACAAATTTAACTGCTTTAGATGGAACAATGAGCCAAGCGGAAAATTTGAAGGCTGGTTCAGCGTGCTTGTCAAGGGCAAGGGTAGCGTTATATTTGTAGTACCCGACAAGGTAACCTATTTTGCACAGGAACGTTTGTTTATGGGTCATTATAATCTGCTCAAGGAATTACGTCCCAGCTCGATTAGCGCTGACGGAAAAGTAACAGAAACACCGATAAGTCCCGTCGACGGCTCTACTGTTGCAGCTCTCATGAATGAAAAGTCGATATTCAAGGATAATATCGTAAACAAATATCTGTCATCCGGAGCGATACACAACAACATATTTGTTGTAGCAATCGACAAAAACTGCGATGTTAATTTTGACGCACAGTATAACACATTCTGCGGATTTTTATATGCGCCGTATATGACATTCGGAGCAGGTAAATCAACCGAAGGACATTTTGCAATGCTCGGCGGTCTGATAGTTTCCGACTACACGATGCCTAACACATCGAGAACCTATATGGCTACAGTTCCGTATGATTACTATGACAGATTTGTTGACTCAAGCATAACCGACCCCGATAAAAAGGAAGCTGAACGTTTGAAGTACATGGAAAAGCTGATTTCAAGCTCCGGCGGCGACATCGGTTCGCTCGGCTCGTCCGGCAGCCGCACATGGAGAAAGTACGGATATAACTGATGAAAGGAGCGCCCAATATGAAGCGTATAAAATTATTAAAACGCAGTAAGGGCTTTACACTTACCGAATGTCTTGTGGCTATGGGTGTATTTGCTCTTATGGCGGCGCTTGTCATGCAGATTCTTGCTGTTTCTATTGCACAGCACGCAAAGAACAACCGCGTAGAAAAGGACATGGATGCCCAGATTCAGAATATAGTCGATGAAAACGCTCTTGTAGAAAGAGAGACTACCAGCCTTGCAATGAACTTTGTAAAGGGCGGTGCGGCAGGCTCAGGAACAAATGTTACAATAAGCGGCGTATCAGTAAAGCAGGACGGAGACGGCTCGGATAATAACGAGCGCCTTGAAATAAACACTCTTGACGCATCAATTACCCCGTCCGACAGCCCCGGCGATAAAGAAGAGGGCGGCGCGGGCATGGTAACCAGCGACATCCATCTTTACGGTACAAAGGGTATCAAAAAAGTTATTGTCACTCAGTCAAAATGTCTGTTGGTTGACGGAGTTTACCAGATGCAGCTTGATTTCAGCATAGAAACTCCCGAATCAATGCTGAGTGAGGCAGAGAGCTGTGCAATTAAAGTTGCACTTCCGGAATCCTCAAAAAACATCGTAGTTACTCCAGATACAAACATGACCTACAGTATGCTGACATCTACCAGAGTGCGTTTTAGCGACAAGAGCTTCAGCTCTAAAGAAACGGCATACACGATGCACATAACATTTACGCTTGCTGAGGATAAGTTCAACAGCGAGTACAAGTCGTTTGCGAAGTACTTTATCAAGTCTGACAGCGAGCTTATGGATACATCGGCAACCTTCAGCGATACCAATACTCCGGGTATCTACAACACAAAGCTATAACATAAGGAGAAGCCATGAAAAAATTACTTAAACGAAAAGGCTTCACACTTGTGGAGCTGATAATAGCCATGTGCGTTTCGACATTGCTTATAGCGGCAGCTATGGCAATGTTCGGCCCTGTGCAAAGTATCATAAACTCTTTGCATAGCGATGTAAATACAAATAATGTTACAGATACCATCAGCGGATATATCTACACCCGTATGTCCAAGTGCTCAACCTATAATGTCGGATTATATGACGCTACAAAGATTTCGGTTGATGCAAGCGATGAAGCCGGTGTAGCAAAGCGCGTCAGTGCAATGATAGCTGATATTGAAAATCCGGCTATAGAACAGACGTACTGCATTATGATACGGCAGAACACCGATGATATTTATGAGCTCTACGACCTCGGAAAAATAAATTCGGTTTCGGATTATCTTACAAAGGCTGCCGATTATGAAAAATATGAGCTGCTGGACGGCGAGTATTACAACGGCCTCAATTTCAAGTTTTCGTTCAGCACCACACCTCAGGATGCCGAATCAACCGATAAAAAGTGGTGTCGTATAGGCGTAATACCGTTTGACGAAAACGGTGAAGCGGTCGTATCCGAGCGTGCACAGATGTTCAAGCTGCTCAATATGTCGCTTACAAATGTTACACCGTCAAGTGACCCCGACCTTGTGGACTACACTTATCCGGATGATGATGTAATAGTTATTCTGTACAGAATTAAGGACTATTCCAAGATGTAAAGCTTTAAGCTAAAACAAAATTACGGCTTGATGACTTCTGCCGTCAAGCCGTAAGAATTTGTTTTATTTTCCTATCACAGCATACCGAAATACCACTTGTTTATGGTCTCTCCCACCAGCACGCCGACCGCAAGACCTGCGCTCAGCGCCGGACCGAACGCTATTCGCTGCTGGAACTTTGATTTTTTGATTATTCCGTTTTCCGCGGTTATGCGGAAAACAAACTCTTTATTTTTGGGGACGTCACTCAGAGCCGCGGTAAGCTTTTCTTCAAGCGCGCTGTCGCCCTGCTTGATAATATCGGGATTCTGCCATGCTTTTTCCTCGATAAGCTCCCAGTTTACCTTGCATTTTCCGTTTTCATATTCGCCGACTATTATGTCGGACTGATTTTCGGTCATCTTGTCCGGAAGCCATTCGCATACAATTTTGGTCAGCTCCTCGGATTTTGCCTTGTCGCGCTTGCCGTGAGTTGCTTTTAATATCACACCGTATATCGCACCTACAACTATACCGATAACCGCCGAGGGCACAATCTTCCACCCGAGAAGAAAGCCCGACGCCGCCATGAGCTGGACATCACCGCCGCCCATTCCGCCGAAAAGAGCAAATATCGCAAACGGCACGGCAATAACCGCTGCTCCTGCGAAGTGCTCCCACCACGGCATATTAGGCTCGGAGAAGAATGTCGCGATACCGAGCACCGCAATCGTGATAGTGCACCAGTACGGTATTTCGAGATGGTCAAGGTCGATACAGCTCAGCACTATGAGCAGCGAAAAGTAGATTATCGCTACAAGCATCGGCAGGCTGAACGAAAATCTTATGTACGCGAGCAGGAACATAAATCCCGTGAGCGCCTCGACAACCGTATATCGAGCCGAGATTTTCGACTTGCAGTTACGGCACTTGCCACCGAGGATAATCCAGCTGAATATCGGCACAAGGTCGTACGGCTTTATGCGCTCTCCGCAGGAAAAGCAATGCGATGGTCCTTTTACGATGGACATACGCAGAGGGGTGCGGTAGATTACGACATTTAAAAAGCTGCCGATTACCGAACCGAATAGGAAAACTAAGATACACATAATCGTGTCATATAGGATTATTCCTGTCATGATTTCATTTCCTTTCAAATTAGAACCGCCCGGAGCTGTCCGGGGTGGTCTGTTATGATTGATATTTTACCATAAAATATCGTATTTTTCAATAGCGGCACGCTATTTTAGAATTTACTCTTAGGGGGATATCTCAATGAAGAACATACCGATAGGTCAGATTCTGGTCGAAAACGGTTTTTTGAAGGAGGAACAGCTTCAGCAGGCGCTTGAAAAGCAAAAGACCGAAAACGGCAAAAAGCTCGGCGACGTGCTTCTGGAGTTGGGCTATGTATCCGAAACACAGCTCGCTCAGGCATTGTCTATTCGTCTTAAAGTACCCTTTGTTGACCTCACAACTACCAAAATTGACATCGAGGCGGTAAAAAAGATACCCGAGGCTATTGCAAAGAAAAATTGCTGCGTTGCATTCCAGAAAACGGATTCCCGCCTTACGGTAGCAACCGATGACCCGATAAACTTCTACATATTTGAAGAGCTGAAGGTTATTTCCGGCATGGAAATACACGCCATGCTCGCAACCCGCACCGCCATCAACGAAACCATAAACAAGGCTTATTCACAGCAGACGGTTAGTAACGTTATGGATAACCTTAACAAGGAATACACCGGTGACGAGATAAGCCAGGAGGATGCAGAGTCGGGCGAGCGTGTAGATAATGCGCCTATCGTAAAGCTGGTTAATACTATTGTTGAAACCTCGTTCAGAATGAACGCATCGGATATACATATCGAGCCTTTCAAGGACAGAACAAGAATAAGGCTCAGAGTGGACGGCGAGCTGGTCGAGCAGATGAATGTAAAGCCCGCTGTACATAACTCTCTTATCACGCGTATAAAAATCCTCGGCGGTATGAATATCGCGGAGAAAAGAATACCGCTCGACGGCCGTTTCGGTATGACAATCGATGGCGTAAACCTCGACGTCCGTGTATCTACGATACCTACGGTATACGGCGAAAAGTGCGTTATCCGTCTGCTTTCGACAGCAGATGAAAAGACGAGAAAAATCACCGACCTCGGCATGACACTCTACAACTACGAAATGTTCAAGCAGATTATACGCTGTCCGCACGGCGTTATGCTGGTAACAGGTCCTACAGGTTCGGGTAAATCCACGACGCTTTACGCGACGCTCGGCGAGCTGTCAAAGCCTAATGTAAACATCGTAACCGTTGAGGACCCGTGCGAAAAGAAAATCGACGGCATAAATCAGGTACAGATAAACGCAAAGGCCGGCATGACCTTTGCCGCGGCGCTTCGTTCAATCCTCCGTCAGGACCCCGACATTATAATGGTCGGAGAAATCCGTGACGGCGAAACCGCCGACATCGCTATTCGTGCGGCTATCACGGGACACCTTGTGCTTTCTACACTCCATACTAACGATGCGGCAAGCACGATACTCCGTCTTGTGGATATGGGCGTTGCACCGTACATGGTTGCTTCTTCACTTGTCGGAGTAATAGCACAGCGACTTGTAAAGCTGCTGTGTCCTGAGTGCAAGGAAAAGGTACTGCTTACCGACCCCGCCGATTTAAGGCTTGTCGGAAAGACCGAGCCGGTCGAGATATGCAAGGCGCATTACGGCGGCTGCCGCGCCTGCCATAATACAGGCTATAAGGGCAGAACCGCTATCCATGAGATTATCGTTACATCAAACGATATAAAGGAGCTTATTTCTCAGGGTGCAACCTCAGAGGAGATAGGCGCACAGGCCGAAAAGAACGGCACAAAGCTTCTGAGAAGCAACGTAACGGATATGGTGCTCGCAGGAACTACAACTCTTGACGAGCTTGTAAAGGCAACATATACTGTATAAAATATTTAAAGGAGAATATTTAACGTGGACATTAACAAAATTCTTGACGAAGCACGAAAGCTCGGATGCTCGGACCTTCATTTTACGGCGGGACTTCCTCCGGTAGTTCGTCTGCACGGCAGTATCAAAAAGCTTAGCGGATACCCTGACTGCACCGAGCCTATCATTGTAAATATCATCAACCAGATAACTTCAATGAAGCACAAGGCGTCTATCCAGAAGGGTCTTGACACCGACTTCTCATACGTTTCCGCGTCGGGACACAGACACAGAGTAAACGTATACAGGCAGCGCGGCTATCACGCTATCGCAATGCGTCTGTTAAGAAACGACATACCCACTCTGTCAGACCTCATGCTCCCCGGACTTATGGGCGAGTTTGCGCTCCGTCCGAGAGGACTGGTGCTTGTAACAGGCCCTACAGGTTCAGGTAAATCTACGACGCTTGCCGCAATGATTGACCACATAAACCGCAACAAGAATTGCCACATCATCACGGTAGAGGACCCTATCGAGTATCTGCACACACATAAGCAGAGTATGATAAACCAGCGTGAAATCGGTGCCGATGTAGACAGCTTCGCAGGCTCGCTGCGTGCCGCACTTCGTGAAGACCCCGATGTTATCCTCGTAGGAGAAATGCGTGACTTTGAGACAATCAACGCCGCAGTAACCGCCGCAGAAACAGGACACCTTGTCCTTTCGACCCTGCATACGACCGGTGCCGCAGAAACGATCGACCGTATTATCGACGTATATCCCCCGCACTCACAGGGACAGATCAGAGCACAGCTCGCAAACTCGCTGGTAGCGGTTATTTCTCAGACGCTCGTACCGACAGCGGACGGCAAGGGACGTATTGCCGCACTCGAGCTGATGTCTTGTACCGACGCTATCTCGGCGCTTATCCGTGAGGGTAAGATATTCCAGATTCCTAACGCAATCCAGACCTCTAAGGCTCTCGGAATGTTCTCGCTCGACCAGGATCTCGCGAGGCTTGTCCGCACGGGCAAAATCACCGAGCAGGTTGCCCGCAGCAGATGCCAGAACCCCGAGGAGCTCAAGCGTTATATCACAGCATATTGATTTTATGCACATATTCAGCAGCCTGCCGTGCAAAACATGGCAGGCTGTTTTGAGTTGTTTATATATCAGACGAGCAAAAGAAAGGAACAAAAAATTGAGATTTGTAATACAGAGAGTGACCCGCGCCTCGGTCACGGTAGACGGCGCGACAGTCGGAAAAATAGGCAAGGGCTTTATGGTGCTTATCGGAGTATCCCAGACAGACACAACCGCCGAGGCAGACAGGCTGGTAAAGAAAATGCTCGGGCTTCGCATATTCGAGGACGAAAACGGCAAGACAAATCTGTCACTTGCTGATGTCGGAGGAGAGCTTCTGCTTATATCGCAGTTTACGCTCTATGCCGACTGCAAAAAGGGCAACCGCCCGTCTTTTATAAATGCGGGGAAACCCGACATGGCAAACGAGCTTTACGAATATATCATAGCCGAGTGCGAAAAGCAGTTTAAGGTCGAAAAAGGGATTTTCGGCGCGGATATGAAGGTAGAGCTGTTAAACGACGGGCCGTTTACGGTGATACTCGACAGCGAGGAGATATAGAATAATATTCTGACGGCAGTACTTTGGTGCTGCCGTCAGACTGTCGATAAACCCACGCACCGCAAAAACGCAGTTTTTTCAAATAATT
>CAMEKZ010000006.1 GCA_945921635.1 uncultured Clostridia bacterium
AAAGATACTGCGGTGACGGCAAGAATATTGTGATGATCAATAAACGACAGACCGAGGCGCTGTAAAAAATAAACTCGTCCCACACGCTGTCCTTATCCGAATATCTCTTAAGGTAGAGGAACAATGCGCCGAGAACGCTGCTCGCTGCTTCCTCTCCATTCTGCGTTTCGTAGCTGTAAAAATCATAGTCCTCGCAAAGTTCCTGAAACAGATGATTGATTATTTCCAACTTTGCGTAGTCCTTTTTCATTACAAGCTCGGACAAATACTCCGCTACTCTGTCGGACAACCCCGTTAATTCGCACACCGTTTTCATCTTTCCTTTCTGTGCAGTTGTGTTCGTTCTGCCGATAAGGTAGTCGGCGTTCACATTCAGCACATTCCTCATTCAGCTTGCGGTCAAGCTCGGCTAAGTACTCATCACTTGTAAGTGTATGTATGTGACATACCTTTCCCGTTTTTTCTATAATTTCGGGTATCTTGTCACGGACGAGTTTGTTGTGTATGGGCATTAGAGTAACTCCTTTTTAAAAAGAATCTACATTATATTAAGCATACATAATATTATCCGTCCAAAGCTCGCACTGCGTCATAACTGTCTGAACTGCGTCCTCCATACCTTCGGGCGGGTATCTGTGGCTTTTCAGCAGCTTTTTTATCAACATACGCATTCTTGCTCTTGCCGAGTCTTTTTTCTGCCAATCAATCGTCTTATTCTTCCTCAGCGTTTCGGTAAGCTCTTTTGAAATCGCTATAAGCTCGGAGTTTTCATAAAAATCCTTTACAGCCTGCGGTTTGGTAAGTGCGTCATAGAAAGCAAGCTCATCGGCGGTAAGTCCGAGTTCTTCTCCCTCTTTGGCGGCGTTGGAAATATCCTTTGCCATTTTCATTAGTTCTTCAATGACTTGCTCATTTGTAATCATTCCGTTCAGATATGCATTCATTGTTCGCTGAATAATCTCGGAGAATTTCTCTGATTTAACCACATTTGTGCGGCGATAAATATGTATCTGCTCGGCAATCAGTTTCTTCAATAATTCAACAGCAAGGTTTTTCTCTTTCATTTTTGAGACATCCTCAAGAAATTTAGGATCGAAAAGAGAAAACTCCTCTTTTACATCTGAAAAGAGATTGATAACACCGTCGCTCTTGATACTGTGTTTGAGCATTTCATTTATACGAGCGTTCATTTCGGGCAGAGAAATTTTCTTCTCCGTTCCTTGATTTGAAAGACGCATAACAAGCACACGGACAGCTTCAAAGAACGCCGCTTCAATGCGGAGATGTTCGTCAACAAGCGAGGAGCAGAGAGAAAGCGACTGATGAAGCATAAGGGCTTCTTTCAGGAACTCCTCTTTATCCGCTTCTCTTGCGGGAGCAATAATAAAGTTTACTGCGCCGCTGATAGTCTTTGCACGGTCAAGGTCGCTTCCCGTATTGAAATTATGATAATCGTATCCGTGGAATAGGTCTTGGCAGCGTGAAAGCTTTTCAAGGAATTTCGGATAAGCCACCTTTCCGACATCGGTATCGCCGTAGTTCTTCCTATCACGAACGGTATAGTCGTTCATAGCCTGTTTAAGAGCAGAAGCTATACCCACATAGTCAACTACAAGACCGCCCTCCTTGTCACGGAACACACGGTTAACTCTTGCAATAGCCTGCATAAGATTATAGCCGCTCATCGGCTTATAAACATACATTGTAGCCAGCGAGGGAACATCAAAGCCCGTAAGCCACATATCAACAACGATTGCGATTTTCAGAGGGCTGTTGTTGTCCTTGAATGTTTTCGCAAGCTCGTTCTTGTGAGCCTTATTGCCGATAATATCACGCCATTCCTCGGGGTCTTTGTTGCTTGAAGTCATTACTACCGCAACCTTCTCCGTCCAATCGGGGTGAATTTCAAGTATTCTGTGGTAGATTTTCATTGCGATTTCTCTTGAATACGCAACAATCATTGCTTTTCCTGTCAGCAGATTTTCTCTGTTGTTTTCGTAGTGGTCGAGAATATCAACGACAAGAGTATTTATTGTAGCGTCATTACCGAGAATAGCTTCCATACGGCTCAATTCGTGCTTGCTCTGTTCAATTACGCTTGCGTCCGCATTGAGAGCCATTATATCATACTCTTTATCAATGAGCCTAATAGTATCTTCATCGAGTTTCAGCTTTACGACACGGCTTTCATAATAAACGGGGCGAGTTGCTCCGTCCTCGACAGCCTGCGTCATATCATAAATATCAATGTAATCGCCGAATACCTCTCTCGTGCACCTGTCCTTTGACGAGATAGGAGTACCTGTAAACCCTATGAAAGTAGCGTTCGGAAGGTTGTTTCTTATTATGCGAGCTGTGCCGTATTTAAGTTTACCCGTTTCGGCTTCAACGCTTTCAGCAAGACCGTACTGTCCACGGTGGGCTTCGTCAGCCATAACGATAATATTTCTGCGTTCGGAAAGGGCTTCGTCTGCTTCCTCGAATTTCTGCATAGTGGTAAAGATTATTCCGTTGGCTTTTCTTCCTGCAAGCAGGGATTTCAAATGCTCGCGGCTCTCGGCGTGAACAGGGTCTTGCCGCAGAAAACTCTTGCACTTTGCAAACTGCCCGTAGAGTTGGTCGTCAAGGTCGTTTCTGTCGGTCATAACAACGATAGTCGGGCTATTGAGTGCCGATTGTAACAGGTGGGCATAGAACACCATTGAAAGCGATTTTCCGCTTCCTTGCGTATGCCAGAACACACCGCCCTTGCCGTCGGTAACGGTTGCTTTTTTGGTGGACTCAATCGCTTTCTTAACCGCAAAATACTGATGATAGCCTGCAAGTATTTTGATTTCCTTTGTTCCATCGTTGGAAAAGCAGATAAAGTTTTTCAGTATATCAAGGAAACGCTCTTTTTGGAAAATGCCCTCAAAGAAAGTATCAAATTGAGCGCATTGTGTATTCTCATAATTGCCGTCTGTCGTTTTCCACTCCATAAATCTATCTTCGCCGGAGGTGATTGTTCCTGCCTTTGATGTAGAAAGGTCGGACATAACGAGAATAGCGTTATAGATAAACAGCGAGGGAATATCATACATATAGTTGCGCAGCTGTAAGTACGCTTCTGAAGCGTCCGTTTCTTCACGGGAGGGAGATTTCAGCTCAAACACGCCCACAGGCAGACCGTTCAGAAAAACAATAACATCGGGGCGCTTTTCTGCGTTCTCAACGATTGTCCATTGATTAGCGATAATAAAAGAGTTTTTGTCGATATTCTCATAATCCACAAGATAGACGAGCGCAGAGCGTTCCTCTCCCTTTTCGGTATAACGAACGGGTACGCCATTCTGCAAGTAGTCCATAAACACGACATTCTTCTGAACAAGCTCTCCGTTCTCAAAGTTGCGGAGCTTATGTAATGCGTCTTGAATAGCCTCATAAGGCGCTTTAGGGTTAAGGCGGCGCAGACTTTCTTCAAGCACTTCATCGTATAACGGGGAGTTGAAATTGCGTTCTATGTTCGGACCGTATACATAGTCATATCCCATGTTGCTTTGGAATAGGTCTATGATTGCTTTTTCATAGTTGGCTTCTGAAAAAATGTCAGACATATATTTATCCTCTGTATTATAATTTGTCAACACCTATGGTATATCCATTGTTATTCATCTCTTTTGCGAGAGATAATTTTGCTTCTTCTACATTCTCTTTAAAAGGAATATAAATAAGTCCATCAATATCTGACGGTCTTTCCATATTTTCAGATTGCGAAAGAAGAATTGCAACTCTTGAACGACCTACTAATGAGAGCAACATACCAAGCTCAAGCACAACATTCTGCCTAACTCTAAATTTCTTTTCAGTTTCTTTGCCTTTAGGGTAACCAATATCATCAGGAGTAGCTAACACAATGCCAAAACCGACCTCCTTGGTGTACGCTTCAAGCTTTTCTATTATTGTGTTTCCTGAAGATAACTGTTGATCAATAATTATTGGTTCTAGGTCCCACCTTCTTAACATAGCTTCCAGTTGTGTCCTAGCATTTAAGTCATGACCATATACGACAAAGACTTTTTTATTCAATGCCATTGTGTTATTATTTTGATTGCTTATTATTTTCTCAATTTCTTGTATCGCTTTTCCCTGAACGGTAACTTTTCCTGTGTCCCAACAGTTAACAATACCACCATTAGCAAGTTTTAAAACGGTGGCTTTATCGTTCCCACTACGTGTTTCTTCGATTATTTTCAGTTGGCTAGCAGAAATTCTTTCTTTAACAGAACCTAAATCCATAAGTATTGACATTTTAATCAAACCTTTCTATACAATAATTGGTGTTTTAAGAGAAATTACAATCTTAAGACTATATCACCCCTTTCAAAACAATTAGTTCATGCGAAAAACTGTAATTTAGCGGCTTAAATCTCCACCTCTGATACATCTATTTCTCCGTTCATCAGTTTGGGTAGGAGTGTATCACGGAGAGTTGCAAGCCGTTGGTTTTCTAACTGATTATTCAATATGGTTTTGAACATAGGCGAAGTTATTTCGTGAAACCTACATATTTCATCGTTTGTTGGGACAACAAAGGGCATTCCTTTGATTATTTTGGAATTTACAGCCACTGCAATAGATGATGTGCTACCCAAAGATTGATAATTAAACGACTTAAGGTAACAATACAGATATTCGTTAATATAAGTATTGTCGGTCTTAAAATGTGCTATTGCTTCATTGGTTGTCATTTCACTTGCTGTTATTGCCACTCGTCCAACCGTTAATTTAAAACTTAATAGAACAGTGTTTGTCGGCACAATCACGACATTGTGCTTTTTTACGGCAGCACAAGTTAAATATTCAGAGCTATCGTTTATGAACACACCACAGTTGCCCATATCGGAAATTGACGCCCATTTTATATCTTCACTATTTTTTGAAAACCATTCTGGTTCTTTCCGTGGTGGAGTTTTACCTATGGTTATATCAAAGAATTCATCAGCTCTGCAAATTTTTCTATTCGGATTAACCGTATCCACAAACCAAGACTTGAAAAGAGCCTGTGCTTGCTGCTCTAAATTACAGTTTATAGCGGAATTGAGCGCAATTTTATCATCAATCGGCTTTAGTATAGATACTATTGCGTGTTGTATTTTCATAGGAGGAATAACAACATTAAGCCGTTTTATATCAGCAATGGTAACGTGACCTAACCCTGTAGTTTGCTTATTAGTCGCAATTTTGGTGAAAATCGGTTTCAATAATTTCATCAAGAAATAAAAGTAATCTCTGTCGACAATTTGTTCATTTGGCGTAACCTTAAAAATGTGTTGATTTAGCCAACCTTCGTTTAACTGAAACCTATAAATATCTATTGATGTATCGGGATTACCTGACCACGAAAATAACAAGTCGCCCTTGTGCAGATGCACTTCTTCTGAAAATGTCTGATTCGTATACGCAGTTGTTCCACCAATACCATTGTTTAATTCAGCAATTTTTATAACAGGAATACCTGCATCAGAAAAATTGATTTTTTTGAATGCAAGACCATTTTTCCATATTGCTAAATCATATAATGAGTATCTATCTCCATTGTTACAAGATATAACACTATATAAAGAATTTTCATCAAATGTCATACCCAATCGCCCCCAGCTTCCTACGGATTTCTTCTTCCAATTCGTGAGATTTAGCAAACATATCCGACAGTTCAGATGTAAGCCTTGCCATTTTTTCCTCGAAAGGCTCTCCGTCGTCCTCTTGTTCTTCAATTCCGACATAACGACCGGGTGTTAGTATGTAATCCTGCTTTGCAATATCTTCTGTTGTGACAGCGGCACAGAAACCCTTGACATCTTCAAGAGTGCCGTTTTGGAACTGCTCAAAGGTATCGGCAAGCTTTTGGATTTCCTCATCGGTTAAATCCCTGTGCTTGCGGTCAACCATATAGCCCATATTACGAGCGTCTATAAACAGAGTTTTGCCTTTCTGTTGCTTGTTCTTTGAGATAAACCAAAGAGTAACGGGTATGGTAACGCTGTAAAAAAGCTGTGTAGGCATAGCTACTATGCCCTCAACCAAATCGTCCTCGATAATACGTTTGCGAATATCGCCCTCGCCGCTTGATTGTGTGGACAGCGCACCATTAGCAAGCACCAAGCCGATTTTCCCGTTCGGGGCAAGGTGATGTATCATATGCTGTATCCACGCATAGTTAGCGTTTCCTGCGGGAGGTGTGCCGTATTTCCAACGAATATCGTCAAGCAGCTTGTCTTGTCCCCAATTTGAAAGGTTAAACGGAGGATTTGCCATTATGAAATCTGCTTTCAGAGATTTGTGTAAATCATTAAAGAATGTATCAGCGTGATAAGGACCGAAATCAGCGTCAATGCCACGGATAGCCATATTCATTTTTGCCATTTTCCAAGTGTCTGCGTTAGACTCCTGCCCGTAAATAGAAACATCGCCACGAGTTGCGCTGTGCGCCTTTATACCCTTAACCGACTGCACAAGCATACCGCCGGAACCGCAGCAGGGGTCGTAAACTCGGCAATTCTCAAAGGGCTTGAGTATAGACACTATTGTTTTTACTATGCTTGACGGAGTATAGAATTCGCCACCCTTTACGCCCTCGTGTGCAGCGAATTGAGCAATACAGTATTCATAAGTACGACCGAGTAAATCCTTGCTATCGTCTGTATCATCCATATCCATATTGTTGGTGAAAATATCAACGACATCGCCTAAAACTCGCTTGTCCAAATCGGGGTTTGCGTAATTCTTCGGAAGAACATTTTTGAGCGATTTGTTCTCGGCTTCAATAGCTCTCATAGCGTCATCAATAACAGAGCCGATTTCAGGGGTGTGAGCCGCAGAGGAGATTGTGTTCCAACGAGCCTGTTCGGGGACATAGAAGATATTATCCATAAGGTATGCGTCCTTATCGTCCTCAAAGCCGTCACCGTCTGCCACAAGCTGATTATACTTACGCTCAAAAGCGCTTGAAATGTAGCGTAGGAAAATAAGTCCAACGATAACCTTTCTATATTCGGCAGCGGGGATATGTCCCCATAGAACACAAGCAGCGTCCCATATCTGTTTTTCAAAGCCGATATTGGCGTTATTTTTTTCAGCCATTTTAAATTACTCCTCCATGTTTTATTCGAATATGATTACATATTGCTGTGATTATATTTTCTATGTTTGTATAAAAATCTGCATCGGAATCCTTTTGATATTGAATTGTTTTTTCGAATAGACTATACAATAATACTATTTTAGTATATCATAAAACTGGTAATAAATCAACATTTATTGTCGATTTATAGCTGCAAAAATGTCGAATCAGTTGAATAAGAACAATCGCTTTAAAATACATGAAGAGTACCGGTATTTAATTTTGCCTTACTATAAAAACTATCTATATGCAAACTCTATCCACATTTCCCCGTTTTTAAAAATAACCGTCGCTAAGAAGAGAAGATGAAAGAGGTTTATAAGGGATTTTTATAAACGACCTAAACCTATTACAAAACGACCATGTTTAGCCATGAAAATCAGCAAATCTGTATCAAAACCGCTCCAAACCGCACCGTTTCGTACTAAAACCGCACTAATTGACACAAGTTATTATTCACCAATTTTCAGTCATTAACGGTCGTTTTAAAACCTGCTCATTCGGGTAGAATAAGTGTAAAATAATCGTTTTGGAGGCGGCGAATGCTTGCAGGAGCCGCCTATATTTACCGGTAATGACAAATTAACAGACGTATAATCCGTCTACAACAACTGCTCTATCTTTTCCTTTCAATTTTCTTCTCTGACCGATTCGGAATTACCAAACGAAGTGAAACACAACAGACATTTATGAATTATTTTAAACACAAACTTCAGGGAGAGAAATAAGTAGTTAGGGAAAACTTCGTAAAATTGCACAAATGGAAATTGCCTATGACAAAAAAGCAGAAAAATAACCGCATATCCATTGATACACGGTTATAGTGGTAGGGTTGAACATTAAGTACGTATTAGCTGACGAGAATATGATTTTGCCTTGTGTAGTAAAATTGTCGTAATCTGAAATCACCAGTTCTCTCTCAGCAGGAAATCTGCTATATGCACGATTTCGATGCCGTTGTCATTACCGATTGCAAGTGGGTCACGGCAGACAACGTACTTATGATAATGATCTTTGATTTCCATGAGATTATCGGTTTCACGAGTAGACTCAGCGGGAAGCTCGACGCAGACCTGCACATAAATTCGCTCTTCTCTGCGTATTCCCACAAAGTCGATTTCCTTTGTGCTGTTCTTACCGATATAGACATCATATCCTCTGCGCTTCATTTCAAGAAACACCACGTTCTCGAACATTGCGGAAAGCATCTTTCTGTCAAAACCGGTCTGACAGTATCTTAATGAAATGTCGGAAAGATAATACTTTTCCTGCGTTTTCAGTACCGCTTTGCCCTGTAAATCAAAACGCTTGCACGGATAAATTATAAACGCTTCGGTTAGCCATTTAATATAGTTGTAAATTGCTTCCACCGAAAGACTGCGGTTTTCACTTTTGAGAAATTTGACGATAGACGAAGCCGAAAAGGTCATTCCTACATTTTCGATAATATAGCGAACAACACGGTCGAACAGTTCCTTATTCCGTATCTGGTGACGCTTGGAAATGTCTCTTGTAATAACGGAAGCGAAAATTCCTTCTACAATCTGATAGGCTGAGCGTGTATCAAAGCTGCTTATACCGATAATCGGAAATCCGCCGTATTGAATATACTCGTCAAACATAGTTCTCGCCTCGGATAAGTCCTTATTCCTGAAGCTCATATATTCTTTGAAAGAAAGTGTGTAAACGGGTATCAATACATATCGTCCCGTCAGGTAGGTTGAAATCTCGCTTGACATCAGCTTTGAGTTCGAGCCTGTCACATATATATCCACATCGAAGCCTTCAAGCAGGCTGTTGACCGTCTTTTCCCAGCCGTCAACTTCCTGAAGCTCATCAAGGAACAGGTAGCATCTGCCTTTACCCTGAACAGCGTATTTTAGATCGCTATACATATCCTTAGCGGTAAAATTCTCATCAATCTCCATTTCGTTGTATCTGCGTTCGATAATATGTTCACTGCCGATACCACGCTTTTTAAGCTCGGCAGCCATCATTGCAAGTATAGTTGATTTTCCGCAGCGTCGGACACCTGCAAGGATTTTTACAAGCGGAACATCAATATACGGCTTAATAGCTTCGATATAATCAGGTCTGATAATCATAGCAACACCTCCGATAATCCTTATTATACCCAAAAAACTTTGCTTAGTCAAGAAGTTTTTGCTGTTATAGCAGTAAAAACTGTGCGCGTATATGTAGAATTTTGGCTATATGCGGAAATTTCTTAAGTTTTAATGTAATAATTTCATGAGCCGGTAGGACTATGAATTGATACAGAAACTAACATAATACCCGAAATGTACATCCAAATTTATGGGTGTTATTTATATTTATATTAAAGGGAGACACACAGAAACGGTGGCGGCGACTGCTTGCAGGAGCCGCCTATGTTGTTCATTTAATGCTAAAACTAACAGTCGGATTTATGTGAAAATGTATTGGAAAATAACGCTAACATTTTTACCTACAACAAAAATTGTCCGATAATTACATAATATCCCAATTTATTTGGCTATATAACACAAAAAATGCTTTCATATTTGTGGATAATAAACAAATATTACCGTGTATCAAAAATTGTCGCTGATCTTTGCTGACTTTATGTCTAAACAACAATATAATATCTATGAAGATGAAAAAAGATGAATATCACGGTATAACTGATAAAACTTATAATTATTGCATAAATTCATAAAGTAATATAATACGGCTTTAGTGCAAAAGTCCATCGGTTCATAATTATTCTTTGGTGACAAAACTTTTATTCATACTGTAAGTATAACAAAATGCTTACAGGAGAACAAATTTATGTCAGCTCAAAAGAACCGTGCACCAAAATCATGCGCTAACAGTTATCAGATTCTTCAGAATGTAAATGATGGCAGTGTAATAACGAGGCCTCTGCGTTGCAACAGGAACGACTGCCCGTTCGCATAAGCTAGATGATATCGGTCAGGCGTACGACAGCTTTACGCTACACAGCACTCATAGTAACATGAAAATCAGCATAATCAATCCGTGACAAAAGTACAATATAGTTATTTTTACTGCTTGAAACAAAATGGACTTTTTGAAAATACATTATTACTTCCCGTTTTTTATATTTATCGTGACAAGCTCAATCAGCCTCATTACATCCTCCGGTGGTTGTTTTGCGTACAATATTCCATACGGAATAGTAAAATCCCACTCCACGGGAATAGTCACCAGCAGCGGGTGGACATTCTGCCAGCATTCTATCGTCAGCAGAACGTCATTTGACTGCGCGCAGCGGTTGAACACGCTCATGTCGTAAAAGTGCGGCGTATCAACTATATGTATCTGCGGATAGTTTTCGCGCAGAAACGCCCTTAGACTGTCATTTGTAGCGGAATCCCCCGCTTTCACCATCATCAGATTCTCCCCGCAAAATCGGAGGGTCTGATGATTTTTTTGTAGGCTTCACCGAAATTTTGTATCCTTATATACACCTACCGGTCGTGTGTTCATAAAAGATTTCACTGTTAAACACTCGATTTTTACTTGTGAAACGAGTTTTTATGTATCGATTTTGTCACATACCTTACCGCCACGCCCTGCCGTGTATCTATAATCAGATTATCCTCCGCATACTTCGTCGCCTACGTTATCTTGATATACCCCACAAACCTACAATAAATCATGATATGTTGAGTGCGGATTGTTATATAAAACAAGCAAGAAACGCACAGCAGATTTCTCCGCTGTGCGCTTGTCGTTATTCACCCATAAACATAATAGTGCAAAGTCCCTTTGCCTGTTCCTTGGTCGGCAGTTTCAGCACGCCCATATCAAGAAGTACTTTCATCACTCTCGTATGCAGCAAGTCCACAGCAGTTTTGCTCATGCATTTTATCAAATCGTGCATATGCTCGGGCTGACCGATAAGCTCTGCTTTCTCTACCTCTGCGGCATATTGGTAGGATAACTCCTTTATTTCCTCTGTGGCTTCGGGGATATATTCATGCCACTTCTGCTCGCTGTCACAAAGGATAAGATTGCACTTGTACCCATCGCTGTTTTTTATAAGATAACCCTTATCAAGCAGGCGGGCATAGCTTTCGGCATTTGCTGTGGTTTCCGGAAGCTGATTATTAAGCCAGAAATACATTTTGGCATAATCCTCGCTAAGATTATCCCGCCAGCCGGCTGTTCTTCCGGTCCAGTAGCAGTCAAACTGCCAGCTTTTCCACCATATTCCGTCTGTTATATTTTCTCGCCTCATGCCGCCACATGACCAGTAAATATTTGGTTCAGATTCACTTGTGTCCAAATCGGGCTTAACATCAAGAGTTGCAAATGCAATATAATCGCCGCCGTCGGGACGCTTGATGCAAAACTTATAAAGTTCGTTTTCATCGGAAATATTAAGTTTGTGCATCATAAAGCACACAAGACACCACTTCATAAGGTTTATGTCATTATCGGGAATGTGAAGCCATTCGGGAATTTCGGTTATTCCTTCAAGAATCGGTGCGAAGAATTTTTCGGCAAAAAGTCTGGGGTAAATCGGTTCCATCTCTCTGTAGATACTGTACCGGGTTTCGTTTGGCTCATATATCCGTATATTAGTGCGGTATTTTCCGTTTTTCAGCTTGTCCATAAAGCCGTATTCTTCAAGAACTGCGACTTCGTCCTCAACGAATATCGGATTGATACCAAGCTCCTCGGCAATTTCGTTTATAGTTCTCGACTGATGATATGCCGCATAAGCAATATTCTGCGTGATGACCTTTGCGAGGAAATCTGCGGTATCGCCCTTGCTTCCCGGTGAACCTCCATGCCCCATATCGCTGAATCGTATCGGCTCTGTACCGAGAGTTCCCGTAGTTCTTGTCTTTTCCATACCCATTTTTAACTCCTTTCGTGAGCAGGCTAAATGCCATTTTACCGTATTTTCGTTAAGGGAAAGAAGCATTGCAATTTCCCCCACTTTCTTGTCGTGGAAATAGTGCAGGACGATTATCTCACGCTGCTGTCTTGAAAGATAGGTTATCTCACGCCGCAGAATACCATAGCTTTCGCTGTCTATCAACTCCTGTGTGAAATCTCTGCTGTCGGGGACATACTCAAGCCCGTCAACGGCGGTGATTTGCTTTTTGTCATCGATATACCTTGCATAAACGTTTCGGGCAATGCGGTAGACATAGCCGTCAAGGTTTGCAATGCTATCCTGTTTTAACAAGGAAGCATACACCTGAAAGGTAATCTCCGCCGCAAGTTCCTCCGCCTCGTCGATTTTCGACAGCCTTGACATAGCGAAACCAAACAGCTTCTTAACATACGAAGCTATGATTTTATCAGCGTCTTGCTTGTTCATTGCTTTTCCCTCGCTTTAAGAACGTTCTCAATAATATAGTGGGGAGTTTTTCAAAATGGTTGGTAAGATTATGATAATATTTTTTTGTATTATTTCAAGACAAGCGCACAGCGGAGAATTTTGCTGTGCGCTTTTTCGGTGAATTAGTCATACTTTTTCAGCAATCAGCACATCCATACAATGCTTGTGAGGAACACCACTGCTGTTGCAATCAAAAATCCACTCCTCATTTTTATGGAACAACCATTCGTAATAATACATAAACAGTTCACCCGACTTCCAACTATCCACCACAAACTCGCCTTTTTCCGAGTCGGGGGGCAATGGGATAAAGGGTTTCTGTACGAAAACATTTATAACATTGATACCATTCGGAGTTGTATGTGCTTTCAGATTATTGACAACGCTTTCACGCAGTTCCTGCGGAATGTAATGAAATACTCCGCTTGAAAAGATAATATCATAATCTGTGTCAAGCCGAAAATCTCTCACATCTGCTTTGAAAAAGTCAATCTTTACACCATTTATATCAGCAAGCTCCCTCGCTTTAGACAAGCCTTGTTCCGAAGCGTCAAAGGCGGTTACATTGTAACCGTTTCTTGCGAGAAAAACAGCGTCCTTGCCCTCGCCGCAACCAATGTCAAGCACCTTATATGGTTTAACGGGCGGCATAATTCGCATTATTTCATAACACAAGTCGTTCGGCTTTAAGCCCCAATAATACCCTTCGGTATTGTAGCGATTATCATAATCCGTTACCGACTGCGAAGGATAACCGAGCAGAGAGTCTATGGAAATGTTAAGAACAGCCGCAATATGCGGCAGAAGTTCAATGTCGGGGCAGGAAGTATCATTTTCCCATTTGGAAACTGCTTGAAAAGAAACATTCAGCTTTTCGGCTAATGCTTGTTGAGTAAGTCGGAGTGCCTTTCTTCTTTCGGATATTGTTCTGCCAATGTTCATATTTTTTATCCTCCTTTGTTGTAATTATTATAGCATAAAATACCCTAAAGAACAATAACCAACCTGTTGAACAATCAAAATATATTCTATTTGTAGTTGAAAATGCAGGACCTAATGTTGTGCTGCACCCGTTCGCCGTCCACATTCTTGGCGATGAAAATTCTGTTGTTGTGTTCGACTACCCCTCGTCTATCCTAAAGGAAATTGAGAGCGTCTTGCCGTTTATCTCACTCATAGTTCAGTACCTGCTTTGGTCGCCGCTGCACTTTATCTCAGCGGTGCGGGTATTTTTTGGTGTTTGATTTTTCGCTTGACGAAAAGGATATTGCGGCTATAGGTGCGCTTGACGAGAACGAAAGCCTGTTCTTCTCTCACTATGACCCGGCAATGGTTGAATGGCTCACAAAGCCGCACTGATAAGTATTTTATCAATATAGCAGTGATTTTACATCTAAAATGACTATCTCGTGGTAATTTGAGCCGCCCGCTAATTTTCATTTCTTCATAGCCTACGGCTCCTACAAAATGAAAATTTGCGTCATTCTGCTTAACATTTTATTTTTTCGAGAGAAAGTTTCACCCATCATTGACAACTGAACATTGTTTGTACCGGAGCGCCTTTGTAAACCCTTGACACCGTCTGCATTATAGGTTATAATACAGTTTATCGGAAGAAAACACAGGAAAAGAAAATCTGTTGCCGGATGGCGGAAAGGGATATTAAAATGACAAAGACAAAGACAATCATAGACAGCATAGTCAAGAGCATAGCCGCGGCTATGATGATTTCAATAGCATCCTTTTGCAATTTAGTCTGCGAGAACAGATATGTAGGTGCATTTCTGTTTGCGTTCGGACTAATAGTAATCTGCAAATTTTGCCTCAATTTATTCACAGGCATAGCAGGATATATTACATTCAAAAATTTGCATACATTTTTAATCGCCCTGATAGTGAATCTGGTTACCGCCTTCGGACTCGGAGCGCTAATGTCCTACAACGCACAGGCTGTCACAAGGGCGACCGAAATCTGCAGCGCCAAACTGAATATGAGCCTGCTCAGCTTATTTATCTCCTCCGTTTTCTGCGGAATAATGATTTATCTCGGCGTAGAGTATTACAAAAAACATTCTAGCCTGCTCGGCATCATTTTTGCGATACCGATATTTGTAATCTGCGGCTTTGACCACGCTGTCGCGGATATATTCTATTATGGGGTTGCAGGGCAGTATAACGTTGCGGATTTGCTGCTGATTTTAATTGTGGTTGTAGGAAACATAGTCGGCAGCAACATCGTAAGATTTTTGTTCAGCGATTTTCTTAAAATCAGAGTACATAAGGAACAGTAAACAGCAGAATAGGCAAACAGATACAAACCGCCGCAAAGGCTATGTAAAGCCCTTGCGGCGGTCAGCTGTCTTTATCGGATTTACCTTTGCGCAAGAGATTGTGAAAACATCCGTAAAATGTCAGATTTTGTGCCAATCATAAAGCTTTAACGGCATATCCGCGTATGAGCGGCTTTAATATGAACATACTGTTTTTACACGCCTTGACAATGCCGCTCTGTCGGTGTATAATGAAGGTAGCAACACATAATTATTATGTAAATCAAGAGGTAACACTATGACTGTCAGAGATATGCAGGACGAGATAAATCGTCTTAAAAAAGAAAAGGATATATGTATTCTGGCTCATGCGTATCAGTCGCATGATATATGGGAGGTCGCAGACTTTGTCGGCGATTCGTTTGCGCTCAGCCAAAAGGCGGCGACAGCACCGCAGAAAAACGTGCTGATGTGCGGTGTACGCTTTATGGCGGAGACGGTAAAAATCCTCTCGCCCGAAAAGACGGTCATCCTGTCCGACAGCTCGGCGGGCTGCCCGATGGCTGAGCAGATGGACAAGGAGCTTATTTTACAGCTTAAAGAAATGTACCCCGACTATGCCGTAGTCGCGTATATAAACACGACCTCCGAGCTCAAGACCGTGTGCGATGTGTGCGTAACCTCGTCCTCGGCGGTAAAGATAGTAAAAAAGCTTGACAGCAAGAACATTCTGTTCATACCTGACTGCAATCTCGGTGATTTTGTCGCAAAGCAGATACCCGAAAAGAATTTCAAATTCGTACAGGGAGGCTGTCCTACTCATCTCAGAATGACGCTCCGTGATGTTGAAAAGGCACGCGCCGCTCACCCGGAAGCGCTTTTGCTTGTACACCCCGAGTGCTCGCCAAAGGTAACAGAAGCCGCAGATTATGCGGGAAGTACCACAGGTATAATGGACTACGCAAAAGAGAGCGACGCCAAGGAGTTTATCATCGGTACCGAAAACAGTATCGTACAGCATCTGCGTTATGAGTGCCCAGACAAGAGGTTTTACCCGCTGTCAAAGGACTGTGTATGTCACAACATGGCGCTTACCACCCTTCCTACGGTGCTTGGCTGTGTGAGGGGAGATGCGGGCGAGATAATCGAGCTTGACGAGCAGGTAAGGCTCGGTGCAAAGCGCTGTATCGACGAAATGCTTCGCCTCGGCGACTGAAATATATCAGACACTATGCGCCGTTTTGACGGATAACGTCAGAGCGGCGCTGATATTTACTCGCCGCGCTTGACTTTTTACCTCGCGTGAATTATAATAATATAAATAGATTTTTATTTTTCGTGTAACTGAAAGGAATAACTGATTTGAAAAAACGTATTTTATCTGTAATTGCCACGGTACTTGGCGTAACTATGCTTACCGGATGCTCGTTGTTCGGCAGTCAGAGCACCAATGCCATGGGCAGCTATGATTTTACACAAATGGATTTGATTCAGCTGGACAAGCCTGCTGAGGGTCAGGACGTTGCCGTGATAGAGACAAATGTCGGCACAATGACAGCGGTGCTTTATACCGAATACGCTCCCAATACAATCGCAAACTTCAAAAAGCGTGCCGAAGAGGGCTTTTATAACGGCAAGCCGTTTTTCGCAATCCAGCAGGGCATCTATGCAATAAGCGGCGCCTCCAACGAAGAGGGCACAGAGGGTATAACCGATGACGGCAAATTTATCCCTAACGAATGCTCGGTAAATCTCTGGCCGTTCAAGGGCGCGATGATGGGCTATTCTAATGAGATGGGCTACAGCGACAGCAGATTTTTCTTCTGCGGCGCACTTGAAATAACTGAGGAAAATTTAAAAGAGCTAAGAGGCTATACCGACCAGGAAACAAGTCAGCAGGTTATCCCCGAGGAGCTGCTCGAGGCTTTTGTAAAGCGCGGAAGCGTGCCCGGCTTTGCGGCTTCGTATACCGTTTTCGGTCAGGTTATAAACGGCTTTGACACGCTCGATAAAATCCTCTGGATCGACTCAGACAGCAACACCAAAAAGCCGTCCGAGAATATCATAATCGAAAAAATAACGATTGACACCTATTCCGAAGGCAAATATGCCATTGAAGAGCCTACCGCTGACAAATATCTGACAGCCGAGGAGATTGAAAAGCTTGAATCAGAGCTTGACGAAATTTCTTCGGCACAGGAGTCGTTGGCACAGTAATCCGGGCTTGAAGTAACTGAAAGGTCTGACATAAGTATGAGAATAAGGTCTTTGTTTGCGGCGGCTGCCGCATTGATACTCGGCGCTTCAATAGTTATTTGCTCCTCAGGCTGTAATTCAAAGACAGCTGACAACACCTCTGAAATAACTGTCAATTCGGGCGATATACTCGCCGAAATGACAATTCAGATAGGCGAGGAGACTGGAAAAATCCGCTTCAAGCTTTTCCCCGAGGTAGCGCCAAAGGGTGTGGATAACTTTGTCAAGCTTGCCGAAAGCGGTTATTATAACGGAAAGACCATTCACCGCGTCATAAAGGATTTTATGATACAGGGCGGCTCTCTGCGCGGCAACGGTGCAGGCGGTACGACTGCTGACAAGCAGGAGGTACCGCGTGAAACAAGCGACCGTATGCGCGCATATTACGGCGCCTTAGGCTATGCCGAGGACAGCGACGGCATAAACAGCCAGTTTTTCATCGTAAACAACAAGACCCCGTTTGATATAGCGAAAACAGCCGAGAGCATACAGTCGGATTTAGAAGAATACGCCGAGCGACTGACTGACGAGGACAAAAAGGTATATGAGGACTATCTCTCAAAGCTTAATGCCGTCCCCGATGATGTAAAGAGCAAGTATCTGTCAACAGGCGGCGCATTCAGCATAGACGGAAATTATACGATTTTCGGTCAGGCTATCGAGGGCTTTGAAATACTTGACAAGATTTCTGAGGTTGAGGTTTCGTCCGGTAATGCTATCGACGACAAGCAGGGTATAGATTCAAAGCCAACTGTTTCTATAACAATAAAGAAAATCGAGATTGCGCGTATCCCTTATATCGAGGAAACGCAGGCAACTACTACTAAGAAGTCGGTTCGTCCCGCTGTAACAACTGCGGAAACTACGGCACAGGCAGAAGAATCACCCGCTGCTGTTGATACAACCGATAATACAGTTCAGCCGGCTGATACTCAGGCAGAGAGCGTACCTGCTGATACACAGACTGACAGTTCAGCGGTTGATACGCTGACAACGGTACAGAGCGAGGAAACGCCCGCACCTGCGGAAGAATAAAGCATAACGACCTGCACAGGCAATAAAAAGCTTGTGCAGATTTTTTACAAAAACATATTGACAATTATCTATATGTATGCTATAATCTACACATAGACAAATATGAATGTGAGGTGCTTTTATGAATACTAAAGAAACTGCGGCTAAGCTTTTTTCACAGGGCTTCAACTGCTCGCAATCGGTTTTTGCGGCTTTTTCGGAGAAATATGGCTTGCCGTCCGATATTGCGTTGAAAATAGGGTGCGGACTTGGCGGCGGCTTGCGAAGCGGCGAGGTATGCGGTGCAGTAAGCGGTGCTGTCATGGTTATAGGACTGAGGTATGGACATAGCGACAGCGCCGATACTGAAGCAAACGGCTGTGCTATATCAAAACCGCGGAGTTTTTGCAGGAGTTCAAGAAATTAAATAATAGCATAATCTGCCGCGAGCTGCTCGGCTGTGACATTTCAAACCCTGACGGAATGAAGACCGCGCAGGAAAAGGGTCTGTTTGGCACAACCTGCGTAAAAATGGTCTGCGACGCAGTTGATTTGCTTGAAAGGCTGGGGTATTGATATGGACGAATATATACTGATATTTAAGGCGCTCGGCGACAGCACACGCTTACAGATAGTGCAGATGCTGTCCGGCGGAGAAATGTGCGCCTGCAAGATACTGGAGCGCTTTCAGATTACTCAGCCAACGCTTTCGCATCACATGAAGATACTGTGCGACTGTGGGCTTATATCTACGCGAAAGGAAGGCAAATGGTCGTATTATACGATAAATAAAGATGTGCTTTCCGGCTTTCAGAACTTTGTAGCATCGCTTGAAAGCGGCGGGAAAGGGTCATGCTCATGCAGCTAGTATGGGATTTTTTGCAGATGCAGGTACTCGGTATGAAGTGGCTGAGCGATATTATCGCCGGATTGCTTGCACTTTGCGGTCTTGAAACAGACTCAGCCGTGTACAATGCCTTACATTTTTTCATGTATGATACGCTGAAAATAAGCATACTGCTTATAGTACTGATTTTTGTAATCAGCTACATTCAGACGTATTTCCCGCCGGAGCGCACAAAACGGATTTTATCACGGTATAAAGGAATTATCGGCAACACTATAGCTGCTCTGCTCGGAACTGTTACTCCGTTTTGTTCATGCTCGTCGATACCGATTTTTATCGGCTTTACAAATGCAGGACTGCCGCTCGGTATGACCTTTTCGTTCCTTATTTCCTCGCCCTTGGTGGATTTAGGCTCACTTGTACTGCTGATGGGCGTTTTTGGATGGGAGATTGCCGTTGCTTATGTTGTCGTAGGTCTGGTTATAGCAATAGCAGGCGGTACGCTTATCGGCAGGCTCGGTATGGAAAATGAGCTCGAGCCGAAGCTGTTCGGCAAGGCCGAGGCACTTGACAACACAACCTATGACAGCCAGTCAAAGCGGCTGAAATTTTCAATAAACGAAGCGTGGGAAACCTGGAAATATGTGTTCAAGTTTATTCTTATCGGTGTGGCAATAGGCTCGGTTATACACAACTGGCTGCCGCAGGAATGGATTGAAAATATCCTCGGAGAGAACAATCCGTTCTCGGTCATTATTGCGAGTGTGCTAGGCATACCGATGTACGCCGATATTTTCGGTACTGTCCCGATAGCCGAGGCACTGTATTTTAAGGGAGTAGGCATAGGTACGGTGCTTAGCTTTATGATGGCGGTGACCGCGCTTTCTCTGCCATCGATAATAATGCTCAGAAAGGTGGTAAAGCCAAAGCTGCTCGCGGTCTTTATCGGTACGGTTACTGCGGGAATTATCCTTATGGGCTATCTGTTTAACATAATCGGAGGTATTTTTGTATGAATAAAGACTGCGTATACTGCGGGGATTGTTGTCCCAAAACAAGCTGTAAAAATAACGGAAACTGCGCCGCGTGTGTAAAAAAGCACAGAGAGACGGACAGTCTGCCGTACTGCCTTTTTCCGGATAACGGCGGGGATAAGAGCCTTAGACATTTTTACGAAAAGCTGAAGCTTCGCTTTGAAAAAGAATAATTGAAAAATCGGGCTTCACCCCCTTGCATTTTCATCAGAAAAGTATTATAATCTAATTGTACAATTCAATATCAAAGGGGAGCTTGTGTGACAGGCTGAGAGGAAGGTATCACCTTCGACCCATAACCTGATTTGGATAATGCCAACGTAGGGAAGAATATGTTTCTTTGGAAGCGGTCAAATCAGACAGCTTCCTTTTTTATTTATGCGGATTTTCCGCTTTGGGAGGACTGACATGGTAAAAATCAACGGAGAAGAAAAAAACGCCGAGTATATCGCCACGACAAATTATAACCCCGCGCGCATAGCCGTGGAGCTCGGCGAAGCTATCGTGCCGAAGGCAAAATACGCCGACACGGTCATAAAGGACGGAGATGTGATTGAAATAGTAAGCTTTGTGGGGGGCGGCTGATTTGCAGACGATACCTACAAGAGAAGAACTGTACGCGGCACTGCGCGAGCGGCACGGCGAGGAGCTGCAAAAAAGATTTGACAAAGCGTGTGTCGCTGTCTGCGGACTCGGCGGGCTCGGCTCTAATATAGCGGTATCGCTTGCAAGGGCAGGGGTCGGACGGCTTATACTGATAGATTTTGACAGGGTGGATATTTCAAATCTCAACCGACAGCAGTATAATATTTCACAGCTCGGTATGTATAAGACCGAGGCGCTGAAAAATACTCTGCTGTCGTTTTCACCGTACTCTGACATCACAATACATACCGTCCGCATAACCGGGGATAATATGTCGGAGCTGTTAAATGACGCGGAGATAATATGCGAGGCGTTTGACAATCCAGAGCAAAAGGCTTTGCTTGTAAACGGCGTGTCGGAGCAGCTGCCCGAAAAATATCTCGTAGCGGCAAGCGGCATGGCGGGGCTCGGCTCGTCAAACACGATAAAGACCCGCCGCGTGACTAAGCGGTTTTATCTCTGCGGAGATGAGCAAAGCGACATATCCGACGGAGGACTAATCTCGGCGCGCGTTATGCTTTGCGCCGCACATCAGGCAAATATGATTCTTCGCATTATTGCGGGAGAGTCTGAAGTATAGAAAAGAGAAATAAGTTTGAATAATAGAGATTATTCAAACCCGTTGTTTGTGCCTCGGCAAATCATCTCGGCACAAACTGCCTGGGAAGAAAGGATTGATTATAAAAATGAAAGAAAATGATAAGCTTATTATCGGAGGATACGAATTTAATTCAAGATTTATTTTAGGTTCGGGAAAATACTCTCTGAACCTTATCGAAGCCGCAGTAAAGGACGCAGGACCGGAGATAATAACCCTTGCCGTCCGCCGCGCGAACACAAAGGAGCATGAGAGCATACTCGACTATATACCGCAGGGAGTTACGCTGCTTCCTAACACATCCGGCGCGAGAACAGCCGAAGAAGCGGTAAGAATAGCACGACTTGCGCGTGAGCTTGGCTGCGGAGATTTTGTAAAGATAGAGATAATGCGCGACAGCAAATATCTGCTCCCCGACAACAGCGAAACCGTAAAGGCAACCGAAATACTCGCAAACGAGGGCTTTATCGTAATGCCGTATATGTACCCCGACCTGAATATAGCTCGCGATCTTGTAAACGCGGGCGCGGCGGCGGTTATGCCGCTTGCCTCTCCGATAGGCTCGAACAAGGGACTTGCTACCCGTGATTTTATCGAGATATTGATAAACGAGATAGATTTGCCGATTATCGTTGACGCGGGCATAGGCAGACCGTCACAGGCTTGCGAGGCTATGGAGATGGGCGCGGCGGCGGTTATGGCAAATACCGCGCTTGCTACGGCGGGAGATTTACCGCTGATGGCGGCGGCGTTCCGTCAGGCTATTGAGGCGGGCAGAAAAGCGTATCTGTCGGGACTCGGACGGGTGCTTGTCCGCGGAGCGTCTGCGTCAGACCCGCTTACCGGCTTTTTGCGCGACTAAAGCGAGGTGAGCAAAATGGATAATCAGTTTTTTGTCGATTCGGAGTATCTTTCGGAAAAGGCGCTTGAAAAAAAGCACAGGCTCGAAAACGACCCGTCCTCGCGTACAAATCACATGGAATATCTGCCGGGTATGGAGAAGATAAGCTCGGATATCTGCTCTAAAGTTATGTCTGAAATGAACAGCTATGATTATAACCGTTACACGGCCGCCGATGTCCGCGCGGCGCTCGGTCACGAGCAATGCACGGTCGATGATTTAAAGGCTTTGCTGTCGCCCGCGGCTGAGCCGTTTTTAGAGCAGATGGCGCAAAGAGCGAGAAGCGAAACACAAAAGCACTTCGGAAACACGGTGTACCTGTTCACCCCCTTGTACATAGCCAACTATTGCGAGAATTACTGCGTTTACTGCGGATTTAACTGTTACAATCACATAAACCGTATGCGGCTTGACAAGGAGCAGATTGAGCATGAGATGGAGGTCATAGCGCGCTCGGGCATGGAGGAAATCTTGATTCTGACAGGCGAGAGCAGAGCTATGAGTGATGTGGAATATATAGGCGGGGCGTGCAAGCTCGCCCGCAAATACTTCCGCATGGTAGGTCTTGAAATATACCCCGTAAACACCGACGAATACCGCTATCTGCACGAGTGCGGCGCTGACTATGTCACGGTTTTTCAGGAAACCTATGATACTGTAAAATATGAAACACTTCATCTCATGGGACACAAGCGCGTGTGGCCGTACCGCTTTGACGCGCAGGAGCGCGCACTGATGGCGGGTATGAGGGGAGTGGCGTTTTCGGCATTGCTCGGGCTTTCGGATTTCAGGAAGGACGCGCTCGCGACCGCTCTGCATGTATATTATCTGCAAAGAAAATATCCGCAGGCGGAGATGTCGCTTTCCTGTCCGCGTCTGCGCCCGATAATAAACAATGATAAGATAAACCCGCTTGACGTGCATGAAAAGCAGCTTTGTCAGATAATATGCGCGTACCGCATTTTCCTGCCGTTCGCGGGGATAACCGTATCATCGAGGGAGAGTGCCGCGTTCCGCGACGGTATAGTCAAGATAGCGGCAACCAAGGTGTCTGCGGGCGTATCTACCGGTATAGGTGACCATGAGAGCAAGTACACCGGAAAGGAGTCGGACAGCGCCGAGGGCGACGAACAGTTTGAGATAAACGACGGCAGAAGCTTTGAGCGTATGTATAAGGATATTTCGGACGGCGGACTACAGCCTGTGCTGAACGATTATTTGTATGTTTGATTTGATTTGCGTTACGAACAGGCGGCTTTGCAGTGATTTTCCGGCACAGATTGAAAGAGTTGCCGCGGCAAAGCCCGCCGCCGTAATATTGCGCGAAAAGGACTTATCCGAAGCCGAGTATAAGGCTCTGGCGCTTGATGTCAAGAAAATTTGCGAAAAATATTCCGTACCCTTGATTCTGCACAGCTTTTACAAAGCTGCCGCCGAGCTTAATATACGCGCCGTTCATCTGCCGCTGCCGCTGCTCAAAACAATGACCGACAGCGAAAAATCATGGTTTACGGTGCTGGGCGCGTCCTGCCCTTCGGCAGATGACGCGCTTGAAGCTAAACACCTCGGATGTACCTACATAACGGCAGGACATATATTCGCCACCGACTGTAAAAGGGGAGTGCCGCCGCGCGGGCTTGACTTTTTAAAAGAGGTCTGCGGCTGCGTGGATATACCCGTGTATGCAATCGGAGGGATAAATCCCGAAAACTCTGTTTTAGCAAAATCGGCGGGCGCAAGCGGAGTGTGCGTTATGAGCGGATTTATGAGATGTGATAATCCGATGGAGTATGTCAAGAGCTTTGGTTGTTAAATAAATGCGGTAAATATTTTTATTGAAAGAAAAAAGAGCTTTGAATTATTACAAGGCTCTTTTTATATAATGTCTGCTCAACAACCAAAAAAGTGCGCAGAAGCTTTGCTTCGGAGCATTTTTTCGGTTGTTGGGTGCAAGGATTTTTAGCCGATAACTGCCCTCCGGGCAGTTATTGAGTACGCACTATATACTATTGTTGACATATATCGACCTGATGTGATATACTCTTATTGAGGGAAACCTTGGACGATAGGCGGTTAAATCAGCTCCCAAGCAATGCTAAAGAGCATTGCGAAAGGGGGTGAAGCCCTGATGTACATAACGCTTGACAATCTTCTTCAGATTGGTATATTCTTAACAGGATATACGCTTATGGTATTAGGATTTCTTTCTTTTCATAAAAAGAAATAATCGCCTTGTGTCTGCAAACTGAAGGCGATTATTTTAATCCATTCTAGGGAGCGACCGTCTATCGGTTCCCTCTTTTCATTTATATTATATACGCTTAAAACTTAATTGTCAAGTGGCAATTTACTTATATTTATTGCGTATTTTCCATAACTCATTTTTCTTATATTATTATTGACACTTATCGACCTGATGTGATATACTCTTATTGAGGGAAACCTTGGACGATAGGCGGTTAAATCAGCTCCCAAGCAATGCTAAAGAGCATTGCGAAAGGGGGTGAAGCCCTGATGTACATAACGCTTGACAATCTTCTTCAGATTGGTATATTCTTAACAGGATATACGCTTATGGTATTAGGATTTCTTTCTTTTCATAAAAAGAAATAATCGCCTTGTGTTTGCAGACCTAAGGCGATTATTCTTTAAGCAACTTTAGGGAGCAACCGTCTATCGGTTCCCTCTTTTCATTTATATTATATACGCTTTAAACTTAATTGTCAAGTGCTGTTTGTATTGATTACGCACTTCCTAAAACACCGGATATGCGCCATGGCAGCTGTATATTTTTATTCTACCATCGCATTTATAATTTCCGCGGCGGAATTTTCCGACTCTCCCTCAAGCGCCTGTTTAAGCGGGTCGGACTCTTTTTCCTCTTCAAACTCACTCTTGTACTTTTTCGGACGGTCATTGTCGGTGCGCTTCATAAGCTCCGCCTGACGGTAAAGGTCGGGCATGGCCTCGGCAAGCATCCGCTTGTCTTTAAGCGGTACACGGTCACCGTTCATTATTCTCATCGCGATTTTTAACAGCTTGCCGTAATTTCTGAATTTATCGCCCTCGTCCTCTGCCTGTTCCTGCTGCTCGCGCAACCGCTCCAGCTGCTCCTCAGCACGGCTGTATTCCTCAGCGCGCTGTTGCCTCAGCTGTTCAAGAGGGGATTGCTCGGTCTGTTCGGTATTCTCTGATTGAGCTTTTTCTGCGTCGCTTGTCCTGTTGGCTTCTTTTTTGTTATTTGTAACAGCGCTTTGATTAAAAAAAGTAAGAGTACTGCTCGGTATTATAACAGACATAATAAATCCCCCTTTATACAAATTCGCCGGCATAAAAAAGTTGATAAACTACTTATGGTTTACTTTGAAAAGTTGTATTTATCGGTAAAATCAAAGGTTGCGAAATAGTCCTGCGGAGTTTCTGCACGGCGGATAAGCTTGTACGAGCCGTCCGGCTTTAACAGCACCTCAGCCGAGCGCAGCTTTCCGTTATAGTTATATCCCATCGAAAAGCCGTGAGCGCCCGTATCATGAATATAGATTAAATCGCCGATGTCAATTTTGGGCAGCATACGGTCAACCGCGAACTTGTCGCAGTTTTCGCACAGTCCGCCCGTAATATCATACTTGTGGTCGCAGGGCTGATTTTCCTTACCCATAACCGTTACATGGTGGTACGCGCCGTAGATAGCAGGACGCATGAGATTAGCCGCGCACGCGTCAAGACCGATATATTCCTTGTATATATGCTTTTCGCGGATTGCGGTCGCAACAAGCGCACCGTAGGGAGCAAGCATAAATCTGCCAAGCTCGGTGAAAATCGCGATGCCGCCAAGTCCCGCAGGCACGAGTATTTCTTCATACGCCTTTCTTACACCCTCGCCGATTACCTTAATATCGTTTGCGGGCTGGTCGGGCTTGTAGGGAATACCCACGCCGCCCGAAAGGTTGATAAAGCTGAGCGATACGCCGGTCTTTTCCTTTATCTCGACTGCGGCTTTAAACATAATTCCCGCAAGCACGGGGTAGTATTCGTTAGTCAGTGTGTTGCTTGCAAGAAATGCGTGCATACCAAAGCGCTTCGCACCCTTTTCCTTTAATATGCGGTATGCCTCGATTATCTGCTCGTGGGTCATGCCGTACTTTGCGTCCTTCGGCGTGTCCATTACGTTTCCGGTTTCGCTTGTCTTAAACTCTCCACCGGGATTATAGCGGCAGGAGATAGTCTCAGGTATGCCTGTCAGCTTGTCGAGAATATCAATATGTGTAAAGTCGTCAAGGTTGATAATCGCACCGAGCTTGTACGCAAGCTTAAAATCCTCATCGGGGGTAGCGTTTGAGCTGAACATGATGTCGTGCTGCTTTGCGCCTACTCTGTCGGACAGCATAAGCTCGGTATATGACGAGCAGTCAAAGCCGCAGCCCTCATCCTGTAATATCTCCATAATAAAAGGATTAGGGGTAGCCTTTACCGCAAAATACTCGCGAAAGCCCTTGTTCCACGAAAATGCCTCTTTAAGACGCTTTGCGTTTTCTCTTATTCCTTTTTCATCGTAAATGTGAAACGGAGTGGGGATATTCTTCTTGATTTCCTCCAGCTTTTCCTTTGTTACAAACGGTGTTTTCATATTTGTTTCCTTTCTTTTATTTCATATTTCAGCAGCAAGACTGCATATAAAAAGCAATAACACAAACAGTATTTTTGCAAAGATACAACCGGTACGGATGCCGTGAAAGCATTTGTCTGTACAGCGCTCGGGCTTGCTAACTATATTTGTCCACTGGGGATATACCGAGCAAAGCGTAAATATCCCGCATATTATCAGAGAAAGCACTATATAAAGGACTGCCATACCGCCGATAGTACCGACTGCAAACAGTACAATGCAAGCTACAACAGCGGCAGCAGTCAGAATAAACGATACCGCTTCACCTATCTTTTCTCTTGTGGTGTATGCAAGCTTATCGGGAATTTTCATCTCTGCCATTTGTAAGTCTCCTGTGTCTGTCAGACTCCCATATATTTTTCAAGGAATTTCACCGACATATTTATCCACTGCTTGCAGTTGTCGCGGTAGAAATACTCGTTCCAGCCGGTCACTTTGTCGCAGGTCGAAAGTCCGTGCGGACCCTCGTCAAACATATGAAGCTCGACAGGAACTTTATTCGATACGCACGCCTTTGCCATTACAAGGCTGTTCTGAGCGGGTACGCAGTCATCGTTTGCGGTGCACCAGATAAATATCGGCGGGGTTTTCGGCGTAACTCTGTTTTCAATAGAAAGCTTTGACAGCTCATCTCTCGATGCGTCCTCGCCAAGCAGAACATCAAACGAACCCTTGTGCGGATTTGTCACACCGCTGATAACGGGGTAGCTCAGCACCGCCGCGTCGGGTCTTATATCCTGCGGGTTACAGCCGAGCGGCTTGTAAACCGAGGGGTCGCCCCACATCGTGGCGATGCAAGCGGCGAGGTGGCCGCCTGCGCTTGCGCCCCATACGGCGAGTTTGTTCGGGTCGATACCGAATTCTTCACACCTCTGGCGGAGCTTTAATATAGCGTAAGCGGTATTGAGAAGTGCCGATGGATAGCGGCTGTTGCAGCTGTAGTTAAGCACAAAGGCGTTGTAGCCCTCCGCAAGATAGTGCATAGCAACCGGCTCTGCCTCGCGCGCGGAGCAGTATTCATAGCCGCCTCCGGGCAGGATTAAAATTGCAGGACGCTTTTCGCAGAATTTCAGTCCCTCTACATTATCCAGCATATATGATTTAAGATAAACCGTTCTCTCTTCGTTTAAAAAATAAGTTTTGATAACCATTGAAGCAATTTCCTCCGATAAGAATTTACTTTATTTAATTGTACTACTTTCTTATTTAAAAATCAAGTGTCAGACTGCGTAATATGAAATTATTTTTACACTCTCATTCAAAAAAACACCGCACAAGGAGCTAAACTTCCTTGTGCGGCAATTTTATTCAACCGTATATTCAATCGTGTTGCTTATAGGTACATATTGTCCCTGAACGTAAGCCGTGAGATAAATCTCATACCGATGTCCCGGATTGTTGCCGAAATACTGATAGCTAATCTCATTTTCGGCATTTCTGTGCAGTACCTCCTTGCCGTCCTCAAAAACCATCCAGCCTAAGTTTGTATACCCCTCGACCTCTGGGCGGGTCACGGTGTAGTCCTCGTCCATCGTTATCGTCACAGGGTCTTCTATCACGATTTCGCTTTTCTGCTGTTCGTTCCATGAAATAAAATCAAATTTTTCGCCGTTTACCGTTACATCGGCGGAGCAGTTTTCAATATCGCAGTTCGCCTCATAGCCGAGCATTGAGCCTGCCGAATATCCGTTTACCTCGCCGCTTGCATAGCAGTTTACATATCGTCCGCAAATCGCCTGACCCGTGATAACACCGACGTTGCCTCCGCCGTTTACCTCTGCGTTTTCAATCCGCAGGTCGAACACACCGCATACCGCGCCCCAGCCGATAAAGCCGACATCGCTGTCATCTGTGTCGATAGTCATATTCTTTATTGTGTGACCGTTGCCGTATACACAGAAAGCAAACGGGTGATTCTCATCGTTATGGCCGCTCCAGCCCATCGGCGACCATTTATAGCCCGAAAGGTCTATATCGGTTGTCAGCTCAAGCACTACCTGACCCTGTTCAATCGGCTGTGTATTTACATAGTAGACAAAGCTTGCAAGCTCCTGTGGAGTTCCTGCCTTAAAATATCCGCTGTCGGCGTATTTGTCTATGTAAGCCTTGTCGGCAAGTGCGAGTATATCTCCGTAATCGCGGCTTTTCAGCCAGCCGTCGTTATCGGGGTATGTTTTCAGCAGCTCCGCCTTTTCCTGCATCTGCTTTTCTTTTTCTTTTGCCTTTACTATAACCTCGCTGTCCTCACGGTATAGCTCTATCCCATCGTATGTATATTTATCGGTATAAATCTCAAGGCAGTCATCGGGATAATATTCCGCGTAGAATAAAGCGTTTCCGTCGACCGAAATGTTAATCATGCCGTCCTCGTACTTTGGCGCTGTATTATAGGTTTTTCCCGACTTTTCGCCGAACATTTCTCCCGTAATTTTAAGAGAAGCTCCGTCATCGCTGAATATCAGACTGCTGTTTAAATCATCGGGACACAGCCATGTACCCGCTAAAACCGCTCCTGCATCGGTCAGCTTTTTGTATTCCTCGCTGTCACTTTTCATAAGCTCCTCGGAATAAACCGCCGAATCGCTGCAAATATAAAGAGTCAGATTTTCACCGCTGAGCCTCGCATATATGTCAGTAAAATCATAAAAAGTCATACGCAAACGCACACCGTCAAGTCCCACTATGACCTTTTCTCCGGTCGGGTCTGAGGTGAGCGGCAGTAAAATATTGTATTTCTTTATATCAAATTTCTGTTCGTAACCGTAAGCGAATACAGCCCATTCTCCAATTGCGGAAGAAACAAATTGTTCTGCACATTCCATGCCCTTTGCGCTGTCCGCATGATATGCGGTATAGCTTGTATCATCTGCGGTAATGGTTATGGTGTCAGCGTCCTGTGCAGTTATTGTTACAGCCTTTGGCTCGGACAAGGTATCGTTATAGTTAAAATCATCGAATATAGTAGCTCTGCCGTTTTCGCCAAATTTTGCCACAAAGCCGTTTTCGTCCAACCATACGCCTTGCAGGAACTCATCGCTGTCGGAAAGCTCGCCTGACGGAACTTCAGTAATAGTTCGCTTCGGCTCGGCTATCTTGCTTTCGGTATTTCTGTCGCTGCTGTTATTTACGGTACTTTCCGGGGGTTGCGTCTGAATTTCGCTCTCTGTGCTTTCTGTGGAGCTTGCCGAGGTATCGGAGCTGTCGGGATTTCCTGCGGTGTCGACTCTGCAAGCAGAGAACAAAGATGCTGCCAAAGATGCTGATAGTATTATTGCCGCGAGTAGTATTGCTTTTTTCTTCATGATTTTTCCTTTCATATAATTTAAGTTAATAGGGGATTGTTGTTGCCATACGAATTTATATACAGTAATAATACCATATTTTTCTGCTCACTTCAACCAAAAGCTGTAATTTTGTTTAATTTGTATAAAAGATACATTTTGTTATATTAAATTACATGAAAAATCAGAATAATTACCCGTTTCTTCCACTTAAATTTTTAACTAAAAAATAATTAAAAAATTTTTCGAAAACCCCTTGACACAGACATAACTATGTGTTAAAATAGCCAGAGCTTTGAGGAATACGTTAACCGATGAGCGCATACGCAAGCGGCTTTTATAGCCGTCTGTCGTAATAAATCGCGCAGGAGTGTCGTTTGCCGTGTAATCGATTACCATGCGCTAACCGCAAACCTAAATAAAGCATTGTTCCGGTTATATCAGTAACCTGGGGAAAAGAACGGAGGTTTTATACTTATGTTCCAGCTTAAATGGCTATGGGAAAACCTGAAGGGCTACCGTCCGATATATGCCTGCGCGCTGTGTCTGTCGGTAATCATTCAGTCGTTTTACTTAACAGGCCCTATTATTGCAGAAAAAATAATCGATATTTTCATCTCTTCACCGAATGCCCTTGAAAACATCGAAAATCAGAGAGATTTGCTGATACTGCTCTGTGTTGCGATGATTTTGTTCGTGTTCGTGCGTACCTGCCTGCAATTTCTTTCAAAAATGCTGTACGAGGTTGTCTCGCAGGGAGTTTTGCAGAAAGTGAGAAATAAGCTTTTTGAGCATATTCAGAATCAGGATATGCACTTTTTCGATACCCATACCCGCGGCGACCTTGTAACAAGGCTCACCGGTGACCTCGAAATGATACGCCACTCAATCGCATGGATTATTATGATGGTAGTAGAGAGCCTGGCGCTCTTTATCTATACAGTCGTGTATTTCTTTACGCTTGACTGGCTGATGACCCTGTGTATTCTGTCGCTGACACCGATATTGTTTATAGTTACAAGAATGTTCGCAAAGCGGGTAGGCCCGAAGTATGTCGTTCTGCGTGAAAAGCTGTCCAGACTCAACACAAAGGCGCAGGAGAACATCGCCGCAAACCGCGTGGTAAAGGCGTTTGCGCGTGAGGAATACGAAAAAGAGGATTTCGACAAGTACAACAAGGAGTACTGCGAATATAACCAGAATGCGGCCATGGTATGGCTTACCTACCAGCCCTACATAGAAATACTCGCACAGGGACTTTGGGTAGTGCAGATGCTTGTCGGCGGTATCTTTGTAATAAACGGCAGAATTACTATCGCACAGTACACGGTTTTCTCGGGGCTTTTGTGGGTAATAGCAAACGCCATGAGAAATATCGGTATGCTGATAAACGATTTACAGAGATTTTTCGCCAGCATATCAAAAATCATCGAGGTGTACTATGCCCGCCCAGATATTGTAAATAACCACAACAGCGAGGAGCGCCCGAAAATCGGCGGTGATATCCGCTTTGAAAACGTGACCGTTAAATTCGACGACAAGACCGTGCTTGATAACATAAATCTCGACATCAAGGACGGTGAAACCGTAGTTATTATGGGCGCGACAGGCTCGGGAAAAACTACGCTTGCGAATCTTATCGCACGGTTTTACGATCCAGCCGAGGGCGCTGTCTATGTTGGCGGAAAGAATGTAAAGGACTACGAGCCTGACGTCCTTCGCAGTAACATAGGCATGACTACGCAGGAGG
>CAMEKZ010000007.1 GCA_945921635.1 uncultured Clostridia bacterium
TCCTTGCAAGGGTATCGCACAGGCATAAAAACGCGCCGCCGAGCAGCACGCATACCGGCAGAATACGCCTGTTTTCATGTGAACCGGAGATTTTACGCGATATGTGCGGCACGACAAGTCCCACAAAACCGACAAGTCCCGAAAAGCTGACCGCTGCGCCCGCAAGCAGAGCCGCTATGGCGAGGAATACAAAACGGAAAACTCCCGCGTTCATTCCGAGGCTTCTTGCGGTGTTATCTCCGAGCGACAGCACATCAAGGTCGTGACCGAGCAAGAGCGCCGCGGCTATGCCCACCAGTATAAAAATCCACGCGGGGAAAAGCGAATTTAAGGTAGCGCCCGAAAATCCGCCCGTCTTAAATGCGGAAAACCCGCTCAGCACATCGGGGAAAAGCGTAGTCAGTGTATCTATCACGGCATTCAGCAGGCTCGACACACCCACGCCCGCGAGCACGATAGTCATGCGCGACGCGCCGGTCTTTGCGGCTATTCCGTATACAAGCAAAACCGCCGCAAGTGCACCGATAAAGGCGGCAGCAGGCCGCAGACCGACAGCCGTCGGTAAAAACGCGCTGCACAGCACCGTGAAAAGTCCCGCGCCCGCGTTTACGCCTATGATATTCGGTGCGGCAAGAGGATTTGCAAGCACCGCCTGAATTATCGCTCCGGATACCGACAGCGCCGCACCCGCAAGCACCGCCGCGATAACCCGAGGCAGTCTGATATAAATAATTATTCTTTCATTCTGGGTCATGCCGTCGGTAAAAAAATCCTGCAAAAGCTCTATCGGAGATACCCATACCGTACCCGCGCAGATACCGATTATCACCGAAGCGACAAGCACTCCCGCGCAGATTAAAATTAAGGCAAGCCGAGACCTATCAGCCTTCATAGAGAATTTCCTCTAGCTTTTCATACGCCTCTCCCCACCGTGCGTTGGGCTTGTAGTGGTAAAGCTCCTTAGGCAGAATATGTACCTCGTTATTTTTAACCGCCGTCAGCTCCTGCCATGCGGGGTTTGACGCGAGGGTGCTTTCGTACTGGGCAATAGCCGCCTGCTCGTCCTCGCCCATTGTAGTGATAAATACATAGTCGGGGTCTGCCCTTACTATCGATTCAAGGCTCAGTTCTTCAAGCAGCGAGCTGTCGCTGTCCGCGATATTTACACAGCCGAGGTCGGACAGCATCTGTCCTGTCATGTTGTCGCTGCCCTTAGCCTTTACGCCTGTTGAATATGCCCTCAGCAGCAGAATATCAGGCGCGTCATGTCCTTTTGACTTTTCTATTGCCTGCTCTATTCTCTCGCGTACAGCCTCGCCGTTGCTCGTGTACAAATCCGAGTTGCCCGTTATATCCGTGCAGATTTTGAGCATAGAAAGATACTCGTCAAAGCTCTCAACGTTGAAGTACGCCACCGTGACTCCCGCAGAGCTGAGCGATTCTTCAAGCTCTACCTGCTTTGCAATCGTGCTTGAGAAGATGACAAAATCCGCATCATCCGCTATTATGCTTTCTACCGACGGATTTTTTACATCGCCGTAGATTTTTACGCTGTCGGGGTCTTTAAGGCTGTGACTGTCAAGCACGTCATCGGTAGCGCCGTATACCGTACCGCCCGCAAGCTCCCATATTTCCGCAAGGCTGCCCGAGGCTATAACGGTTTTTTCAAAAGAAGTCACGCTTACCTCGCGTCCGAGCGCGTCGGTAAAGGTATAGCCGTCTGATTTACTTTCCTCGGTCTTTGAGCAGGCCGTAAGCAGAAAAACAGCTGCAAGTGCAACCGAAATCAGTTTTTCCATCAGTTTTCATTCCTTATATTACATAGTCATTTTCAGTGTCGGTTTTCATCAAATCCGCAATGGTTATCGAGTCGAAAAACTCGTTGGTCATTTTGTAAAAATCCGTCCACATTTTAAGCGTGCGGCACTCGGCGGCACGCTTGCACGGCTCGGCATTAGCTTCAAGGCAGGAAACGGGCGCAAGATTTCCCTCGGTAAGGCGCAATACCTCGCCTACCGTGTATTCATCGGGGTTTCTGCCGAGCTTATAGCCGCCGCCCTTTCCGTGTACACCGATTACCAGCTTGTGCTTTGTCAGCACAGGAAGAATACGCTCGAGATATTTCAGCGACAGCTCCTGCCGCTCTGCGACGTCCCTCATCGGGATATAGCTTCCGTTGTTATGCTCTGCAAGGTCTATAAGTACCCTGAGTGCGTATCTTCCTCTTGTGGAAATCATCATCTCAATCACCTCTTACCTATTATACTACAATATTGGTAATAAATCAACGCTCAGAGGATTACCCCGCCGCCGAGCACCGTATCACCGTCATACAGCACCGCCGCCTGACCCGGGGTGACAGCCCTTTGTGGCTCGTCGAATTTTATCAGAGCGCCGTCTTCTGTCGGAGAATCTACCGCCCATTGTTCTTCGGCGTGGTATCTCACCCTTGCTTTGCATCGTATTTCTCCGCTTAACTCTTCGCCGGAAATCAGTTTGAAGCTTCCAAGCCGCGCAGTATCGGTATAAAGCTCGCTCTGAGTGCCGAGCGTGACAGTATTTTTGTCGGTATCAATCCTGCATACATACAGCGGCTGTGCGGCGGATATTCCGAGCCCCTTTCGCTGACCGACGGTGTAGTTGATAATTCCTTTGTGCCTGCCTATTTCGCTGCCGTCCTTATCGACAAAGCTGCCCCCGGGATAATCGCGACCGGTGTACTGCCTTATAAAATCAATGTAGCTGCCGCTTTGCACAAAGCATATATCCTGGCTGTCCGCCTTTTTCGCGTTACGAAAGCCGTTTTCATCGGCTATCTCCCGCACCTCGGGCTTTGTGAGAGCTCCGAGCGGGAACATGGTATGCTTCAGCTGCTCCTGAGTCAGGTTGTAAAGCATATAGGTCTGGTCTTTCTTTTCATCAGCCGATTTTTTCAGCAGGTACTTTCCGCTGTTTTCGTCCTGCTCTATCCGTGCATAATGCCCTGTCACCACATAATCACAGTCAAGCTCGCGGGCACGCTGATACAGCTTTTCAAACTTTAAATAGCGGTTGCAGTCGATACAGGGGTTCGGCGTACAACCACGCTCGTAGGCGCTCACAAATCTGTCAATCACCTGCTCGCGAAAGCAGTCGGAAAAATTGAACACATAGTACGGTATATCAAGCCTGTAAGCAACGCTCCGCGCGTCCTCGACATCCTCTAGTGAACAGCAGGTATGCTCCCGCCGCAGTCCTATGTCATCGTTATCGAACAGCTTCATCGTAGCTCCGATACACTCGTACCCCTGTTTTTTCACCAGATAAGCGGCGACGCTCGAATCTACGCCGCCGCTCATAGCGATCACAGCTCTTTTATTCATCAGACCTCCGTATTTCTTTAATCTACAGCGTCAACCGTACGCATGGCGAGGATAGTATCTTCTATCAGGGTATCAAGCTCCCACCCGAGCAGCTGCGCCCCGCGCTCGATTACCTCGCGCGAACAGCCCGCCGCAAAATTTGAATTCTTGTACTTTTTCTTTACCGATTTAAGCTCTAAATCCTGCACGCTCTTTGATGGCCGCATAAGCGCGACAGCTCCAATAAGTCCTGTGAGTTCATCAACCGCGTACAGCACCTTTTCCATCTCATGCTCCGGCTTTATGTCCACCGTAAGCTTATAGCCGTGGCTTGCCGTCGCGTGGATTATCCGCTCGTCTATGCCGCGCCCGCGCATTATTTCCTGCTCCTTTATACAATGCTGCTCGGGGTACTGCTCAAAGTCGAGGTCGTGCAGAAGACCGACTATGCCCCACAGCTCCTCCTCGTCACCGTAGCCGAGCTTTTTCGCAAAATACCGCATAACTCCCTCTACGGTTAAAGCGTGCTTTATATGAAACGGTTCCTTGTTGTACTCGCAGAACAAATCAAAAGCCGCCTGTCGTGTAAGCTCCATAATTGTCCTTCCTTTCTGCAGATTATTTTTCACCCGCAAAAAGCTGAGTGGACAGGTATCTGTCACCCGTATCGGGCAGCAGTACTACTATGTTCTTTCCCTCGTTTTCGCGGCGCTTTGCAAGCTCGATAGCAGCCCATGCCGCCGCTCCCGACGAGATACCTACCAGCACGCCCTCGCTCTTTGCGATAAGCCGCCCTATCGCAAAGGCTTCATCGTTCGGCACCGGGATAATCTCGTCATAAATCTTTGTGTTAAGCACATCAGGGACAAAGCCCGCGCCTATACCCTGTATCTTGTGCGGTCCTGCAACGCCCTGAGACAGCACCGGAGAAGCGGCAGGCTCTACCGCGACGATTTTTACATCGGGGTTCTTTGATTTAAGGTACTCGCCTACTCCGGTCAGCGTACCGCCTGTGCCCACGCCCGCGACGAATATATCGACCTTGCCGTCGGTGTCCTCGTAAATCTCGGGGCCGGTGGTCTCAAAGTGTGCCTTTGGATTCGCGGGGTTGGAAAACTGCGACGGGATAAAGCTGTCGCCTATCTCTTCTGCCAGCTCCTGTGCCTTTGCGATTGCGCCCTTCATGCCCTTGTGACCCTCGGTCAGCACAAGCTCCGCGCCGTATGCGCGCATAAGCTGTCTGCGCTCGGCAGACATGGTCTCGGGCATAACGATAATCAAGCGGTAGCCGCGTGCCGCCGCAACCGCGGACAAGCCTATACCAGTATTTCCCGAGGTCGGCTCGATGATAACCGTGCCCGGCTTCAGCTTGCCGCTTTGCTCCGCGTCATCTATCATAGCCTTTGCTATCCTGTCCTTGACAGAGCCTGCAGGGTTGAAGTATTCGAGCTTTGCAAGTATCTTTGCATTAAGACCCAGCGACTTCTCAATGTGGGTAAGCTCAAGAAGTGGCGTCCTGCCGATAAGCTTGTCGGCGGATGTGTATATATTTGCCATATCAAACTCTCCTTTTCATATACTGCACATTATGTAGGTTTTGCTCATTCTCAGTGGTTTGCCGAAGAGAACGACTGGTATGTAAACCGCTGTATCAAATTTACATACCGTTTAAGTAGGTTGATATAATAATATCACATTTTCCCTACCCTGTCAATAGGTAAATAGAATTTTTTATAGTAAAAAAGACAGCCTCACACGAAGCTGTCTTTATAAATTCAATTATCAGTCTATCAGCCGAAAATGTTAAGCAGTACGCCTGCCGCAACCGCCGAACCGATTACACCTGCAACGTTAGGTCCCATAGCGTGCATGAGAAGGAAGTTAGAGGGGTTTTCCTTTGCGCCGACCGTCTGCGAAACACGCGCCGCCATAGGAACAGCGGATACGCCCGCAGAACCGATAAGCGGATTGATTTTGCCGCCGGAGAGCTTATACATAAGCTTACCGAGCAGAAGTCCGCCTGCCGTACCGATGCAGAACGCGATAAGTCCGAGACCTACTATCATAATTGTCTTCAGCGTGAGGAAGTTGTCTGCGGTAGCCGTAGCGCCTACAACAGTACCGAGCATGATTGTTACGATATTCATAAGCTCGTTTGACGCGGTCTTTACCAGTCTGTCAACAACGCCGCTCTCGCGGAACAGGTTACCGAGCATCAGCATACCTACAAGAGGAGTAGCGTCGGGAACGATAAATGCAACGATTAAAGTAACGGCAACAGGGAAAATAATCTTTTCTCTCTTTGATACGGGTCTGAGTCCGCCCATAACTACCGAGCGCTCTTTCTTTGTCGTGAGCGCCTTCATGATAGGCGGCTGGATTACCGGTACAAGCGCCATATATGAGTATGCGGCAACTGCAATAGAGCCGAGCAGCTCAGGGGCGAGCTTTGATGTAAGGAATATCGCAGTAGGGCCGTCCGCACCACCGATGATACCTATAGATGCCGCCTGCTTAAAGGTGAATGCGATGTCATTTACACCCGTAAGGCTGAGCAGGCACGCGCCGAGGAAGGTAACGAAAATACCGAGCTGTGCTGCCGCGCCGAGCAGTAAGCTCTTGGGGTTTGCTATAAGAGGGCCGAAGTCGGTCATACAGCCAATGCCGAGGAATATAAGCGGCGGGAATATCTGCAGCTTAACGCCGAGATAGAGAATATCCAGCAGACCGCCGTGGTGAAGCACCTCGCCGAAATTAACGCCGTTCGCGGCAAATTCCGCGGCGACCGCAGGGTCCTGACTTATACCGAACATCTCCGGATGGAACAGACCCGAGCCGGGGATATTTGTAAGCATCATACCGAAAGCAATCGGTAAAAGCAGCAGAGGCTCAAATTTTCTTACAATGGCGAGATACATAAGTAAGAATGATACCGCCAGCATAAGTCCCTGCTGAGGAGTTATGTTGCAGAAGCCCGATTTTTGCACAAGGGCAACAAGGGCATCCCAGAATACTTGTAAAATTTCCATAAGTCTTCCTTTCTCATTCAGTGCCGAGCGTTAAAACGGGCGGGTATTTTCATTTACACCCGCATTGCCCCAGCTTGAACGGGGTTGCTTTTCGGAACGCTTAATTTTCTTTATCACATAATTTTTGCCGTCATCCGCGCCATACGCCGCAATTGCCGCGGAAATAACCGCGATTATCTCGTCGTCATTTTCGTCCTCCTCGATTATCTCGGCGGGGGCGGGAGCAGGGGCAGTCTCTTGCTTTACCTCTGCAGGCTTGTCGGTCTTTTTCTTTGTACCTAAATTGCAGAAAAAGCCTATAATGTACAGTAAAAAAATCAGTATCGCTAAAATTAAAAATACTACCACGATACCGGTTATTACCGTAGCCCACATACCGCTGATGTTGTCTGCCGCGGACTTTTCCGTAATAATCGCCATCGTGCGCAATAAATTCTCCATCTGGCATAGTCTCCATTCTTTATAAAGTTCTCAGAATGCCGCCGAATTACGACAGCATAAAACTAATTTATATTATACTATATCCGCTTTTTAAATTCAATCCATTTCTTTGTAGATTTTTTAACAAAATTTTTTGTTGAATTTGCACTATTTTTAGTTCATTTATTAGTATAAGAGGTAAGCACGCCGCATATTCCCGAAAATCTGCCTTTAAAATCCTTAAATTTCCGAAATTATCCGTCAAATTTCACAATCGGTTATAAAAAAATATTTACATCGGGAGAAAAAAGTGATACAATCTTTTATGTGAAAAATCAAAAGCATGAGGGATATATTTTGAAAAAACTGTTAAATCATCTGCGTATACGCACCGAGCGTATTTACATAATTATACGGACATTTATAAAATGGCTGCTTCTATCGGGAATAACCGGCGCGCTCTGCGGTCTTTGCGGCACGGCTTTTCATCTCTGTATGGAATTTGCGACAAAGCTCCGCACCGAAAACAGCTTTCTTATTTTCTTTCTGCCGCTTGGCGGTCTTGCAATTGTATTTTTATACCATATCTGCGGACTTAAAAACGACCCGGGCACAAACATAGTCATAACCTCGATACGAACCGAGGGCAAAATCCCGGTGCGCATGGCGCCGCTTATATTCATATCGGCTTTTATAACCCACCTGTTCGGCGGCTCGGCAGGACGCGAGGGCGCGGCGCTGCAGATAGGCGGCGGGCTGTCAGCGGAGATAGCAAGGCTGCTCAAAATGAGCGAGCGCAACGGAAATCTGCTGGTCATGTGCGGCATGAGCGGACTTTTCTCGGCGCTGTTCGGCACCCCGATAACAGCGACCTTTTTTGCTATGGAGGTTATAAGCGTCGGAGTGTTTTACTACACCGCTCTTGTCCCCTGCTTTTTCTCGGCGATTACCGCGCTCGGCGTGTCGTATCTGTTCGGCGTAAAGCCGGTTATCTACAAAATCGCCGTACCGGAGCTCAGTGTCCCGAATATCGCGTTTGCCATGCTGCTGGGCGTATGCACCGCAGTTATCAGCGTGGTTTTCTGCTGGTCGCTGCACAAGCTGTCAGGAATGCTTAAAAGCAAAATCAAGAATGACTACATTAAAATAGCGCTCGGCGGCGTTGTCCTAGTCGGTCTTACTCTTATATTCGGCACTGACTACAACGGCGCAGGAATGGACGTAATCGGTACCGCGCTCAGCGGCACATCGCGCCCAGAGGCATTTGCGCTGAAGCTTTTGTTTACTGTTATCACTATAGCCTGCGGGTATAAGGGCGGTGAAATCGTGCCGTCGTTTTTCATCGGCGCTACCTTCGGCAACTTCTTCGGCTCGCTTATCGGTCTGCCGCCGCAGTTTGCGGGGGCGCTCGGACTTGTCGCGATGTTCTGCGGAGTGGTAAACTGCCCTGTCACTTCTCTGCTGCTCAGCATCGAGCTGTTCGGTGGAGAGGGATTGGTTTTCTTTGCCGCCGCCTGCTCGGTAAGCTATATCCTGTCGGGCTATTACGGACTTTACACCGGACAGAAAATTATGTACTCAAAGCTCCACAGCAAGTACATAAACAGGCATACAAAATAATCAGGAAAATGAGGATTTGATATGGAATATCTCCCGCTTGACAGCGTGCGCCTGTCTGAGGACGAAAGCGCGGTTGTGATAATAGACCAGACGCTTCTGCCCGAAAGGCTTGAATATAAGATACTTCAAACCGCAGAGCAGATTTATGACGCGATAAAGCGGCTTTGCGTAAGGGGCGCGCCCGCAATAGGTATATGCGCGGGTTACGCGATGTATGTGCTTGCACGTCAGATAACCGCCGGCGGTTATGAATTTTACTCTGAGCTTGAAAAATACGGCGAGTATCTCTGTTCTTCCCGACCCACAGCGGTAAACCTCGGCGCGGCAGTAAACAAAATGCTATGCGCCGCAAAAGCCGCGGCAAATAAGCCAAAATCGGAAATCATTGACATATTAAGGCGGACAGCAATAAAAATCCACGAGGACGATATACAGATGTGCCGCGCAATCTCCGAGTATGGGCTGACGCTTGTAAAGGACGGTGACGGCATACTCACCCACTGCAACGCGGGGCCGCTTGCTACCTCGCGCTACGGCACGGGACTGGGCGCGCTGATACTCGGAAGCGAGCGCGGATATACCTTTCGCGCCTACTGTGACGAGACCCGACCGCTTTTACAGGGTGCGCGGCTGACCGCATTTGAGCTGAAAAACGCAGGTGTAGACGTCACGCTTATCTGCGACAACATGGCAAGCCTTGTTATGAAGCAGGGGCTGATAAACGCGGTGTTTGTAGGCTGTGACCGCGTTGCCGCAAACGGCGATACCGCGAATAAAATCGGCACGAGCGGCGCGGCGATACTGGCGCGGCACTACAATATACCGTTTTATGTGTTCTGCCCGTCGTCTACCGTTGATTTTGACTGTAAAAGCGGCGCAGATATACCGATAGAGTACCGCGACCCAGAGGAAATACGCTCGATGTTTTTTGCAAAGCCGCAGGCACCCGAGGTAAAGTGCCTTAATCCCGCCTTTGATGTGACCGATGCGGAGCTTATAACTGCTATAGTTACCGAAAAGGGGATATGCTGTCCGCCGTATGACAGTTCGCTGAGAGAAGTCCTCGGAAAATAAGCAATTTAATATAGCAATAGGCGGCGCTGTCGGAAATCCGACAGTGCCGCCTCAGCTTGTCGAAAAAGTGATTTTTCGACAAGCTGTCAGACTTCGAGAAACACGCGCAGACGAGGAAAAAGCCGCCGTAGGCGTACAAAGGTACGGTAGGCGGCTTTTGACGAAGTAAGCAAAAACGCTTTCGGAGAGCCGATGTGAGGCTCTCCGAAACTTATAAAAAAGCAACCTATAAATCAATCTCAATTATTTGAAAAAACTGCGTTTTTGCGGTGCGTGGGTTTATCGACAGTCTGAGGCGGCGCTGTCGGGAATCCGACAGTGCCGCCTTGTTATTATGTTTTATCTGCTTACTTTGCCGTCTTGCCCGCTACAGCCGTATATCCGCTGTATAAAGCGGTTTTGCCGCTCATCTTGTAGGCTTTTATTCTCAGCGGATAGTTGGTGTTCTTTGCAAGTCCGCTTATTCTGTAGGTGGTTGTGGCGTTATTGGTTATCTTCGCCGCGCGTACCCATTTGCCGCCCTTGTAAATCTCTATTATATATCCGTCCGAGGAGGTGTTCTTTGTCCAGTTAAGGCGGAGTGCATTTGAAGCCGTACCGCCGATTTTTGCACCGGTCACCTTTGACGGATTTGTCCGCACTGCAAGAGTTGCCGTATATCCGCTGTAAAGTGCGGTCTTGCCGCTCATCTTATAGGCTTTTACGCGGAATTTGTAGGCTGTGCCCGCTTTGAGTCCTGTTACTCTGTAGGTAGTTGTGGCATTATTCGTAATCTTTGTTACGCGCACCCACTTTGAGCCGTTGTACATTTCAATTATGTATCCGTCGGCTGATGTGTTCTTGTTCCAGTTAAGGCGCAAAGCGTCAGCCGCTCTGCCGCCGAGGGTAAGACCTGTTACCTTTGAAGGATTTGTCCGTGCCGCGAGAGTGCTTGTATATCCGCTGTAAAGCGCGGTCGAGCCGTCCGTTTTATAGGCTCTCATGCGGAACTTGTACGCCGTACCCGCCGCAAGTCCGGTTACACGGTAGGTAGTTGTAGCGTTGTTGGTAATCTTTGCTATATTTACCCACTTTGAGCCGTCATACTTTTCGATTATATATCCGTCTGCGCTTGAGTTCTTATTCCAGTTAAGGCGGAGCGCGTCTGCCGCTCTGCCGCCGAGTGCAAAGCCCGTGATTTTTTCATTTGAAAAATCCTCGGTGCCCGACTGCCCGCCGGTATAGACAGAGCATATTGATGAAGTATTTTTTATTCCGTATGTGTCATAAAATAGGGTATTTCCCCAATCGGTAAGACTTGTGCCGTCCCATGTATCGGATAAGTCGAGGTATTCAACGCCTCCGCTGTTTCCCTTCCATGACCAGCCGAGGTAGCCAACATTCTTTTGTTCGCAATAGCTGAGTATAGTCTGCTCGTCCACATCACCGTCTGTGTGACGGTTGCCGAATTCTCCGATTACAACAGGTACTCCGATAGAAAGTGCATTGTCGATATTTGTCTTAACAGTAGTAGAATTACCGCCGGAATATTCATACATATGTATGGAAAATACGGTATTTTTCTGACTGTCGGCATTGAATACTTCCTTGCCGTAGTATTTTATAGAGTCGGGGTACTGTCCCCAGCCCGCGGAGTCTACCATTATCATGTTATTTATTCCCGCGGTACGAAGCGACTTTATCGCTCTTTTGTATCCTTCTGCCCATGCGCTGCCGTCCCAAGAACCGTACCACTCGTTTGCTATATTGAGAATAACGTATTCTGTGTTGCTGTTAAGCAGATTTTTCAATTCTATCCAGTAGCTTACCGCGCTGTCAAGGTCTGCGGTACTGTTGCTGCCTGTTGCGTCGTGAACCTCAAGAATACATACCACTTTATTCTGCTTGCACAGATTTATGATATTTTCTACTTCGCTGTATGTAGTCTTGTTCCACTTAGCGCCGTCCGACAAAACTATTCTCACGGTATTCGCGCCCAGATTTGCCGCCGCTTTTATTGATGTTTCGGTATATGCTGTATACCATGCGTGTGCAATATTGACACCGCGCATTTCAAAGCTGTTTCCGTTTGCGTCACAGATTTCTGTGCCGTTAACATAAAAGCCTTCATTTGCCGCGGATGCCGGCGCTGTCAGCGCACATACACATAATACAAGCATAAATAACGCTGTCAGAATTACAGACGCGCGTTTTATGAAATACGAAAATGGTGCTTTTGATTTTTCCATAACAATTCTCCTTATATAAGGCAGATTTTCGGTAAATTTAACTAAATTAAGTATATCACATCTGCATTTGCGCTGTCAACTTTATTGAAGTGATTTTTTCCGTTGAGATTTTTTTTGTATATCCGCACAATCGGTATAAACAAATATTGTTTGTTTTCACAATTGTTACTCGTTATCACTCTAAATTAAGCTAATTTATTCTACAGATTTTAGGATATACCTTTGTGGTCAGCGCCTCATATCGGTATAATCGGATAATCCGCATTAAAAAGCGGCAGTACCGCTTGGTACTGCCGCTCATCTTTACGCCGTTGTCTTGCCCGCTACAGCCGTATATCCGCTGTATAAAGCGGTTTTGCCGCTCATCTTGTAGGCTTTTATTCTCAGCGGATAGTTGGTGTTCTTTGCAAGTCCGCTTATTCTGTAGGTGGTTGTGGCGTTATTGGTTATCTTCGCCGCGCGTACCCATTTGCCGCCCTTGTAAATCTCTATTATATATCCGTCCGAGGAGGTGTTCTTTGTCCAGTTAAGGCGGAGTGCATTTGAAGCCGTACCGCCGATTTTTGCACCGGTCACCTTTGACGGATTTGTCCGCACTGCAAGAGTTGCCGTATATCCGCTGTAAAGTGCGGTCTTGCCGCTCATCTTATAGGCTTTTACGCGGAATTTGTAGGCTGTGCCCGCTTTGAGTCCTGTTACTCTGTAGGTAGTTGTGGCATTATTCGTAATCTTTGTTACGCGCACCCACTTTGAGCCGTTGTACATTTCAATTATGTATCCGTCGGCTGATGTGTTCTTGTTCCAGTTAAGGCGCAAAGCGTCAGCCGCTCTGCCGCCGAGGGTAAGACCTGTTACCTTTGAAGGATTTGTCCGTGCCGCGAGAGTGCTTGTATATCCGCTGTAAAGCGCGGTCGAGCCGTCCGTTTTATAGGCTCTCATGCGGAACTTGTACGCCGTACCCGCCGCAAGTCCGGTTACACGGTAGGTAGTTGTAGCGTTGTTGGTAATCTTTGCTATATTTACCCACTTTGAGCCGTCATACTTTTCGATTATATATCCGTCTGCGCTTGAGTTCTTATTCCAGTTAAGGCGGAGCGCGTCTGCCGCTCTGCCGCCGAGTGCAAAGCCCGTGATATTCGACGGCTTGGTCGGTGTGACAGTTACTCCGTACTTTTTCACCATTGTATCGACAAACTCTTTGTCAAACCACTCTAGGGTCTTGCGGTTTAGGTGTCCGTGCTGTTCGCCGAGGTTGCCGGAGCCGCTGTAGACGTTGTTGTCCCACAGCACGCAGGGTATGCCCGCGTCAGCCGCTTTTTTGAAATAATAATCCGCCCACTTTATGCGCTCGGCGGCGTTGTTCTTGTTTGACGCGCTTGTCTCGCCGATTACTACGGGTATTCCTTTATTTATGTATTTGGTTTTGAGCGTGTTGAACAGATAGTCAACCTCGGATTTGAGGTCGTCCGAAAATGTCGATGTTCCGCTCGCGTTAAGCGCGAAGTTATACGGTGTGTATGCGTGTACCGATACTATAAGCCGGTCAGCTGCGCTGTCCGTCGGGAGCGTAAACTGCGGCGTTGTGCAGCCGTCTATCGACGCGCCGTAGCCGGGTATCATTATACATCTGTCTGCGTTGTTGCCCCCCGCGCTTCTGATAGTGTCAACCGCCGCCTGATTAAGCTCGTTTATAACCTTTATCGCCGCGGTTACGTAGCTGTTAGGACTGTTTACCGGAAACCACCACTCGTCATTTGTACCGACAAGTCTCGGTTCGTTCAGCGTCTCAAATATCAGATGCTGGTCGTAATCCTTGAACTCCTTTGCAACCTGGCTCCAGATTGATGTTACGAACTTCACCGACTGCGTCTTGTGCGCCTCATCGGGATAATAGTAGGAGGTGCTTGTGTCATGATGTATGTTGAGGATAACATACATATCATTGTCGATACAGTAATCTACAACCTCTTTTACTCTCGCCATCCATGCAGAGTCGATTGTAAAATTGTCACCCGAGGTGTGATTTCCCCACGAAACAGGCACACGCACGGTGTTGAAGCCCTGTGCCTTTACCGCGTCAATCATAGCCTTTGTGGTCTTGGGGTTGCCCCACGAGGTCTCGGAGCTGAGCCCCCAGCCGCCTGTCGCATCAAGGCTGTTTCCTAAATTCCAGCCTGCTCCCATCTCCGCGGTAATCTGAGATGCGGTTTTTCCGCTCTCGGCAGATGCCGCCGGCTGAACGCAAATCAGAACTGCAAGCGCGATAAGCGCCGCTATTGCCGCCGACACGGCAGGAATGAATCTTTTTGATTTAGTCATACGTTTTACCTCACAGATTTATTTTATCATAGATACAATAATATTACCTATTTCATCAAGCGGCGCCTGCTTTGCGACTGCGCCTTCGTTAAACGCTACGCACGGCATACCGTACACGACGCAGGACTTTTCGTCCTGCCCTATCGTAAACGAGCCAGCTCTGCGCATATCTCCCAGTCCGTAAGCGCCGTCGCGACCCATACCGGTGAGTATAACGCCTATCGCTTCTTTTCCCGCAACTTTGGCTACCGATCGGAACAGCACATCTACCGACGGACAGTGTCCAGACACCTTTTCGCCGGGCTTTGAGGAAATGTAATAGCCGTTCGCGTCCTTTTTCACTTCCATCTGCCGCGCGCCGTGTGCTACTATTATAAGACCCTGCCTGAGCCGGTCGCCGTCCTCCGCCTCCTTTGCACTCATTTTGCAGATACGGTCAAGCCGGTCGGAGTACATCTTGGTAAAGCCCTCAGGCATATGCTGTACTATGACTACGGGCGGTGTATCTACGGGCAGGTTTTTCACTACCTCGATTATCGCATCGGTGCCGCCTGTACTCGCGCCTATCGCGATAAGCTCGATTTCTCTGCTGCCGAGCGAGCCGCCCTCGGACTGAGGCTTTACCGCGTGGGAGGGTTTTTGCCTTTTCTGAGCGGCGCTGTCCGTGCCTAAATCTATAAACTGCTGATTTACCGCTTTTTCGTCTTCTGTATTCAAATCAATAAACCGCTGTCTTACTGCTATATCCTTTGGTTTTTTCGCCGAGGCATCGTAGCTTTCATTTATATGCGGTACTTTCTTTCTGCTTGAATATATGGTTTCAAGCGCATCGTTAAGCTGTCTTTCAAACAGAGCCAGCCCCGTGCTTCCGCCGCTTGAGCTTTTTATAGCGCTAAACAGGCCGTATTTCTTCGGCTGATTTATAATATCGGGATTATTTGTAACAAGCACGACCGGGATTTCCGCAAGACAGCGCGGCAGGGAAAAATTTCTGCCCGCCGTTATATCGCATATTACCGCACAGTCAGCATTGCATTTTTTTACGGTTTCTTCTATGTCCTTAATATCGCAGACAGCCGATGCAACAGCTATATTGCCGCGGTTTATGATTGATTTTATAATGTGATTTATTGCAGGCATAGACCCCGCCACAATTGCTTTTATTCTGGGATTTATAATATCACCCTCTGTACCCGAAAATTGTACCCAAAATAGAAATTTATAGAAATTTCTGTCTATATATACATATTTCCGCCGTATTTAAGCGGCGGAAATACAATGTCGTATGCGATTACAGCGGTTTTCTGTAAATCGCAGGCTTAATATATTCATATTTGGTTGCGTCTCTCGGTATGCTTTCGGCGTGACCGATAAACAGATATCCGCCGGGACGCAGTACATCATAAAAACGCTTTACAAGCTCGACCTTTGTTTCAAGCTCAAAGTAAATCATTACGTTGCGGCAGAAAATCAGATCAAACGGTGCTTTTCTGTAGGGGATACTTTCCATAAGGTTGAAGGTACGGAAAATTACCTCTTTTCTAAGCTTCTTGTTGACCTTATACTGATCGTCGGAATATCTGTCAAAATACTTTGCTATCCACTCTTTCGGCAAATCACTCATTCCGGACGACTGATAGATACCGCTTTGCGCGCCGGCAAGCACCTTCTGCGAAATGTCCGTAGCAAGAATACGCGTATCCCATGCGGACTTTTCATTTCCGAGGTACTCGCTTATGTGCATGGCTGTGGTGTACGCCTCTTCTCCGCTGGAGCAGCCCGCGCTCCATACACGCATTGTCTTACTGCTCTTGTTTACCTCCTTCATAAAAGGAAGCACGGTAGAAGTAAGAAACTTAAAATGCTCCGGCTCGCGCATAAAATATGTATGGTTTGTGGTGAGTTTGTTCAGCAGGCGGTCTACCTCTTTTCCGCTCTTATCGGAAAAGCACATATCAAGATACTCGCCGTAGGTGCTGTAGCCCCGCTCGATAAGCGTGTTGCTCAGTCTGCCCTCTATAAGCGTGCGCTTGTGCGAAAGATTTATGCCGTAATTGTCACGCATATAGGAAACAAGACGGTTAAACTCGTTGTCGTCGATTTTTAACAATTTGGCACCGACCCTTTACTGTGCCGCTTCATCGCGGGCGTGCTCGTCAATCAGCTTTGACACGTCAAGCACAAGCTTTATTCCATCGTCCATCTCAAGTATATACTTGATAAACTTGCTTGTATTTACGTTGTTGAGCTCCGGCGTCTTGGAAACATGGTTTTCGGTTACGGATATAACATCCGCTACGCTGTCCACGATAACTCCGACAGACACGTCACCCGTTGAAATAATAATTATGCAGGTGCGGTCGTTGAACTCGATTTCTTCCTTGCCGAATCTGCTTCTTATGTTTACGACAGGCACTATCTTGCTTCTGACATTGATAATACCCTTGATATAGTCGGGTACGCCGGGTACCACAGTTATCGGCGGTACACCGATAATTTCTATAACATAAGGAATTTCTATACCGTATACCTGATCGCCGATATAAAATGTGAGCACCTTTGTAAGCTCTTTATTCGATACGTCTTTTTTCGCAAGCTCCATTTCCATCTGGCTGTTCAGAAGCGCCTGAAGCTTTTCGTTAAAATTTTCTGCTGCCAAGACCTTATCCTCCCGATTGTATTTATCAGTTTGTGCTTATCAGATTGTTTACATCGATAATAAGCGAAATTGTTCCGTCACCCATAACGGTACAGCCCGAAAGGCCCTCTGCCTTTATATTGTACTGGCTGAGATACTTCGGGAACGGCTTTACGACTACCGGCTGCTCGCCGATAAGTCTGTCGGCAAACAGGCAGACATTCTTTCCGCCTACATCGACCAGCAGTAAGATGCCGTCCTCAAGATTTGTGATTTTGGTGGGCATTCTGAACTTTTCGTGCAGTCTTAAAATCGGATAGCATACGCCGCGTATCATTATCATCTCGCCCTGCTTTGTGTCGTGCAGTATCTGATTGTCATTTACCATAAGGCTTTCCTTGATGGACGAAATCGGGATAGTGAATATCGTCGCGCCTACCTGAAGCTTCATGCCCTCGACAATAGCGAGCGTTAGCGGTATCTTGATAATGAAGCTTGTGCCGTGACCCTCCTCGCTCTCTACGGTGAGAGTTCCGCCGACCTGCTCGATATTCTGCTTTACTACGTCCATTCCGACGCCTCTGCCGCTGTACTCGGTAACCTGCTCATTGGTAGAAAAGCCGGGGAGCAGTATCATATTCTGTATTTCTTTTTTGGTGTATTCGTTTTCGGGCTTGGCGAGCAGTCCGCTCTTTGCCGCCTTTGCAAGCACCTTTTCACAGTTGATGCCCGCGCCGTCATCGGAAACGGTAATAATTACCTCTCCCGAGGAGTGCTTTGCCGAAAGCTTTACATAAGCCTTTTCGGGCTTGCCGAGCGCCTTTCTCTCGGCGGTGCTTGACTCGATGCCGTGATCCATGCAGTTTCTTACAAGGTGCATCAGCGGGTCGTTTAAGTTATCGACAATGCTCTTGTCTACCCCTGTCCCCTCGCCCTCAAGTATAAGCTCTGCGTCCTTGCCGAGCTTTATCTTCATATCGCGGACGATTCTTCCCATTTTCTGGAATACGCCCGCAAGCGGTACCATTCTGATAGACATAACCGTGTCCTGAAGCTCGTCGGTGAGCTTTCGCAGCTGTCTTGCCGCCTTTGAGAAGCTTTCAAGCTCCAGTCCCTCAAGGTCGGGGTTTGCGATAACCATTGACTCGGTGGTGATGATTTCGCCTACTATATCATGCAGCTGGTCGAGCTTTGACAGGTTTACGCTGATAAGGCTCTGCTTCTGTCCGCCGTTTGCTTTCTTTATATCCTCCTGTGCCTTTGCAACCGCGCTCTTTTCCTTTGCCTGAGCGGGCTTATTTTCCTCGGCAGGCTGAGCCTGTGCAGGTTGTGCGGCAGCCGCAGGAGCGGGAGCCGCAGGCTGTGCCGTGGGCTGTACCTGTGCCGCTGTCTGAGCGGGAGCTGCGGGTGCGGGAGCTTCGGCAGGCTTTTCTTCCTGCTTTGGCTGAGCCGCGGGGGTATCAATTATCTCGTAGGACTGTACGTTTACAGCGCCCTCAATAGCCTTTATTACGGCGTCGTTGTTGTTGTCAAAGCCCTTGAAGGTAACAACAAAGCCGTTTTCCACAATTTCCTTTGCGGTGTCGGCATTTGACTCTACATCGGGCGGGTAGCAGCTTATAACATCTGCCTCTTCCTTTATCTTTGTGAGCAGTAAAAACGCGCGGAGATTTTCCATCTTACAGCCGTCCTCAAAGAATACACGGACTGTCATTGCTCCCTCATCAGCTGCCGCTGTCGGTGCGGCGGTATTTGTATCGGCACTCTGCGCTGTGGGTGCAGAAGACGCGGCAGTTGCCTGCTCACCGCTCTCCATAGCTTTAAGCCTTGCGGTAGCGTCCTCCAGCTTTTTAAAGGTTTCGGAAAAATCGGTCGGAGCGTAGTCATCATCTCCGCTGTTCTGGATATATTCAATCTCTGCCTTGTAAAGGTCGGAAACCTCAAAAATCAGCTCGTATACAAAATGCGCGTCCTTTGCTATCTCCGGCTTTTCACGGATAACGAAGAACATATCCTCGCCCTTGTGTGCAAGATGCTGGAGATTTTCAAAGCCCATCATCGCGGAAGAACCCTTGATAGTGTGCATTATGCGGAAAATCTCGTTGATGTCCTCCTCGGAGAAGACATTCGCGTCCTCTGTCCTCAGAAGAATTTCGTCAAGCTGCTCAAGCAGTGTGTTGGTTTCAAATATGTACATCTCCAGCATGGACTCCATGCCTGCTTCAACCTTTGCCATATAGAAAACCGCCTTTCTGAAAAAATAATTTATTTTTTTTGCAATCCGTAAGATTGATATTGATAAATCGTAAAAAATGTGATAAACTTATTTTTAATGGGGAAACCGAAAAAAGTTGGGAGTGAACATCATGCCGAATATTCCTCAGATAACCACTCCGGTTACCAATAATAAGAGCTATTCCTTTACAAACCGCCAGTATGACGGAAATATAGAGCCGTTTGATATGGTCGAGCTTGCTCAGCCCATACAGGCAAAGAGCGCGTCGGATAACGATTCTGCCGCCGCAATGATGATGGGTCGTAAAAATCTCGCGCCTATGACGGTGCAGATAAAGGACCCGACAATGGCGGTTGAGACGCTGAAAGGACTGCTCAGCTCCGATGTACTGGAGCAGACCCTGATAAACGGCTACACCGAGCTGTACGGCGACATGGACGAGCTGATAAAGAGCTTTTATCTCAGTCCCGACAAGCTGGTGGAGGAGATACGCAATCAGGAAAAGCAGAACACAATGTTCAGCGGTGATGAGTTTTACAAGCTTCTGCACGGAATACTCAAAACCACGACCAGTCCCGATATAAAGGAAAATATCGGTAACGTGCTTAAAGCGCTGAATTTTGCGAGCAACAAGGAAGAAATACTCAATGCACTGAGTGCGAACCTTAAATTCCTGTCGGAGTATTTCTCGCCCAACTCCTCGCTTTCCGCAAAGCTGCTGAGCCTTTCAAAGGAATGGGGCAGCGATACAGCGCCTGATATGTTCGAGCCGCTTAAAAGCGAAACGCTTGCACTTCTTAAAGATGTGTCGGCAAGCCTGCTCAATGACGAGCGCACCCAGACCTTTATACCGCTTGTGATACATAACCTGTCACGCTACAACACCAATAAATATATGCTCAAAGAGAGCTTTGCAAATCTGCTTGCCTACATCCCGTCGGACGAAATGCGTAAAGAACTTTCGACAGCCTTCAACAATCTGCTCCAGAAAATGTTCAGTCCGAAACAAATCGAGGAGATGTCAGATAATTCTTATACTTCTAATAATACACTAAATCGAACAGAAAATCAAGAGTTATTAAGCAATTTTGACAATAAAGACGAAAATTCCTCATTATCTTTGTTCATAAAGTCACATTTAAGCGATGAAAATTACCTTTCCGAGCTTGATTTATCACAGGATAAGCTGGAATATATTTCCTCAAGATTCTTTGACGGACAGCAATCCGGTCTTCAGACTCTCAAAGATATACTGATGAGTATGCTGTCAGGTACCGAGTCAAGGCAGATGATTCCCGTTATCCACAGAGAGTTTCAGGGGCTGCGCGATATGACTCAGGTGGTTGATTATCTGAATGACATTTTGCGTGATATGCCCGACATACCCGAGCGTGAAACGGTTTTCGAGTTTTTTACAAATATAGTAAACGATATGGTTCAGCGCAAGGAGCTGCCCCCGACGAGCAACACTCCGTCCGCGCCGTCTACGCTTGATAAGCTTACCGATTTCATCGGAAAGAACATAAATCACGAGGCGATACGGTCTTTAGACAACTTCAACGCGTCAAACCTTTTGCAGAGCCTGCTAAACGCGCCGGGTGTATTCACCCCGCTTGCACACTACGTCCTGCCGTTACAGTTTGAAAACACAAAAGCGTTCGGCGAGCTGTGGGTGGACAATGACGAAAACAACCCGAACAACACCCCCGTGGGTCAGAAAAACTATCATCTGTTCCTCACCTTTGATATTGAGTCGGTAGGCCGGTTTGAGGTGGATATGTATGCGCTCGGTGAAAATCTGAATTTGTCGTTTTTATACCCCGAGAGCTTTCAGTACCGCGTTAAAAAGCTCACCGAGAGAATAGAAACAGTAGTGCGAAGCATTGGCTACAAGCCCGCAAAGCTTGAAACCGCCGTGCTTAAAAAGCCGCACGTCTTAACCGATGTATTCCCGAAAATAATAGACAGGAGGAAGGGTCTTGATGTCCAAGCGTAATTTCGGTCAGCAGGCTGCCGCCGCATTAAAATACAATCCCGATATGAGCTACGCGCCGGTGGTCGTGGCGTCGGGTCTGGGCGAGCTTGCGAAGAAAATCATAAACATAGCAGATGAAAACGGAGTGCCGGTCTACCGCGACGACAGCACCGCGGCGTTACTGGTTATGCTGAACAGCGGCGAGTGCATACCCGTCGAGCTGTATAAGGTAATTGCGGCGATATATGCCGAGGTGGTATATTCTGCGAATGATATGAAAAAGGGTAAATAAAAATGGGCTTGCAGAGCGGTTCAATGCTTTGCAAGCCTTATTTTTATTTCCTCACACGCTTTGTAATAAGTCCTGCCGCCGAAAAAAGCAGGAACATACCGAGGTTTGCAAGCACTACGCTCGCGCCCGCAGGCAAATCGAGATTATAGGTTATCTCCATACCTATAATATAGCACACCGCCGATACTACCGCCGAGCAAACAGTCACACTCTTAAAGCTTCTGAACACGCGCATTGAGGTAAGCGCAGGGAAGATAATCAGGCTGGATATAAGAAGTGCGCCCATTATCCTCATGCCTACAACGACCGTCAGCGCGGTGAGCAGAGCGATAACCGTGTTGTACAGTCCCGCCCGTACTCCGGTAGCCTTTGAAAAGCTCTCGTCAAAGGTCACGGCGAAAATCTTGTTGTAGAAAAGCACAAACAGTACAATAACGATAACCGAGCATATCACGCTGAGAATCAGGTCATCGTTGCTTATCGCCATGATACTGCCGAACATATAGCTGTTTATATCGGTCGTGCCCGAGGTCTGCGAAATCACCGCCGCGCCTATTGCAAGCGCACTGCTTGACAACAGCGCGATAGCCGCGTCACCCTTTATCTTGCCGTTTGAGCTGATTTTGAGCAGGATAAACGCCGCAATCATCACAACGGGGAAAGACACATACAGGGGAGCTAAATTCATAGCTGACGCTATGGCGAGCGCGCCGAAGCCTACATGAGAAAGTCCGTCACCTATCATCGAATAGCGCTTTAAAACAAGGCTGACCCCTAGCAGAGCCGCACACAGAGATACTAAAAGTCCAACTACAAGCGCGCGTACAAGAAAGTCATACTGAAGCATTTCAAGCATTGTCCGTGCCCCCTTTGTCCGTGTTATCTGCGCGCTTTACATGGTGGTCGCAGTCACAATGACAGTCACAGGTGCTCATTGCGTGGAAAATATCGGTACTGCGGTATTCATCAGTCGTGCCGAAATAATAAGCCCCGCTCTCTAAGTGCAGTATCCGACTTCCGTATCTCAGCGCGCCCTGCAAATCGTGCGAAATCATAATCACGGTGACGCCCTGCTCGCGGTTCAGTCTTGCGATTATCTCGTACATTTCCGCTGTCACCATCGGGTCAAGTCCCGACACCGGCTCGTCAAGCAGTAAAAGCTTTTTTGTCGCGCAGAGCGCGCGGGCAAGCAACACCCTCTGCTGCTGACCTCCCGATAAATCGCGGTAGCTTTTGTGCGCTATATGCTTTATACCGAGCAGCTCGATATTGCTGTCGCAGAGCGTTTTATCCGCCTTTGTATAAAACGGGTGAAAGCCGCGCCTGCCAAGACACCCCGACAGCACGACCTCGCGCACCGTTGCCGGAAAGTCCTTTTGTGCCGCCGTCTGCTGTGGCAGATAGCCTATCTCGGTCTGCTTTAAACCCCCGCCGAAAACTATTTCCCCCGACTGCGGCGATTTAAGCCCGAGCAGAGTTTTCATAAGGGTGGATTTGCCGCTGCCGTTTTCGCCGACTATACACAGATAATCCCCCTGTGACACGGTAAAGGACAAATCCTTTACCACCGCCTGACCCTCATAGCCGGCAGTAAGATTTTTACATTCTATAAGATATTCTTCGGACATATTATTCCTTTCCGTTGAGGCATATTTTCAGATTTTCAAGATTCTGCCGCATAAGGCTTACATAGGTCGCGCCGCTGTCAAGGTCATCTTTGGAGACGTTGTGGCAGGAGTGGAGCATCAGCGCCTGCGCGCCGGTCTGCTCGCACAGCGTATCTGCAACCTTGCGGCTACTGAACTCAAGATAGTATACAACCGGTATGCCAAGCTCCTTTATCTTATCAATCAGCATCGTTACGGTAGCGGCGCTCGGCTCGCTCTCGTCGGAGCAGGACGAAAAGGCGGCATAGCAGTCAAGTCCGAACTCGTTTGCAAAGTACCTGAACGGAAAACGGTCGCCGAAAATCACGGTCTTGTTTTTCGCGTTGTCAACAGCGGTCTTTATATCATTTTGCAGAGCGGTTATTTCGACCTCGTAGCTGTCCTTGTTCTTTTTATAATAGTCCGCGTTTTCGCTGTCAACCTCGCAGATTGCGTCACAGATTGCATTCAGCATGATTTTTGCGTTTGCGGGAGAGGTCCATATATGCTGGTCGTACTCGTGCTCGTGCCCGTCATGCTCTTCTGCTTCGTGTTGTTCGTGCTCGTCCTCCTCGCTTAACAGCGTAACCGTATCAATCAGCTTTACTATTTTAATACCGGAGGTATCGGCAGAGCTTAGTATCTTATCCGCCCACAGCTCGTTTTCTCCGCCGATATAAAGGAATATATCGCAGTTCTGGATAGCGATTATGTCGCTCGGAGACGGCTCGTAGGTGTGAGTCTCATTTCCGGGCGGGAGCAGGATTTCAAGGCTTGCCTTATCTCCCGTTATCTGCTTTGCAAAGTCATACGGCGGGAAAACCGTGGAAATTATGCTGAGCTTGCCGTCCTCCCCGCTTTCCGACCCGCTGTTGTTTGCCGCGCAGGCAGTAGCGGAAAGCAGCACCGCCGCGGATAATACCGCCGCCGTTATTCTCCTGATTGCTTTTATTATCTTCATTTATCTGTCCCTTTCTGCTGTTCTTTCTTTAACTTTTCGGCGCACCCCTCGCAGATACCATAGAAAACAGTGCGCGAGCCGTCTATTATAAAGCCGTGATGCCCGCTTATATGCTCCTTGAGATCGCTAAGATAATCGCACTCCAGATGCATAAGGCACCCGCATTTAAGGCATTTGAGGTGAAAATGGCTGTCGCAGTCCGCATTTTCGGAATACTGATAGCAGGCGCTCTTGCCCTCCTGCAAAATATATTTTCTGACAAGTCCCTCGCCGCACAGCTTTTCAAGATAGCGGTACACCGTGGTCTTTCCTACCCCTTCGGATTTCAGCGCGTCGGCTATATTGTCTGCGGTAAGGTGAGAGCCTGCGTTCTGCTTTATAAAGCCTAAAATAAGCTCTCTTTGCCGTGTTTTGTATGCCAATGTGATTTCTTCCTTTCAAATTGAAATTGAAATTCATTTTCAAATTCAAACGATATTATACTACCATACAGCAAATTTGTCAAGGGTAAAATGCCCGCCGCTCTTGTAATTTTATCCGCTTTATGGTAGAATTAAAGCATATCCGTGACGCATAAAGCTACTATAATTATTATGAGAGGTAAAAGCCATGAATAAGGGTACTGTAAAGGTCTTTGCCGCAGATGACGGCGTATCTGTTAGATTGACATGGGAAAAGCCTGAGGGCTATGACAGATTTGTCGTGTATTTCAGGCGCGAGGATACCGCGTACAAACCGCTTCTTACTACTGAAAAAAGCTCGGTCAGGGTATCGGGTATAGGAAATGTGCTGTGCTTTTTCAAGGTATGCGCCGTCAGCGCGAAAAACCGCACGATTACAGTCGGCGAGACGGACAACGCCTGCCTTTTACAGCCGATAAGCTTTTTGACAATGGGCTCGGAAAATCTGACACGCATTTTTGACGGTGTGGCGCAGTATAAGGCGGACAGCAGCATAAGCGGCATTTCTCCGCTGACCGCGTTTTTCCCTAATGCTGTTTTAGGAAAAGGTGACAGCCCCGACTTTTCAAAAACAGTCGATAAGTACATAGAAAGCAACAAAGCCGACTATTTTATCCTCGACTTTTACGGCACAGCAATAAACAGTATTTTAAAAATCGGTGACAGCTTTGTGACTGCACAAAGGACATCGGGAAATGTGATTCCCGACGGCGAGCCGCTCCCAAAAATTCTGCCAAGAGAGGTATATGCGCCGTTACTCGATATATTCATAGCAAGGCTCAAAGAGCTTTATGACAGCGATAAAATTATCCTCGTACGAACGGTATTACCCGAGCTTTTCGGCATACGGCGGCATCTGCGCATAAGCTCGCCCAGAACCGAGCTGAACAAATTTCTAGGCGAGATAGAACACTACTTTATAAAAAGGGTAAACCCGATAGTCATCGACCTGTCATGGGGATATTTCGGCGACCTGCTCCGGAAAAGCAAAGGCGGCATAATCTTCGACAGATTTTATTTCAGCGACTGCCGCAGGGCGATAGCCGAGATAGTCTCGGGCGGCGGCAGCAGATATTATCTTGAAAACGACAACGAGATAAAGCTTGACAAGATTTTATATTATTATGATAATGCCGCGCAGAGGGGCTTTCTCCCGCGCATACTCGACAGGAAAAAGCCCGCCGAGCTTATCATGCGGCACACCTCGCGCGAGTTTATCGCAGAAAACCGCCGCGAGCTTATTGAGATTATGCAGAGGGATTTCAGCGGCGTGACCGATGTGTACAAGCGGTTTGACTTCGGTGACAATTACGATATGAAAAAGACCGTAAGAGTCATATCCGCGCTTGAGAGCAACACACTCCAAAAGCTAAGCTACAGCGAGCTTTGCGTCCTGTTCGACAAAAAATACCGTATAAAGCGACCGATAGCGAACTTTATCCGCGCCACGCTTGAGAGCGCGCTCGGCTGTACCGTTGCGGTAAATGACAAGAATCTGCATTATATGGCGCGTGCGGCATACGACCTGTGGGACGGAAACGACCCGAAATCGGTAGCCGACAGGATAAGCGAATACACGCTGATATGCTCAAACACAAGCGTAGATATTTGGGGCGGCTCTGCCGTAAAAGAGGCGATAAACCGCTGTCACAACGCCTCACACGGCTGTGTCATATCGCAAAACCCGTTTATCTGGGCGTTTTCAAAGCCGATAGCTTATGATAAGAGTCTTTTCTCCAACGAGCTTAGCACATCGGAAAAGGTGATAAAGGACGCGCTTGACAAAAAAGCCGTACAGACGGTAAGAGAAAGTCCGTCAAAGTGGATTGCGATAGACTTTACCGATATTACTTTGCAGGCGGCAAGGTATAACGGCGGCTGCTTTGCGGCTGACAGGACGGTAAAGCACAGCGCATTTTTCGGCAAGATAAAGGACAATGCCGAGCTGTTTTATCTTGACTGTGACAAAGACAGGGAACTTATCACAAAAGCGTGCAGAAATTTTGCCGCTTTTCTGAGCGAAAAATACGGTGGAAACATAATACTAAGCAGGATAAAGCTGTGCGACAGCTACCGCGATTTTGACGGTAACATAAAGCCGCTGAAGGCTGACAAGAGGTTTACCGAAAACGCGCAGAGGCTTATCACGCTTTGTGAGGAGTGCTTTATGCAGTATGCCGACTGCTATACGATTGACATATCGGGAAACTATATTTCCGATGACAGCTACCCCTTAGGCGGCGCGGGTGCGGCAAGATACGAGGATATGTTCTATTCCTCCTCGGCGGACTATATCGACTTTATCGTCCGTACAAAACCCGACAGGCGCAGCTATGATATACTTTAAGGAGAATATATGAGCGATAAAATATACACACCCTGCAACAAAAACGCGCAGCGATGCGTAAAGAATGTGATGAAATATCTTTCCGACATAACCTACAGCGGGATAGTGACGGGTCAGCATACCCAGACAATGGCGCAGGAGGAGCTGCACCATATAAAGAGCGTAACAGGAAAAGAGCCTGCTCTGCTCGGCTTTGAGCTGCTGTCTTACTCGCCGAATATAAATTACACCGATACTGATGAAGAGTGCATGACCGAGGTGGAGCAGAACACCGGCACGCTCCGCCGCGCCTGGGAGTGGGCGGAGAAAAAGGGACTTATAACGATGTGCTGGCATTGGTTTTCGCCGCTCGGCGGGCACGGAAAGTCATTTTTCTCGGAGAATACCGACTTTGACGCGAAAAAGGCGGTCATAGACGGAACGCCAGAAAACAGGGCGCTTATCATGGATATGGATATGACGGCGGCGCTGTTACGGCCGTTTTGCGACAAGCAGATACCAATACTGTGGCGGCCGTTTCACGAGGGTGACGGCGACTGGTTCTGGTGGGGCGCGGCGGGCGCAGAAACGGTGAAAAAGCTGTTTAGGCTGATGTATCACCGTTATACAGAACATCACGGTCTGAACAATCTTATCTGGGTGTGGAACTCGCAGGTGCCGGAGTGCTATCCGGGTGATGATGTGGTGGATATAATCTCCCGCGATATGTACCCGCCCGCACATGAGCATACCTCACAAAGCGAAATGTACTACAACCTGATGGAGATAACCGCGGCAAAAAAGCTGACTACTATCGGAGAAACGGGCACGGTGCCGAGCGCAGAGGCTATTGTAAATAAAAAGGTCGGCTGGTCGGCGTACATGACCTGGTCAAAGGATTTTTGCCTTACCGAGGACTATACCACGCGCGACGAGCTGAAAAGGCTGTACGACAGCCCCTATGCGGTGACGCTCGACAGACTTCCCACACTTTATTGATAAATTTTTTGGAGTAAAAGTAATACGATATGAGAAAATTATTCAACGACAACTGGCTCTTTGCCAAAACCGATGCTGACAAGGAAAAGGAAAACGACTGGAGCGGCAATTATACCACCGTGCAGCTCCCGCACGACTGGCTGATATACAACCCCTCTGAGCTGTACGAAACCTCTTTCGGCAGGTACAAAAAGACCTACGACTTCGGCAAGATAGCAAATAAGAGCTTCCGCCTTTATTTTGAGGGCGTGTACATGGACAGCACGGTGTATGTTAATCACAAGCCCGCCTTTGACTGGAAGTACGGCTATTCTTCGTTTGAAGCTGATATAACCGACTTTTTGCAGGACGGTGAAAACGAGATAGAGGTGCTTGTCCGCCACTACAGTCCTAACACCCGCTGGTACTCGGGCGCGGGAATTTTCCGTGATGTTTATCTGATAGAAACCGAGAAAAGCTATTTAAAGACAGATGGCATATATTTCCACACCAACAAGACCGAGCGCGGCTTTGACTGCTATCTCAGCGCGGAGGTGGAAAACCCTGAGGGACTTACTGTCCTGTTCACTCTCCAAAAGGGCGAAAATGTGCTGTTTACAAAGGAGCTTGCGGCAAGTGATACAACCGCCGCAGAGTTTTCGCTTAACGGCTTATCAGATGAATATATATGGGATATATCCTCTCCTAACCTGCTCACATTATCGGTAAAGCTTTTAAAGTACGGTATGGTAATCGACACCGCAGAGCAGAAGGTTGGTCTGCGCGAAATAGAATACAAGCCCGACAGCGGCTTTTATCTTAACGGCAGGCATATAAAGATAAACGGCGTGTGCCTGCACCACGATCTCGGCTCGCTCGGCGCGGCGTTCAACAAATCGGCGGCAAGACGACAGCTGCTTAAAATGCAGGAGATGGGCGCAAACGCGGTGCGCACCTCGCACAACCCGCCCGCAAAGGCGTTTATGGAGCTTTGCGACGAGCTGGGTATTCTGGTTGACAGCGAGGCGTTTGATATGTGGGAGCGCCCCAAGACCGAGTATGACTATGCACGGTTTTTTGACGAGTGGTACAAAAAGGATGTAGCTTCGTGGATAAGGCGCGACCGCAACCACCCGTCGGTCATTATGTGGAGTGTCGGCAACGAGATATATGACACCCACGTTTCTCCGCGTGGCTGTGAGGTAGCGAAAATGCTTCACGACGCTGTTAGAGAAAACGACCCGAAAGCAAACGCACCGACCACGATAGGCTCGAACTATATGCCGTGGGACGGCGCGCAGAACTGCGCAAAGCAGGTTGACCTTGCGGGATATAACTATCTTGAAAGGCTGTACGAGGAGCACCACAAGAAATATCCCGACTGGCGCATATACGGAAGTGAGACCACCTCGGGAGTAAAGAGCCGCGGCGTGTACCATTTCCCGCGTGAAACGGCTTTTCTTACTCATGCCGACCTGCAATGCTCATCACTCGGCAACTGCCGCGCAGGTGCATCCGCAGAGACCGCACAGCACGTCATAGCGATGAACCGCGACATAGATATATGCGCAGGTATGTTTATCTGGACGGGTGCGGACTATATCGGCGAGCCGTCGCCGTATTCCACCAAAAATGCGTATTTTGGCAATATCGACACCGCGGGCCTTGCAAAGGACAGCTTCTATCTTTACAAGGCGGCATGGACGGATAAGCCCGTGCTGCACCTTTTCCCTTACTGGGACTTTAACGAGGGTCAGCTGATTGACGTTGTTGCGTACACAAATCTCAAAGAGGCAGAGCTGTTTGTAAACGGAAAATCCTGCGGAAAGAAAACTCCCGATGAATATACCGTGACATGGCAGATTCCTTATGAAAAGGGAGAAATCAAGGTAATAGGCACAGCCGAGGACGGCAGTACATACGAAGATATAAAGCACTCGTTCGGCGACAGCGCGCGGCTTGTGCTGAGCTGTGACAAGGCAGAAATAAATGCTGACGGCGAGGAGATAGCCGCCGTGGTTATTTCTACCGTTGACAAGGACGGAAACGCGGTAGAAAACGCACGCGACCGCGTACATATAAAGGTAGACGGCGGCAGGCTGGTCGGTTTTGACAACGGTGACAGCACCGATTATGACAGCTATAAAAGCACCGCACGCAGGCTGTTTTCGGGCAAGGCTGCGGCATATATAGCCGCACCGATAAGCGAGGATAAAATAACCGTCACCGCGACTGCAAACGGACTTATTCCCGCCGAGATAGTCATAAACGCGGTAAAATCCGACATCCGTGACGGTATAAGCACCTTTGAAAATATCACCGAAGAAGTCAATAACGATGAAATACCGCTCAGAAAAATCGAGCTTACAAGAAGCACGGGCGCGGTGCTTTCTCCCGATAATAACAACTGCATTCTGACAGCGCGGCTCTGCCCCGAAAACGCAAGCTACCGCGATTTGCTGTGGAGCGTGGTGACAAACAGCGGAATAGAGACAAATATCGCGACCGTTACACCGTCCGGGGACGGACTGTCGGCAAAGCTATACGCAAACGGTGACGGTGAGTTTCGGATGCGTTGCTGTTCGTTTAACGGCAGGACACAGCCCGAGATTATCTCCGAGCTTGAATTTACCGCGACCGGGTTCGGTCAGGCTTGTATCTGTCCGTACGAGTTTTTGCCTGCTTGCCTTTACAACGACAGCAATTCTCTGCTTGACGAGGTGCAGAAGGGTGGCGTAAACATAAAGCCGGACAATAACATAGTAGGCTTTACCAAAACCGATTTCGGCAAGTATGGTACAGATGAATTTCTGATAAGAGTGATAAACTGGCACAGCGACGCGCCGTTTGGTTTCCGTCTGTGGCTCGGAAAGCCGCACGGTGACGGCTCAAAACTGCTCGGTGACTTTACCTATCAGGCGGATTTCGAGTGGCAGACCTACAAGGATAATCACTATAAATTAGACGAGCGGATATGCGGACTTCAGGATTTGTACTTTGAGTTTGATAAGAACGATTTGCGCGTTGACTTTGGCGGCTTTGTGTTTACGCCGAAGATAAAGGCGTACGAAAAGATAAACGCCGCAGAGAGCGACTTACTGCACGGCGACACCTTTGAAATTGTGGGTGGCGGGGTTCATAAAATCGGCAACAACGTATTTATGGACTATGACGGAATGGACTTTTCAAAGGGTACAGCGGCTATTACCGTGACAGGCAGGACACGCCATGACAACGACTCGGTACACGTTCATTTCGTGACCGAAAACGGCACGGCGGCGGAGGAGATAATCGAATTTCCTTACAGCGAGGAATTTATCTCCGTTACGCACAAGCTCCCGGATATAAGGGGAAAAGGCACGGTGAAGTTTATTTTCTTGCCGGGGTGCGACTTTGATTTTGAAAGCTTTGAGATAAGCCCTATGGATAACTGACAGTGGCAAACACAGAGCGGAAACGTATTATTTCCGCTCTGTCAGACTGTCGATAAACCCACGCACCGCAAAAACGCAGTTTTTTCAAATAATTG
>CAMEKZ010000008.1 GCA_945921635.1 uncultured Clostridia bacterium
TCAGTTGGTTAGAGCAACCGGCTCATAACCGGTCGGTCCGGGGTTCGAGTCCCTGATGGTGCACCATTTTTTTATGGTGCATGAACCAAATCCGAGCGTATCTCATACAATTTAATATAGGGGTGTGGTTCAATGGCAGAATAGGGGTCTCCAAAACCTTTGACGTGGGTTCGATTCCTACCACCCCTGCCAGTCGAGTGTCTCAACACGCAATCCGCGTGTTGAGGTTTTCTTTTTTGAAACTTAGTTCTCGCGAAGTAAGCCTATTATGAGGACCCAGCGGTTGAGTTATTGTTTTTGTAAAAATCGGTCTTATAAACAAAATAAAAGTCGCTATGATGCGGCTTTTATTATTTTGTTAATTTGTATTCGGTAAATCATGCGGTTATCTAAGCCGTCTGAGCCTCGGTGTGATAATCTGATTTTCGGGGATAAGAGAGTAATCATACATCACTCTTGAATGATTGTCAAGAATCATCTCGCGCTTTATCACAGTGTTATCGGCGTTGAGTATCACTCTGTAAACCTTGCTTATCCGGTAGAACACGCCGTCCTCCTCGACGTAGCCGTGGTTGTCCTCGGTGATTTTGTATTTATATGCGAAGGGCAGGGTAGTACGAAGCTCCCCACATAGATTGTTTCCGTCAATCCATATCAGAAGCTGAACCGGCTGATTTGCAGTATTCTTAAACCGATAGTCAACATTTTTATAAAATACGCTTGTACCGGTTCCGAACGGCACTCTCCTCCCGCTGTCCGGAAAAAGCGCATCAGAATGGTGATGGATTTCCGTTACGGCAAGCGGGCTGTTAAGTACAAGCCAATGAATCAGGTTCGCCAGTTGGCACAAGCCGCCGCCTGTCCCGCGGTCAAGCGTATCCTTGCTTATTACGAGTCCGTCAACATATCCGCGCTTTTTACTTGGCTCTCCGACAAGGCGCCAGAATGAAAAGGTCTCCCCGGGATTTACTATTATCCCATTTATTTTCGCAGACGCCAGCCGTAAATTTATTTTCTTGTTTTCTTGCAGCTGCATATCCACACCGTGAAGCCTGCGCGTAATGACCGAGCTGTGATGTTTTACAAGCTCGGGGAGCGGCACGGTGTTTAATCCTGCCGCAAAGTGTTCTTTTGTAAACAAATCGTTAAGACTGCGGCGTAGATTTTCTTTTTTCAGCGAAATTTTGTAGCAAAGTGGTGACAGTTCACAGAAAAGCTTGCGTTTTTTCATCATGTTATCCTCGGTAAGTAGAAAGTTGAAAATTGTTGTTTTGCTGCTGAATTATTGCAATAATTTTATCATATTAAAATACTTTTGTCAAGCATCACTTGATATACATGATTTACTTTTCACTTCTTCATACTCCATCGCTCCGTGTGCATACTCGCTGCAGTACCCGATTTGTATAAGAAAAAGAGCAACGGTAAAATCCCGGACAGCCCTCCCGGATTTTACCGTTTTCAAAACAGCGCTTTTATCTGAACAGCGTGCATTTCCCGCTTTTTCGATAATAATCTATCCGCTCCTCAATAGCCTCCCGCGTAGTCTTATAATACTCCGCAAGGCAGTCGATACACATAAACTCCTGAGCGTTGCGCGTGACCAGCTTCTGATATATCGCAATATCGTCCGAGCCTAAAGCCGCGCCGCACTTAAAACAGGTCTTATAGTTTGCCATCAGAGCTTTACTACCTTTGCCCTCAGCACGCGGCAGTCGTGCGGCTCGATAACCGTCACAAATCTCTCGGAGAATTTGCCGATGTTTTCATGCGACCAGCAGTCGTACATATCCAGACCTCTGCCTGCCGCCGCGCTCAGTCCTATATCCCAGAACTGGAGCGACATCTCCGCCGCCCTGTCGCCGAAGTTGAACATACCGATTGCATAGTCCCCGTTTGACAGCGGTTTTACGAGCGAAAATACATTTTCGGGGTTGTTCCACTGGCTTATTCTGTACGGACCCCTGCACTCTATATCCTGATTTATCGCGATTACGTCCTTGTTTGTAAGTATCTCCTTTGTCGCGGGGGTCATTCTGCGTATATCACAGCCTATCATGAGCGGCGAGTTCATAATTGCCCACAGCGAAAAATGCGTCCTGTACTCGGTATCGGTACAGCCGCCAAGCCCTTTGCCGTCCTTGTTTGCAAACTGGTCGTCCGACGCGCCGTTTATAAATTCGTTGTTGCTGCCGCCGTGCATACCTACAACCAGCATATCTATATCATTGTGGCAGAAGGTGCCGCCGTAGCACTCTTTGCCCATCTGCGACAGCGCAAGCCTTTTGATAGATTCCCAGTTGTCCTGTATATCGCCTGTCGAGCGGAACATATGCGCGCCCGACTCTCTTATCCATTCATGGACATTATCTCCGCCCCAGTTGCACGCTGAGAAAAGTATATCACGTCCGCAGTTGCGAAGCGCGGTCGACATACGCTTGTAGAGTATCTCGCCGGGTATGTGCATAGGCTTGTAGCAGTAGTCGTATTTCAGATAATCTACGCCCCACTTTGCAAAGGTCTCCGCGTCCTGAAACTCATGCTCAAAGCTGCCGGGATGACCCGCGCAGGTGTGCGTGCCCGCACAGGAGTACATACCGAATTTAAGACCCTTTGAGTGAACGTACTCAGCGACAGATTCGATGCCGTTGGGGAATTTCCAGTGATCCGGCACAAGCTCGCCCTTTTCGTTTCTCTGCTTTTCGCTCCAGCAGTCGTCGATTACGACATATTCATAACCTGCGTCCTTTAGCCCGTTGTCAACAATCGCGTCAGCCGCCTCTTTAATCAGCTTGTCGTTTATCTCCCATGTAAAAGTGTTCCATGAGTTCCATCCCATAGGCGGGAGCATACCGAGTAATTTTTCCATAATTCCGTCCTTTCCGTCAGCCGCACGCTGAAATAAAATTCTCTGAAAATTATACTATAAATGCAGAACAAAATCAAGGGATTTATGTCATAATTCTATCAAGACTGTGCGGATTTTTTCCCGCCGATTATTTTCAGATACACACCGGACGTAATGCGGTATGCAAGGATATAGAACACCGCGAACACCGCAAAGCATATTACATTTGACAGCGCAAGCAAAGACGAGTCGGCAAAGCCAAGCATTCTTATCGTTTTGTATATCAGCGGAAAGGCAAAGCACAGATGTACGCCCGCCGCCGCAATCGGCGCAAAGAACACCGTCAGCACCTGCGAATTTATGCTCCTCTTTATCTCCTTTTCGGTCATGCCGATACTACGCATTACTTCAAAGCGGCTTCTATCCTCATACCCTTCGGAAATCTGCTTGTAGTAAAGGATAAGCACGGTTGCAAATACAAATACCGTACCGAGCAGTATACCGAGAAACAGCATACCGCCGTAGGTGGACACCAGCATTTCATAGCGTTCGCTTTTAGTATCAACGTAAAAAAAGAGTCCGTCATCAGGCGCGATTTTGACGAGATTATTGCTTATCTCTTCGCAAAGCTCGTTTTCATCTACACCGTCACGGTCGATGTCAAAGGCGTAATATCTCGATATATACGAGCAGTTGTCACCGTACTGTTCAAGATTGTGGAGAAAAACGCTGTACATCGCCTCGAAATCGGGTACAACAGCAATTATTACGGGATAAGCCATTTCGCCGTAGCAAAGTCCCGCCGGCACGTTATTAAGCGTTTTTACACCGCACTCGCCCAGTCCGTCTATATAAAGAGTATCGCCGACAGACTGCTCCGAGTAGATAAGCACCTCGTTTTCGCCGAGAGTTACGTCTTTGTTTTCGAGCCGGTTGTAGTCCGACAGCGTAATCAGCACAAGCTCTCTTATCTCGGACTGTGATACGTTGTCCTCTGCGCTCGGGTTCTTGATATAGATATGTCCGTCGCGGATATACGAGCCGACGCCAAGGCTGTCATAGCTTAGTATATTGTGCGGATTGAACTCTGCTTGCTTTGCGGTATCGTATGCCGCACCGCACATATCACGAAGCTTGTCGCTGACATAGTTTTCTACTGTTCTCAGCCGCACCTCAACAGTAATATCGCGGCTGTAGAGCAGCGGGCTTGTCTGTATGCCTGAAAACAGGCTTATCGTAGACGACAGCATAACCAGCACCATGGTAGACAGTATACATATCGAGGCGAGACCCGCTCCGTTTCTTTTCATGCGGTATGCCATAGTCGATACCGAGATAAAATGGTTTGACTTGTAATAATACCGCTTGTTTTTCATAAGCACGCGGCACAGCGCGACCGAGCCGCTGACAAACAGCATATAGGTTGCGATAATTACCATGATTACCGCTATAAAGAATATCAGTATCGCCGTGGGGCCCGCCTCGCAGGTCACCGCAAGATAGTAGGCTATAACAAGCAGCACAAGGCCTAGCAGAGCCGTGAAAATATTTGCCCGCGGGGGCTTTTCTCCCGCGCTCTTGCTTTGCAAAAGCTGTATTGCGCTGTAACGCTGTATGCGGATAAACGAGTAGAGCAGGAGTAAGAGGAGGATAGCGGCGAATATAATGCAGGCTATACCCGCCGCCATAAAATCTATCATCAGCCCGTCTTCCGCCTCAATACCGAGCAGTTTAAACAGGCTCAGCTCTGCAAGCTTTGATAACAGCATACCCGCCGCAAGTCCGGCAACAAGCGAAAAAACGGCTGTGTATATGCTCTCCCATATCAGAACAAGCGCTATGTTGCGCTTGTTCATACCGAGTATGTTGTAAAGTCCGAACTCGCGCCCTCTGTTTTTAATAATAACGCTGTAGGAGTAGAAAAGAAAAATAACCGAAAAGATAGTTATAACAATTATCCCGAGCTGCAGGCACAGCTGTGTATACAGTCCCATTCTTTTGGCGGCAAGCGTTTCGTTGCGCGCCAGATACAGCATGATATAAAGCATCATGGTCATAGCCGCGCAGGTTATCAGAAACGGGAGATAAAGCCGCTTGTTCTTCTTTATACCGGTTGCGGCAAGCTTCGGATAAAACAGGCAAGGTCTGCTCATCTGCCCTCACCGCCCGTCGCAAGCACGGTAAGCGTATCGCTTATCTTCTGATAGAACTCGTCCTTTGTAGCAATACCTCTGTATATCTGATGATATACCTCGCCGTCCTTTATAAACAGCACCCTTGACGCACTGCTCGCCGCCTTTACAGAGTGTGTTACCATAAGTATAGTCTGACCGTCTGTGTTTATCTGCGAAAACAGACGCAGAAGCTCATCCGACGCCTTTGAGTCGAGCGCACCGGTAGGCTCGTCTGCAAGGAGCAGCTTAGGATTTGTAATCAGCGCACGCGCCACGGCTACGCGCTGTTTTTGTCCGCCTGAGATTTCATAAGGGTATTTTGTAAGCAGGTCGGATATATTAAGCCTGTTTGCAAGCGGATAAAGCTGCTCGCTCATCTGCTTGTACGGCATACCCATAAGCACCAGCGGCAGGAAAATGTTATCCTGCACCGAAAAGGTATCCAGCAGATTAAAGTCCTGAAATACAAAGCCAAGGTTTTCTCTGCGGTACAGAGCCGCGTCGCTGTCCTTTACCTTTGTAAGCTCCGTACCGTCGAGCAGTACCGTGCCCGCGGTAGGCTTGTCGAGCGCCGCAAGGATATTGAGAAGCGTAGTCTTTCCCGAGCCGCTCTCTCCCATAATAGCAATATACTTTTGCCGCCGAAAAGCTGACATTTTTAAGCGCCTCGGTGCGGCTTGCGCCTATACGGGCGGTGTAGATTTTTTTAAGTCCCGTTACCTCTAAGATATTCATAACGTCCTCCTTTTCTTTTTCTGAGGCTATTATACCGCCGAAAACGGGGCTTTGCCATAGCTTTGGCTTACAATATCCCACACCGTCTTACATTTTTGTCACATTATTCTGTATGTACTTCGCCTTGCGTAATATCAAGCTTTATTATCGTGCCGCGTCCTACCTCGGACACCGCCGAAATTGAAAACCCGAGCATTTTACAAATCCTGCGGCACAGATACAGCCCGAGTCCGCTCGCCCTCATATCCTGCCTGCCGTTTATGCCGGTATAACCGTTTTCAAATATCCTCGGCAGGTCGGCGGGGTCTATGCCTATTCCGGTATCGGATATGCACAGAAGTGTTTTTCCGCCGTCAGATTCACAATAAATCGACACGCCGCCGCTTGCGGTGTATTTTATCGCATTTGAAAGCACCTGTTCTATCACGAACAGAAGCCACTTTTCGTCGGTGAGTATGCTTTGCGGCAGAGGCTCATAATCAAGGCTCAGCTTTTTGCAGATAAACTGCGTCGAGTATTTTCGTACCGCTCTTTTTATTATATCGTCAAGGCTGTACTCCCGCAGGACAAGGTCGCTGTCCGACGAGCCGAGCCTTATATAGCAAAGCGCCATATCCACATATTGCTCGATACGCATAAGCTCTTCCTGCAGCTTCAGTGAGTCCTCGTTACCGCTACTTTGGAGCATAAGCCGCATAGCCGCTATCGGCGTCTTTATCTGATGTACCCATACGGTGTAGTATTCGTTTGTACTGCGTATGCTTTCGGCGTTTTTGCGTAAAAGCTCGCTGCGGCTGTCGTATAAAATGCCGAGCAGGGCGGCATAGTCCTTGTCATCGGAGCTGTTCGGCTTCGGCAGATTGTCAAGCGACAGAGTTATCTCCTTTTTCAGCCTGCAAAGCGCCTTGTGCTTTTTATATGCACAGGCAAAAGAAGCGGCAAGCATAATAAGCGCGGCGGTGACGGCAAGCAGTGCGCCGTACAGCACCGGCTCGGTCGGGAGCGAATAAAGCGAAAATACAACCGCAAATATTACAGCCGCGGTTATGACGCATAATAGCGGCACGGCGCGGCTTTTTATAAAATCTTTTAAAAAACTCATAATTCTATAATATATCCCAGTCCGATTTTTGTAGTGATAAATCCGGTCAGTCCGATAACTTCAAGCTTTTTTCTCAGTCTGCCGACATTTACCGTAAGGGTGTTTTCGTCCACAAAGCTGTCGGTCTCCCACAGCCTTTGCATAAGCGTCTCGCGGCTGACTATGCGCCCCGCATTTTCCATCAGGGTCTGAAGAATGCGAAGCTCGTTTTTGGTAAGCTCGGTTCTTTTGCCTCCGAAGTCCAGAGTTGCGGCAGAGATGTCCAGCACCGCGCCGTTGTGACTTATAATACTGTTGTGCCCCGCAAAGCTGTACGCCCTGCGGAGTACGGCGTTTATTTTCGCGGTCAGCACAGATAAATCAAACGGCTTTGCGATAAAATCATCACCGCCCATATTCATAGCCATCACAACATTCATATTATCCGAGGCGGAGGAAAGGAATATCACGGGCACCTTTGACAGCTTGCGTATCTCGGCACACCAGTAATAGCCGTCGTAAAACGGGAGCTTTATATCCATAAGCACAAGCTGGGGTGAAAAGCGGACAAACTCTGAAATGACATCGCGAAAGTTATCGGCACAGCGCACCTTATAGCCCCAGCCCTCAAGATGTGACTTTACGGTATCTGCTATAGCCGCATCGTCCTCTGCGATAAAAATGCTGTACATGATGCCTTTCATCCCCTTTCGAGTGAAATTATAGCATATTGAATTTATGTTGTCAAACAGTCCTGCTTGACAAGCCCCAATAATTTCATTGATTATTTGAAAACACCTCTTGACAAGTTAACGAATGTTTACTATAATATAAGCACATGGGTTAACAACCGTTTACCGAAAGGAGCCTACATGGATAAAAAAGCAAGCATAACCGCGCTGATGTCGGCATTTGCGCGGGCATATCATGTCGAAAACGCGGAAACCCCCGCCTTTGAGGACAAAACAGCAAAGAGGCTTTTCACCGATGAAGAATACGCCGGAATGAAAAGCTATATCGCAGACGGCGCAGAGTTCTTTCTGCGCTACAAGCCTTTACAGCCGGAGGACAAAGCTATAGATAAGGCTGAGCTTGTCGATTTAATCGTGAATACACAGCTTGCCCCGACGCCCGCCGCACGAGCCGCCTATTGCGAGAGCTGTCTTAAAACTGCAGTAAAAACCGGCACAAAGCAATATGTTATACTCGGCGCGGGATATGACACCTTTGCATGGAGAGAAAGCGAGCTTATGCAAAGGCTGTCGGTGTTTGAGGCCGACCACCCGCTGACGCAGGCGGACAAGCAGAGCAGACTTTGCCGCGCGGGGCTTGATATGCCGCAAAATCTTCACTTTGTACCGGTTGATTTTACAAAGGATAGCCTTAAACAGCGCCTTGTAGAAAACGGGTTTGACCTGTCGGAAAAGACCTTTTTCAGCTGGCTCGGTGTAAGCTATTATCTTAGTGAGGAGCAAATCCGCGGTATGCTGTCAGAGCTTGCCTCGTTCGCCGCAGAGGGCAGTACAATAGTCTTTGACTATGCGGACGAGGAGTTGTTCAGCTCGGATGACCTCAGGGTGAAAAACATGACCGAAATGGCAAAGGCGGGCGGCGAGCCGATGAAGTTCTGCTGTGACAGCTTTTATCTGGCAAAGCTGCTGGAGGAGCACGGCTTTCTTATATACGAAGAAATGACCCCTGCGGATATCGACGCGGATATATTAAAAGGTACGGGGCTGACGGCTTTTCCGCATATAAATTATGTCACGGCTGTAATAAAAAACACCGGAAGGATAAACACAAAGGAGAAGATTTTACAGACGGCTCTGCGGCTTTTTGCACAACGGGGGTATCAGGCGGTGTCGGTGCGCGATATTTCGGGAGAGCTTGGTATAACGCAGGCGGCGCTGTACAAGCATTATTTAAACAAGCAGGATATTTTCGACAGCATAATAAAGCGCATGGAGCAAAGAGATACCGAAATGGCGGCAAAATATGATGTGCCGCAGTATGATTGCGCCGTATCTCGTGACGAGTATAAACAAAGTGATACAGAAAAGCTGAAGAGCTTTTCTTTGGCGATGTTCCGCTACTGGACGGAGGACGCATTTGCCTCATCGTTCAGAAAAATGCTTACTATAGAGCAGTACCGCAGCGTGCAGATGTCAGAGCTTTATGAACAGTATCTCTCATCGGGTCCGCTCGGATATGTGACCGACATACTGCGCGAGGGCGGCTGTAAGAGGTGTAAGGAAAAGGCACTTGCATTCTATGCCCCGATGTTCATGCTGATGAATATGTACGACGGCGCGGAGGATAAAACTGCGGTATATGATACATTAAAAAAGCATATAGAGCGATTTTCATTTGAATAAACATAAATAATTAAACGGAGGAATCACTATGAAAACGAAAATCTCACCCGAGAGGCATTCTGGGACGTGTACCGCCCGGGCTGCTCCGAGCACCTTGTATTAAACAAGCTCAGAAACGCGGATAGCTATATCCCCGCCCTCGGCCTAGTAGTCGAAGACGGCGGCAGACTTGTAGGAAATATAGCCTATGCGAAAATGTACAGGGATAACGCTATATGTGATGAAATCATCGGCTTCGGCCCCGTGTCGGTGCTACCCGAATATCAGCGGCAGGGCATAGGCTCACAGCTTATAGAAGAAACCATGAAGACGGCAAAGGCGATGGGCTTTAAGGCGGTTATGATAACCGGCGACTGCGGCTATTACGGCAGATTCGGCTTTGTGCCGGCAAGCAGATACGGCGTACACCTTGAGGGAGTGCCGCTTGATGATGAAGCGCCGTTTTTCATGGCGAAGGAGCTGGAGGACGGGTATCTGTCAGAGCACGGCGGCGTGTACAGCTTTGATACAGCCTATAACGTAACTCAGGAGGAGCTTGACGAGTTTGAAAAGCAGTTCCCAAAAAAGCAAAAGCGCGAGCCCAGAGAGGGAGACCTGATATAAACTGCATATCATTTCGGAGCTTTGTGTTGTTTTTCTGTACAAAATGCGGTATAATTAACATATAGCTGAATTACACGCAAACCTTTGAGAGGATAAGATGAACAAAAAAATACTATGGCTTTCCACCGGCGGCACCTTTTCCTGCGAAAGCTCGGAAAACGGACTTACGCCGAAAAGTGACGCAGAGCAGAATAATCAGATATTAACCCGACTGCCCGAGCTGACGGCAGCTTACGATATTACGCCGCGCACGATTTTAAATATCGACAGCACCGACATGACCGCGGACGAGTGGTCGTTTATCGCTGATGAAGTAAACCGCGCCGTAGTATCGGGCGAATACGGCGGCATAGTGATAACACACGGCACCGACACCATGGCATATACCGCCGCGGCTTTGTCTGTAATGCTTAAAAGTCCTCCCCTGCCCGTAATCCTGACAGGCTCGCAAAGGCCGTTTTTTGCTGAAAACTCCGACGCACCGAAAAACCTTACCGACGCGGTGAGAGTAGCCTCCGACGGACGGTTTAAGGGCGTGTTTGCGGTGTTCTGCGGAAAAATCCTGCACGGACTTGATATGTACAAGTCGGACTCGTTCGCCGACGAAGCGTTCTGTGCAAGGGACAGGCAGGCGGGAGAGATAAGCGGAAAGGAAATACATCTGCTTTGCCCCGAAAGCATATCCAACGGTGATTATGAATTCTGCCCCGATATGTGCAGAGAGGTTGCAGTCCTGAAGATGACCCCCGCCTTTGACCCCAAGCTCATAGATGTGCTTGTCATAAGCGGAATAAAAGGCATTGTCGCCGAGGGCTACGGCACGGGCGGAATACCGCGTGCGGTCCGCGTAAGGCTTGCCGCGGCGGCTCAGAACGGAATCGCCGTCACGGTCGTATCACAATGCCTGCACGGAGGCGTTGACCTCGGTGTCTACGCCGTAGGCGAAAGCGCAAGGGCGGCGGGCATAACAGGCGGCAAAAAATACGGTGCAGAGGCGGCGCTCGCTGTCCTCATGCACAGACTGGGCGGGTATGACGATATATGAAAGGCTTTAAGAAACGGCTGAATGATGAAATACTGACCAAGCTCTCGGTGCGGCGGGCGGTGATATATCTGCTCGGACTGTTTATCCTCGCGCTCGGCGTCAGCTTTTCGGTAAAATCGCGGCTCGGCGTGTCGCCGGTAAACTCTATACCGTATACGGTCAGCATACTTACGGGCATCGAGCAGGGACTTTGCACCTCGGTGATTTTTACCCTGCTGATATTTTTGCAGCTGCTTATTTCGCCGCGGACGTTTTCACCGTTCGCGTTTTTGCAGATTATCTGCTCGTTTGTGTTCGGCTGGTTTGTAACATTATCAAATCTTGCAATATCGTTTATACCCGAGCCTGAAGAATACTGGCTGCGGCTTGTGTTTACCGCTGTCGGGGTACTGCTTGTGGCGGTCGGCGTGTTCTTATATGTCGGGGCGGATTTGCTCATGCTCCCGGGCGAGGGCGTCATGACTGCGATGTCACAGCGTACAAAGCTGTCATTTCCTGCCTGCAAGATGATTTTCGACTGCTCTATGGTCGCGGGCGCGGTGATTTTGTCACTTGCGTTTACCGGCACTCTGCTGGGCGTGCGGGAGGGTACGGTTATAGCGGCAATCGGTGTGGGGCTTGTGATGAAGCCGATTGCAGGATTTTTCAAAGTCCGCCTTCAAAAGCTTCTGGATAAATGACCGATTTTCGGTATTCTGTTATCGAATAGCCTTTTGCAGATACGATAACTCTGTTTTGCATAAATCGATATATGAAAGTTTTTCAAATTCTCTTGCAAAATTTTAAAAAATGTAGTACAATAGCATTAACGACAATTTCATGAAAATGAAAGGACGCAAAACAATGCAGGAAGATTTATTGGTACAGATACAGAATAAGATGAGCAGCTTTTCCAAAAGCCAGAAGCTTATTGCAAATTATATCCTGAACAGCTATGAAAAAGCGGCATACATGACCGCATTAAAGCTCGGAAACGCGGTAAACGTCAGCGAATCTACGGTGGTTCGCTTTGCTATCGAGATGGGCTTTGAGGGCTATCCGGAGCTTCAGAAGAGCCTGCAGGCGCTGATAAAGAACCGCCTTACAGCCGTACAGCGTATAAACATCACAAACGACCGTATCGGCGAGGACGGCGTGCTGAAAAATATCCTCACGCAGGATATCGACCGTATCAGACACACCCTTGAAGAAATAGACAAGGATATGTTCGAGCGCGCTATCGAGAAAATCAGCAGCGCCCGCCGCATATACATACTCGGCGCTATGAGCTCGAGTATTCTTGCAAGATTTTTGGATTATAACTTCCAGCTTATTTTCGACAATGTGCATTTCGTACAGGCGATAAGCACCAGCGGTATTTATCAGCAGATTATCAGAATGAACGACGAGGACGTGTTTATTGCAATTTCGTTCCCGCGCTATTCGCAGAGCACGATAAAGGCAACGGCTTACGCAAAGAGCTGTAACGCGAACGTAGTAGCCATCACCGACAGCACCGCCTCTCCGCTTGCACCGTATGCCGACGAGCTGCTTATAGCACGAAGCGACATGGCAAGCTTTGCCGACTCGCTTGTAGCTCCGCTCAGCCTGCTCAATGCGATGATTGTGGCACTCGGCGCGAAGAACAAGAACAATATCGAAAAGACCTTCGGTAAGCTCGAAAAGCTCTGGGAGGAAAACGAGGTATACAAAAAGGACGTCTGATGAACGAAAGCTTTGACGTAATAGTAATCGGCGGCGGCGCGGCAGGCATGATGTCCGCGATAACCGCGGCAGAGTGCGGCGCCCGCGTGCTCCTTGCCGAGAGAAATCAAATGCTCGGCAAAAAGCTCTCCATAACAGGAAAGGGCAGGTGCAACGTCACCAACAACAGCGACAACAGCAATATAATGAAGAATATCCCCACCAACAGCCGCTTTTTATACAGCGCTCTGGCGGGGTTTTCCGCGTATGATACCATAGATTTTTTTGAGGGGCTTGGCGTCCCGCTGAAAACCGAGCGCGGTAACCGCGTCTTTCCGGTGTCGGATAAGGCATCGGATATAGTAAATGCGCTTAAAGACCGCATGAGCGCGCTGGGCGTAACGGTCAAAACCATGCGTGCCGACCGCATACTGACCGAAAGCGGCGCGGCTGTTGGCGTAAAATGCGGCAAAGACAGATACTATGCACCGAAAATAATATTGGCAACCGGCGGTATGTCCTATCCCGGCACAGGCTCGACAGGTGACGGATATAAGATGGCAAGGGCGCTCGGCCACACCGTAACCGAGCTGAAGCCCTCGCTGGTGCCGGTCTGTACCGCCCAGGACTGCAAGCCTATGATGGGGCTCAGTCTTAAAAACGTGACCTTATCGCTCAAAGACAGCGGCGGAAAGGTCTTGTATTCAGAACTAGGCGAGATGCTGTTTACCCACTTTGGAGTGAGCGGACCACTTGTGCTGTCCGCCTCGGCTTTTATTAAAAAGGACGACAGCTATACGCTTGAAATTGATTTAAAGCCCGCGCTTGACGAGAAAAAGCTTGACGCGCGTATACTCCGCGATTTTTCCGAGGCGAAAAACAAGCAGCTTTCTACCGTGATGAGAAAGCTGCTTCCCGAAAAGCTTATTGACGCGGTGCTGACCCGTGCAGAAGTCCCCGCCGATATGCGGGTAAATGAAATAACCAAGGAACAGCGCAAAAGTCTTGTCGCTGTTCTTAAATCCTTTTCTCTCACCGTGTCGGGTCTGCGCCCGATAGAAGAGGCAATAATAACCGACGGCGGCATATCCGTAAAGGAAATAAACCCGAAAACCATGGAGTCAAAGCTTGTGTCCGGACTGTTTTTCGCGGGAGAGATAATCGACTGCGCCGCATACACCGGCGGGTACAATCTGCAAATCGCCTTTTCTACCGCGCGGCTTGCGGGTCAGCCGTAACTGTCAGAACTTATCCGCAAAGTAGGCTATCACCGACATCTCTTTTCCGCTTGCCTTATCCACACCGCGGACGGTTATGCCGGATAAATTCATAAGCTCGCCGACCCTGACCTCGCTTAGCGGACAGCGCATGACGTCGCGACCCGAGCAGACAAGGCAGAAGTCGCCGTCCATTATGTTTATCGCGCCGTTTTCTCCGAGTCTTTCTTCTTTATAGGTCTCGCTGTCGCGCATCGTGACATATTTAAGCGGGCGCTTGTCGAGTGCAATTTTTTGCTTTTGCGACATGGAGTCCTTCGCCGCCTTTTTCTTTTTGCCGAACATTATATCAAATCCTTTCAGCCTGTTTTTATCCGTGATGTTTTGTCTATTATACTCCCGAAATACCGCATTTGTCAACTTGAACAAATCGCAAGGGGATAAAACCGCCGTTTATTATTAAAAATAACGCCGATTTTTTATAAAAGGTTACAATATTATTACAATTTGGCTAAAACCGTTGACATTCAGCGGTTTTTACGTTATTATATAGTAGTTAAATTGCGCGCAGTATCTATATAGCGTGCTTACAGCTTATTTTTGCCGCGCGGCGGCTTATATTATAAATTATGTGCAGAACAAAAAAGACCGTATCTTATACGGTGAAGAATTGCTATTAACGTTTTTACAACGAAAGGACACTTCTCATGGCAGATATAAACAAGCTTTGTATGGGTTGTATGTGTGAAAAAGAGCATAGCGGGCCTTGCGAGCAGTGCGGATATACCGATGACGCTCCGTATCTCCCGTCTTATCTTGCACCCCGAACCATGCTTAACGACAGGTATATCGCAGGAAAGCTGCTCAGCTATAATGGCGAGGGCGCTACCTATATCGGCTTTGACACGGTGACGGGTACAAAGGTAACAATAAAGGAATATATGCCCGATACCCTGTGTTCGAGAAAAAAGGATCAGCCGCAGATAATAGTTGACCAGAATCAGCTCCCGCTCTATAAGACCTATATGTCGGAGTTCATCGAGCTTAACAAGGCACTGATGAAGGCGCGGAGCATGACGCATATACAGACGGTGCTTGACATTTTCCCGCAGAACAACACCGCGTATGTTGTATTTGAATATATAAACGGCATTTCGCTGAAAAGCTACCTGTCAAACTGCTCCGGCGAGCTTAGCTGGGACAGGGTAAAGGAGCTTTTCCCGCCGATACTCACTACACTCAGCCTTGTACACTCGGCAGGCATTATCCACCGCGGCATAAGCCCTCAGACGATACTTGTCACCGACAAGACCGAGCTGAAGCTTATAGATTTTCAGATAAGTGCAGGGCGCACGACAAATACCGAAATCGCGTGCGAGATGTACCCGGGCTATTCTGCCCCCGAGCAGTATTCGTCAAGCGAGTGGCACGGTACATGGACGGACGTATACGGTATATCCGCGACGCTTTACAGGGTTATGACCGGCTGTACGCCGACAGAATATATCGCAAGACTCGGAAACGATAACTGCGCCGAACCGATGGCGATAAACCGCAACATACCGAGCCATGTATCAAAGGTAATCATGAACGGCATGAAGCTGAACACCTCGGCGCGTATACAGACTATCACCGAGCTTGTGGTAAAGCTGTTTGAGCAGCCGAAATTCAACACCGCAGAGAGCGAGCCGGTAAAACCCGCACCTCGTCCGGTACGGCAGGTTGAGACAACGGCCAAGCCCGCCCCCGCCCAGAAAACCGATACTGCCGCAGGCGCAAAAAAGAAGAAAAAATCAAGCAACAAGGCGGCCGTAATAGTAACTATCGCGATATGTGCCGCAATCGTAATCGGTTTTTCAATCGCTATTGCCGTGCTTGCCATGACCGATAACAACGCCACGTCGTCCTCCGACCCCAACTACTATTCTGCACCCGAGACCACGGCGGCGACCAGCGCGACAACAGCGGCAACCACCGAAGCACCCTCGTCTGCACCTAGCAGTACAAGCATGGACGAAACTATATATATCTGTCCCGACTTTGAGGGCTGCATATTCTCCTCGATACAGGATAATCCGCGCTACAGCTATCTGACTATAACACCGGTTTATGAGTTTAACGACAAGGTAGGAAACGGACTTGTAATCAGTCAGAGCATAAAACCCGAAACAGAAATCACATCGGGCGCGGAAATCAAGCTGACTATAAGCAAGGGACCGCAAAAGGTGGCGCTCCCTGATTATAAGAACCAGAAGGTTGACGACTATGTCGCTCTGCTTTCTCAGAAGAATATCAAGTTTGAAAAGAAGAGCATAGAATCCGACACCGTAAAAGAGGGCTATGTCGTAAAGTGCAGCAAGAAGGTCGGCGAAGAAGTTGACGTCGGAAATTCCGAAAAGGTAACGGTTTATTACGCTGTAAAGAGCAGCTCCGGACAATCAAGCTCAAACTGACAGTCTGACCTGCCGACACGTTTTGTCGGCAGGTTTGTTTTCGGAATATTTGCACAAATTAAAGGGACGGAAGTAAGATGGATTTATCACAGATAAGACAGGAAATAGACAGCACTGACAATCAGATACTGGAGCTGTTTTTAAAGCGCATGAAGCTTTGCGTAAGCGTTGCCGAATATAAAAAAGCGAACAATCTCCCAGTATTTCAGGGCAAGCGTGAGGACGAAATACTCGACCGTGTAGGCAGTATGTCACCCGATAATCTGTCCTGCGGCTCGCGGCTGCTTTTCACCAATATAATGGATATATCAAAGTGCCTTCAGCAGCAGGCGCTTGTAGAGGCGGAGCAACCCGAATATTTCCCGCCGAAAAGCGGCAGGGTGACGGTAGCCTGTCCGGGCACGGCAGGGAGCAACACCGAGCAGGCGTGCGACAAGCTTTTTCCCGACAAGAATATGAAGTTCTATCCCGATTTTTCCGATGTGTTTGACGCGGTGGAAAACGGCGAGGCTGATTACGGCGTACTCCCTATCGAAAACAGTACGGCGGGAGAGGTGTCGCAGACCTACAGACTGCTTGCAAGGTACAATTTCTATATCTGCGGCAGTACGCAGATAAAGATAAATCATTGTCTTGCGGCAAAAAAAGGCGCTCAGGTAAAGAGCATATATTCGCACGAGCAGGCGCTTATGCAGTGCTCGCAGTTTTTGAAAAAGCACGGTGCAAAGACCGTACCGTATCAGAATACCGCGCTCGCGGCAAAAATGGTAGCCGATAGTGACGATATGACCGTCGGAGCAATCTGCTCCGAGCAATGCGCTAAAATGTACGGACTGGATATTCTGAGTACCGGCATAGCCGATAACCCCGATAACACCACCCGCTTTATCTGCGTGTCAAAGCGGCTTGAAATAAGCGATGACGCGGATATTATATCAATCTCGCTGTCGCTCCCGCATACCTCCGGCTCGCTGTACCGTATGCTTACCCGATTTGCATTTTACGGCCTTAATCTGACAAGGATAGAAAGCGCACCGGTGCCCGAAAGCTCGCTGGATATAAAGACCGAGGCGTTTGACGTTATATTCTACCTCGACTTTGAGGGCAGTATACGTTCTCCCGAGGTAGCGCGGCTTATGACAAGCTTAAAGCGTGAGATGAAGTATTTTAAATTTCTCGGAAACTACAGTCATCTTGATTAAAAAAGGTGTTTTAAATGTTTACAACTGCGATAATTCTTGCGGCAGGCAGCTCTTCCCGCATGGGGCGGGACAAGATACTCGCCGACTTGTGCGGTACGCCCGTGCTGATGTACAGCGTCAGAGCCTTTGAGCAAAGCTCGGCGGACGAGATAATAATAGCCGCGTCCGAAAGCAATATAGATGGTATAAATACAATGCTCTCCGGTCATAAAATCTCAAAGCCGGTAAAGGTGATAACCGGTGGTGCTACCCGCTGCCTGTCTGCGATAAACGCGGTAAAGACCGCGGACAGCCACTGTGAAATCGTGAGCATACACGACGGCGCCCGCCCGCTCGTCACCCCCGTACTTATCGACAACGTAACCAAGGCGGCGGAAGGCTGCGGCGGTGCTATTGCGGCGGTGAGGGCAAAGGACACAATAAAAGTATGCGACGGTGACATTATAAAAAGTACTCCTGACAGAGAAAAGCTGTGGCAGGCGCAGACCCCGCAGGCGTTTTTTAAAGAAAACTATCTTGCGGCGCTCGAAAGCACTGACAACTCGGTGACCGATGACGCGGGAATAATGGAGAGCGCGGGGTATGAAGTAAGGGTTGTCGAGGGAGATTATCGCAATATAAAGCTGACCTCTCCCGAGGACTTTATCACCGCCGCGGCTTTTATAGGCACGGCAAAAGACACGAAAGGCAAGAAAAATATGCTTCGCATAGGGCACGGATATGATGTGCACCGCTTTGAGCAGGGCAGACGGCTTGTGCTGTGCGGTGAGGAAATAAAAAACGATGAAAATATCGGACTGCTGGGGCACTCCGATGCGGATGTCGCGGTACACGCGCTGATGGACGCGATGCTCGGCGCGCTGGCGCTAGGTGATATAGGAAAGCACTTTCCCGACAGTGACGAAAAATACAAGGGCATAAGCAGCATGGCGCTTTTGGATAATGTCGTAAAGCTTATCGGGCAGAAGGGTGCAAGGCTCTCAAATGCGGATATAACCATAATCGCAGAAAAGCCGAAGCTTGCGCGGTATATTGAGAAAATGCGGCAAAATCTCGCGGACGCTCTCGGCACTGATATTTCGTGTATCAGCGTAAAGGCAACCACCGAGGAGGGACTCGGCATAGCAGGACAGGGCATAGCCGCACACGCGGTGTGTGTAATTGAGATTGAATGATTAACAAAAAATACTGAATTATCCCCCTTTCGCATGAAATGTGAAAAGGGGGATAGCTGTATATTCGGATTTATTCATTTCTCGCCGCGAGCAAAGGCTGTATCTGCACCCCTGAAAGCGCCGCCTCGGCGGCGTTGCACAGCTGTGTAAAATCGGCAACCAGCGAGGTCGGTTTTTTTACAAAATCGTCCTGCGCGAACGGCACAAAGTAATAATGCTTTTTGTTCATCAGTATTCCTATGTTTTTAAGCGAGCCTGCAAGCGCATCGTTTGTCGCGCAGGCGATAAGCACGGGTCTTGCACCGCGCAGATGACTTTTTACCGCCATCGTGACGGGGGTATCGGTTATGCTATTTGCAAGCTTTGCCATCGTGTTTCCGGTGCAGGGCGCGACTATCATAATATCGGTCATGCCTTTAGGGCCGATAGGCTCGGCGTCCTCAATCGTGACGATTATTTTCCTGCCGCATATCTGCTCTATAGTTTCTATATGCCCGCTTGCCGTGCCGAAGCGCGTATCTGTCGAGGCGGCGGCATAGGACATAATCGGCAGTATGTCACAGCCGCGGCTTTTCAGCTCGCCCATAGCGGCAATCGCCTTTGAAAAGGTGCAGAACGAGCCTGTCATGCAAAAGCCGACCCTTGCTTTTGCAAGGTTGTTTTCTGTCAAAATTATTTCCCCCTTTCCTTCCGATTTTCGGAGAAATCAATCATTCAATCAATTGCTGTATTTGTTAAGAATACGCTGTACCGCATCGGCAATGATTTCGCCGGCGGCGGCGGGAGCGGTCTTTGACGGCAGTCCCTGCGCGTTTATGATATTGACGTTATAATGCTGTGCCGCGAACCTATCAAGACCGGACGCAGAGGCAAGCTCGATATATACTGCGTCTGAGCTTATACGGCTGATTTCCTCGTCATGAAGCACCGCGGCGGGCACGGTGTTATATATCAGTGCAAAGCGGTCAATAATATTTTTAAGCTCGGTAAAATCCACGGCGGTGCAGCCGTTTACCTCGGCAAGCGCGCGCTTTTCGGCGCTTCTTGCGGCTATGGTAACCTTTGCTCCGAGTGCCGTAAGATAGCGGGCGAGCAGGGACGCTATCCTGCCGTAGCCTGTGACCAGCACCCGCATACCCATTATCTGCCCCGCCGTGCCGTATATGCCCGCCGCGAGAGCGCCCTCGGCGGAGGGTACGGCGTTTTTGAGAATTACCGTTTCGTCATCGTAATAATCCTCGCAGAAGATGTGATTTTCTCTGCACACCGCGCGAAGCACCGGCTTTATCATGCCGCCCGCAACTATGCCGCCGCTCTTGACAAATCGAGGCACGGATTTTATCGGGATTTTTTCGTCAAACATGGGCGCGTGTATATTTTCACCGTCGCGCGAGCAGGGCAGTCCAAGCACCGCGCAGTCGAATTTTTTATCCGGAATTTCATTATATTCTCCGAGCGCGTATATGGTTACGCTGTGCCGCTTTCCAAGCTCGCGCGCCGCATACACCGACCTTTTGTCACCGCCGAGTACAAGTATATCCATAGCGTCTTCCTTTCCCGCTTTATGTAAATATGCTTTTTTACTGCTAAAATTCATATCATATTGTATGAAATCGGGCGGTTTTTTGTGAAGAAAAGCGAAAAAGTATTGTAAACTATTGTATTTTTATCCGATATGTGATATTATAATCACAAGGAAAGAACAGCTTTCCGTAAAGAGTCTGCCATAAGGCAGCGTGTACAGAAAGGATTTAATTGAAATGGCTACCAATAAGACAACCAAAAACGCACAGGCTAAGAAACCCGTAGTCGAGAGCACAAAGACCGAAGCTGTAAAGACTGCCCCCGCTGTAAAGGCTGAGCCCGTTAAAGCAGAGCCTGTTAAAACCGAGGCTGTAAAGGCTGCTCCCGCAAAAGCTCCTGCAGCACCCGCAGCAAAGGCTGCTCCCGCTAAGAAGGCAGCTCCCGCTAAGAAGCCCGAAGCAAAGAAGGAAGCTAAGAAGGCAGAGCCTAAGACTCCCGACATAGTTGAGCTTGCTAATATGCTCAGAAAAAAGATCGGTAAGAAGAACGCATCTTCAATCAACGAGAAAATCGCTGTTGAAATCAAGGTTTACGGTGAGTACGAAAACTATATGTACATCCTGATCGACAACGGCACAGTAAGCGTAGAGCCTTACGGCTATATGGACAATGACGCACATATCGATCTGCCTATCGCAGATGTACTCAGCATCATCGACGGCAAGTATGATTACAAGGCTAAGATTTTGTCAGGCGATTTCTATGCAACAGGAAGCCTCACAAAGCTGCTCAAGGTTAAGGAAACATTGTTCAAGTAATCAAAAGCAAGTAGTAATAGTGTGCGGCATCGACGTGCATTGTTCTGAGATAAGCTATCGTATCCCCCGCCGCAACGCAGCGGGGGATATATGCAACAAATAAACAAATAAAAAGTAAAGGTACTAAGCGTAATGGAAAAAGTTAAAAAGGCGGTAATACTGGCGGCGGGCTTTGGTACGAGAGTACTCCCCGCAAGCAAGGCTATACCCAAAGAAATGCTCAACATAGTTGATAAACCAGCAATACAGTATATAGTAGAAGAAGTAATAAACTCGGGCATAACCGACATTCTCATTGTGCTTTCAAGAGGAAAGCAGGATGTAGAGGATCACTTTGACCGCAAGCCCGACCTTGAAGAACAGCTTTTAAAGGGCAATAAGACCGAGTTCTACAAGGCTGTCTGCGACATAGCTGAAATGGGCAAGAAAATCACATACGTCCGTCAGCAGACCCAGAACGGCACAGGCGGTGCTGTTATGTACGCAAGAAGCTTTGTCGGAAACGACCCGTTTGTAGTAATCTACGGTGACGATGTAATTATAGGTGACGACCCCTGCACCGCGCAGTGCTGCCGTGCATACGAAAAATACGGCAAGGCTGTCGTATCGATGAAGGAGGTTGCACCCGAGCTTGTGCTTAAATACTGCACGCTTGATGTAAAGCACGCCGAGGACAACCTGTATTATATTTCGGATATGATAGAAAAGCCTAAGCCCGAAGAGGTTATATCAAACTTTTCTATTCTCGGACGCTGTGTCCTCCCAGCTAAGATTTTCGATATACTCGAAACTATCCCGACAGGCGCGGGCGGAGAGTATCAGCTGACCGACGCTATGAAGGTGCTCGCTCAGAACGAGGGCATGATAGGTGTTGACTTTACCGGTACGCGCTATGATATGGGCAACAAGCTCGGTATCATGAAGGCGTGCGTTGAGGTCGCGCTGAAGCACCCCGAAATAGGCGAGGATTTCAGAGAGTACCTTAAAACACTGGATATCTGATTAACGAGGAAAAGTGTATGCAGAATACAGAAGTAAACGGCAATATGCCGTGGATAATCTTTAAGCTCTGTCGCAGTAATTATGCCGTAACCAGCGACCTTGTTGCGGGCATTTCCGAGCTGCCGTCCGAAATTGTTCCTATCCCTAGCGCCGACCCCGCATTTATGGGTGTGTCGGTAATGCGCGGGCAAATAATCCCGCTGCTTAATCTGCGGAAGTTTTTCGGTATGCCGTCGCTTGAGGACGAATACCGCAAGTTTGTGGATGAGATGGAGAGCCGCAAGCAGGACCATGTAAACTGGGTAAGCGAGGTGCGCCGCTGTGTCGAAAGCGGGGATGAGTTCAGGCTCACCACCGACCCCGACGCCTGCAAGTTCGGCAAGTGGCTGGCGGGCTTTCAGACCGAGCGAAACGAGCTGAAATCGCATTTACAGCATATAAAAAAGCCGCACGCGAGACTGCATAAGCTGGCTGAGGAGATTTTCAGCCCCGAAACCGACAAAGAGACCAAGGAAGAGCTGCTCTACGAGCTGGAGAGCTATTACAAGCCTAAGGTGCTAAGTCTGCTTGATGAAGGCAAGGAAATCTTTGCTTCTCACTATAAGGGCATCGTGCTGCTGGTTCAGAGCAAAAGCTCCGAAGGGTATATGGGTCTTGTATGCGATGATGTTTCTTCTGTAGAGGGGATAAACATTGTATTTGACGAGAAGGATCTGCGTAAGCTTTATTCCTCCGAGTATATCAGCGGCGTAGCTCACAGCGAGCGTGTAGACGGTGAGATAGTCATGCTTGACGCTGAAAGGCTGATGGGACTTTGCCCCTCGATTGATGAGCTTAGTGTAAAATGAGAAAAAATAAGGCGGGTTGAGCGCAATCGCTCAACCCGCCGTTTTTATAAATCAATACAGCTCTTTATCCTCTCGGCTGTCATAGTCATCGAAAAGCTTCAGGCACTCGTCGCGGTCTATGCAGACAAGCTTTTCTCCCGAATTACCGGAGTCGAGCATCTTGTAAAACACCTCGTCGCGAAAGCCGATTTTCTCGGTATCGTCTATGTTGCAGCCGTAATATACCTTATCTATACCCGCCCAGAGAATAGCGCCCAGACACATAGGGCAGGGCTGTGCGGTAGTGTACAGCTCACAGCCGGACAAATCGTGAGTACCGGTATTTTTACAGGCATCTCTTATCGCCTGTATCTCGCCGTGAAGCGTCGGGTCGTTGTCGCGCAGTACGCAGTTGTGGCCGCGCCCGATAATTTCGCCGTCCTTTACCACCACCGAGCCGAACGGCCCGCCGTGGTGATTTTTTATGCCCTCATAGGCCTCGTTTAATGCCTCGCTCATAAATTTATTCATAGAGCTACTGTTCTCCTCTGAACCACTTTCTTATCCATGCGCCCGCCTGTGACAAATCGCTTGTGCTCCAGTTGCCGTTTGCCGAAGCTGAGGTCTTGAAAGCAGACGAGCTTTCGTCCTTGTTGGCAAGATTCCAGTTTATATAGCTTATGCCGTACTTGTCGAGCAAATTAAGCCATGCGGTAGTCTGATTAAAGTCATTTGTGCCGTTGCCCGATGCGTCGCAGCAGCCGAACTCCGAAACGAATATCGGCAGACCGCTGTTTACGCAGGTCTCTACGCGCTGTCTGAGCCAGTCGGTGTGCGTAGCCGCATAGAAGTGAAGCGCGTACATTACGTTATCGGATTTAAGCGGATTGTTCAGTGCCTTGTCTATATCCTGACTCCAGGTCGGAGTGCCTACTATGATAACCGAATCCGGCGCGTTCTTGCGGATAACGGGGATAACCTTTTCGGCGTAGGGCTTTATAATTCCGTCCCACGAAACGTCACCGTTAGGCTCGTTTACTATCTCATAGATTATGTTGGGGCAGTTGCCGTACTTCTTTGAGATGTATCTGAAAAATTCTATAGCTTCGTTTGTGTATTTGCTCGGGTCGCCGGGGTTTAAGACGTGCCAGTCAACGATGACGTACATATCAAGGTCGATACATATATCTATGCCCTTTTCCATAAGCGCAAGACTACCGCTCTTGTTTTGCATATAGCACTGACCGTTGCCAAACTCGTCAACGTACATCGCAAGGCGGACAACGTTGGTATTCCAGTCGTCGCGGAGCGTCTTGAATGCGCTCTCGTTCACAAAATCAGGAAACCATGTAAGGCCGTGTGTGCTCATGCCTTTAAGCTGATATGCCTTGCCGTTTTTATCCACAAGCTGGCTGCCCTTTACCGAGAGCTGTCCGTGGGTAGATACCGGTGTAGCGCCTGCGGGGTCGGGCTTTGCCGCGGGTACGGTCGCCGCGGGCTTTTTGGTAGCGGTGGGTGTATTGTTATTATTGTTATTATTGTTATTTGAAGATGATGAAGACGAAGCGGCAGAGCCGTTTATTTTAGTTGCGGAGCCCGACGGGTTAAATTCCTTGGGTGACGAATAGTTAAAGCCGAAGCTTGCCGTGCCGCCGTTTGCAATTGAGCCGTTGTAGCTCTCGTTCTTTACTGTCAGCTTAGTGCCGCTCACCGAGAATATGCCGTTCCACTGAGATGTAAGCTTAAAGCCGCTCGGTACTGTTATTTCTGCCGTCCAGCTCTCTACGCTCTTTCCTGTGTTGTTTGTGATAACTACTTCATATCCGCCGCAGTAGTTTCCACCGTCATTCCATGTACTGCTGAGCTTCCATTCTGCGCTGAAATCAGCGGCTGAGGGCGTACTGCCGGAGGTGCTTGCGGGCTTGGTGGCGGTTTCTTTTTTGGTGGTGGTATCTTCTTTACTGCTGTCGGGAGCGGGGGCAGAGGTAGCGGCTGATGTGATTTCTGCATCGGATGAAGTGTCCGTAACAGACGTGTTTTCCGAATTGTCCGCGCTGCTTTCACTTTCCTGACTGTCGGATGAAGAGGTGTCCGACGACTGATTTTCACTCGACACATCGGTCTGCTCCGAGGACTGAGCCTCGGACGAGGAGTAAGAGCTGTCGGAAACTTGACTGTCCGACAGGTTATCCGATAGTGCGCCTTCCTGCGCGCAGCCGCCGAGCAGCAGCGCCGCCGCGGCAATAAGTGCGGTTAATTTTCTTAGCTTCATAAAATTCTCCGTTCAATATGTATTCCCAAAACCGGTGTTACCGACAGGGCAAGGCCTGCCGCGTCCGGTGGCTTTTACAGCGATTTAAAAGCCTGATATAAGATAATAATATACCTTATGGGAGCTTTTGTCAAGAAAAAAGGCTGTATAGGGATACGCAAAATGTATTTTTTCTGCAAATCCGGCGCAGATTGTCCTTTTCCGTAAATAAAACCTATTGCAATTGCCGTAAATATATGTTAAAATAAGTTTAATTGTAAGCGCGGCTTTCCAATGTAGCCGTTCACCTGTTTGCAAAATAATGAACAAGGAGGAAAGACTGTACCGATATGCGACGGTACAGCCTATAAATAAATATGAACGCATTTTCATACAGAGTTCAGACATTGCAGCCATCAGCAATAAGAGAAATATTAAAGTTTACGGCAGATCCGACCGTTATCAGCTTTGCCGCAGGAAATCCTGCGCCCGAGGCATTCCCCGCCGAGGAGATAAAGAGGATAACAAACGAGATTTTATCAGAGCAGCCGATTGACGCACTGCAGTATTCTATCACCGAGGGCTATACGCCGCTGCGCAACTGGATAAAGGCGGACCTTGAGAAAAAGAATATGTTCGACGCGGGTGAAGAGGACGTTGTAATCACCTCGGGCGCACAGCAGGCGATTGAGGTAGTTACCAAGGAGATATGTAACGAGGGTGACGTAATAATATGCGAGGCACCTACCTTTATCGGCTCACTCAACGCTTTCCGTTCGTATAATTCAAAGCTTGTCGGAATAGACATGGACGAGGACGGCATCAACATAGAGATGCTTGAAAAGGCGCTAGAAAAATATCAGAGAGTTGCTTTTATCTACCTCATTCCTAATTTCCAGAACCCGACCGGCAAGACCATGAGCCTTGAAAAGCGCAAGGCGGTGCTTGAGCTTGCCAAAAAGCACAACATCTACATTTTAGAGGATAACCCCTACGGCGATTTAAGATACCTCGGAGATGATGTGCCGACCATAAAGTCGCTTGATACTACTGGTCATGTACTGTATGCGGGTACATTTTCAAAGACGCTTGCACCGGGGCTTCGTGTCGGCTACCTCTGCGCGCCTAAGAACGTGATATCCAAGGCGGTTGTTTGTATGCAGGTATCTACCGTACATACATCTATACTCCCGCAGATGATAGCATACAGATTTGTAACGGAAAACGATTTTGAAGCGCATCTCGAAAGACTGCGCGGTATTTACAGAAAAAAATCCGAGCTTATGCTCACCAATCTGAAAATGCAGATGCCGAAGTCAATCAAGTTCACCGAGCCGGAGGGCGGCCTGTTTATATGGGGCACTCTCCCTGACGGGGATATGAACTATTTCTGCAAAAAGGCGGTACAGAACAAGGTTGCCGTCGTACCCGGAAACGCATTTCTGACCGATGAAAGCAAGCCCTGTCTTTCATTCAGACTAAACTACTCGACCCCGACGGACGAGCAGATTGAGCAGGGTGTAAAGATACTTGCAGAAGTTGCGAGAACAATGTACAGATAAATTGATTTTGGTTTTGCGCTAAGCGCATATTCCTAAAAGGAAGGATTACTCATGGAAGAAAAAAGAAAACGCATTTTCAGCGGCATACAGCCGACAAATACGCCGCACCTCGGAAACTATCTCGGGGCGCTGGTAAACTGGATAAAGCTACAGGACGACTATGACTGCACCTACAGCATAGTTGACCTTCACTCGATAACCGTAAGACAGGATCCCGTAAAGCTCAAAAAGCAGATAAACGAGAGCTATGCTCTGCTGCTTGCTATGGGCGTTGACCCCGAAAAATCCACGGCATTTGTGCAGAGCCACAACTGCCAGCACGCAGAGCTGTCATGGGTATTGTCCTGCTATACACAGTTCGGCGAGCTGTCAAGAATGACGCAGTTCAAGGATAAATCCGCAAAGCACCCCGAAAACGTAAACGCGGGACTGTTTACCTATCCCGTGCTTATGGCGGCGGATATTCTCGCTTATCAGGCGGATCTTGTGCCGGTCGGAATCGACCAGAAGCAGCACCTTGAGCTTGCGCGCAACATAGCTCAGCGCTTTAATCAGATTTACGGCGAGACCTTTACCATGCCCGACGGATATATACCCAAGACGGCGGCTAAAATCATGTCGCTTCAGAGCCCCGACAAGAAGATGTCAAAATCGGATGAAAATCCGAACGCAAGCATCTCGGTGCTGGACGACAGAGATACGATAATAAGAAAATTCAAAAGAGCGGTAACGGACAGCGATACACTGATTGCCTATCGTGAGGGCAAGGACGGCATCAACAACCTCATGTCTATATACAGCGCCGTTACCGATAAGACATACGAGGAAATAGAAAGAGAATTTGCAGGAAAGGGCTACGGAGATTTTAAGCTTGCGGTAGGCGAGGTAGTCGCAGACAAGCTTAGTCCCATGCAGAGCGAATTTGCAAAAATCATTGCCGATAAAAAATATATCGAGGACTGCATGAAAAAGGGTGCGGAAAAGGCATATAAGACAACCCGCAAAACCCTGCAGAAGGTATATAAGAAGGTAGGCTTTATAGTCCTTTAACGGCAGGTCTTTATTCCTCGTTTACGGAGGAATAACCGATGAAGTACTTTGACAAGCTGTCCGCGGCGGTGCAGGCGGCTTTTGCCGCGCGGGCGGTAGATACAGACAGGCTGAAATACTGCGTCAAGGCAGATATGGACAGTGACGGCTGTTATTTTGACGTGTATATAACCTACGATGAGGACAATTTATATATCCTCTCGGGGTATGACAGGCTTGTCAGAAATAAAAAGACCTTTGACTCGCAGTTTGATTTTAAAGATTACTGTGAGATAAAAATAACGGATATAGACGAGCTGTATGTGGATCGCTATCAGTATACGGCTCGCCTTATGGCAAAAATGGCGGACAAAACGGAAAGACAGCTTGCACGCTTTTCGGGAGGATTTTCCGAAAAGTTCGAGCAGTTTTGCCGTCGTTTTTCATGCCTGAAAAAGGGAGAAACTCCCGATGACTCTGCGCTTGATGACAAGAACCTTTACTGTCCCAAGTGCCAGAGAAAATATCCCGACCCCAACAGGGCGTTCTGTCCGTACTGTACCAAGCGTACATGGGTGTTCAAGCGGCTTGTGGGGATGTTCGGGGAGTACAAGAGTCAGATGATAATTATTCTGGCTCTTATTGCCGTGTCCGTAGCACTCGGACTTGCAGCGCCTTATTTCGGCACAAAGCTTCTCTATGACGATGTACTGACACCGGGTGGAGCTATGTACGGACAGATACTGTATGTCGTGCTCGGTATGGCGGCGTTTACGCTTGTATCAACGCTGTTTTCTATCGTCTACGGCATAATCATCAGCTGTATCACACCTAAGGTAATCCACAAGCTCAGAACGAGTATATTCGCGTCTATGCAAAGGCTGTCGCTGTCGTTTTTCACGACCAAGCAGACAGGGTCGCTTATGAGCAGAGTAGACAAGGACAGTTTTGATATTTACGTCTTTTTTGTAGATATAGTCCCGCAGTTTATAGCCAACATCATAAAGATTTTAGGTCTTGTGGTGCTTATGCTGCTGGTAAATCCGATAATATCACTTTGTATGTTCGGAGTGGTATTTTTCGTGCTGCTCTGCGAATTTTTGTGGCTGCGCGGTCAGCGCAGGCACTGGCGCAACCGCGATATAGCAAGGCGCGGTGTAAACGCGGTTTTATCCGACGCGCTTAACGGTCACAGGGTAGTAAAGGCATTCGCGCGCGAGGAGCAGGAGATAAACCGCTTTGGAGGTAAAAACGACAGCCTGTACACGGCGGAATATAACCGTGACAGGCGCAGCGCACGGTTTTTCCCGGTACAGCAGGGAATATACGCGGTGTGCAACGGACTGATTTACTGTCTCGGCGTATATCTTGTGCTGACCGGACAGCTGGGGCTCGGTGGACTGACTTTGCTTATCAGCTATTTCGGCGTAGTGTGGGATCCGATATTCTTCTTTATGTATATGGGAGATGACTGGGCGCGCTGTACCGACGCCGCGGGCAGAATGTTCGAGATACTAGACAGCGAGCCCGCCGTAAAGCCGCCGAAAGAACCCGCGGAAATCCCCGGCGGAGAATTAAAGGGCGATATATGCTTTAAAAACGTGACCTTTGAATACGAGGCGGGCAGGCCGATACTTAAAAATATGTCGTTTTCCACCGAGGCAGGAAAGTTTACCGGAATAGTCGGAAAGACGGGTGCGGGCAAGTCCACGATAATAAACCTTATCTCGCGTATGTATGACGTCACTTCGGGTGAGATAACCATAGACGGCATACCGATAAAGAAGATACCTTTTGAGGTACTGCGGCGCAGTATAGGCGTGGTGTCACAGGAAACCTACCTGTTTATGGGTACGGTGGCAGACAATATCCGCTATGCAAGACCCGACGCGACAATGGACGAGGTAATCGAAGCGGCAAAAAACGCGAATGCCCACGACTTTATCATGAAGCTCCCCGACGCATACGACACAATTGTCGGAAGCGGCGGAGTAAGCCTGTCGGGCGGCGAAAAGCAGCGTATTTCAATCGCGCGTGCGCTTATACAACGGCCTAACATACTGATACTTGACGAGGCTACCGCCGCGATGGACACGGCTACCGAGCGCAAAATACAAAGCGCGGTGGATAACTTAAAGCACGGCAGGACGATAATTGCCATAGCGCACAGACTGTCTACGCTGCGCGACGCGGACACGCTTTGCGTAATAGAAAACGGCGAGGTAAAGGAAACCGGCACGCATGACGAGCTGATACGCGCAAACGGAAAATACTTTGAGCTTTACAAGCTGCAGTCGATGTCGCTTAAATCAATAGGCATAGACTGACGGCATATTGAAAGGAAGATATAATGAAGCAGAATACACAGACGGTATACGAGGTAGATACTCTTAATCTCCTCCCGCCCGACGGCATAATCTTGAAGCGCGAAGAGAGCGGCTTTCTGAGCCTTGAATATAACTCCGAGCACTTTGATAGAGTAAGCTTGACGCGGCTGATACCATACATAGACGAGGGTAAGTATATCAGCGTAAGCTATAAAAACGAAGAAAACGAGTGGAAAGAAATCGGCGTAATAAAGGATATAAACGAGCTGCCTGAAAGCACTAAGGCAATCGTCACCGAATTTCTGGGTTTTAAATACTATATCCCGATAATCACAAAAATCAACAAGATAACGGACAATCAGATGGGTTATCTGTTCTTAGAGGCAGAGACGACCGCTGGCGAAAAGAAAATCGCCGTAAACGACTGGTGGCACAACTTCCGCATGATACAAAACAGGATGCTGTCGGTCACCGACGCGGACGGAAACCGCTATTGCGTGCCCGAGGTAGAAAAGCTTGACAAGGCGAGCGTAAAGCGGCTGCAGCTGTTCATCTGAGACAGACCGAAAGGAATATTATATGAATTTAAAGCTATCGCTGCCAAAGGGAGGAGACGAGAACAGCG
>CAMEKZ010000009.1 GCA_945921635.1 uncultured Clostridia bacterium
AGTTCGGTTTTCTCTTTGAGTGTGCGCTTGCGGTAGTTGTCAAACTCCGCCATGCTGCGAAGCAGCTTGTCTTTAAGCTCCGCTATCTCCTTGTCCTTAGGGTCGGGCGCGTCCTTTTCGTCCGCCTGTTCCGTATCGCTGTCGGTCTCGGCAGCTTTGGCTTTGCCCTCGTCCTCCGGTGTGATGTCCTCGGTTACCTTTTCTTTTTCTTCTGCGGCTTCATTAAGCTCCTTTTCTTCAGTCTGATTTTCTTTACTCAATGCCTTCCGCCTCCTTTTCTAATGTTTCAAGCTGTTTGTTTTCGTCCTCTCCGGATAACGCGCTGGTTACCTTTGACGAAAAATATTCAATATAAGGAATTATCTTTTTATAATCGACTCTTACAGGACCTATAACGCCGAAGCTGCCCGCCTTTTTACCGTCCTTTGAAAAGCTGGACGCGATAAGGCTGGAGTTCGTCACCGCGAAGGTGTCGCTGTCCTTGCCGAATTTTATCTGTATTCCCGAAAAGCTGTCGTCAAGCAGTCTTGACAGCTCGTTCTTGCGCTCGAATATCTCCGCTATCTGCGCGTTTGAAAAATCGGGGCAGGTGAGCAGGTTTTTCTCGCCGTTTAGCTCTACCTGCTGCTCGAGCATCTCCGCTGATATATCTGCAACTGCCTTTAGCAGCGGCGACAGGGTAAGCATATAGTTTCCCATCGCCTCGGAAATGTGCTGTATATATTCATCAGACAGCTCTGACAGGTTCAGTCCCTGAAGATGTCGGTTTACAAACCGCGTGAAAAATTCCATCTGCTCGTTAGTAAGGTCAAAGCTCAGTCTGCATATCTTGTTTTTGATATTTCCCTCGGAGGTTATCATCAGCAGGACGTACATACGCTTGCCGGTCGGGATAACGTCAACCTTGGTTATTACAGAAAACTTGCTCACGGTGTTTGTCGATACGATAGCGCACTTTGTGACATCTGCCAGCGCGCGGCTCGCGTTTTCGATAAGCTCGTCATCTGTGTCTGCGTTTATATTTTCAAATATGCGGTCGATTTCGTCCCTGTCCTCGTCTGACAGCTCCTCGGGTGACATGATTTTCTCGATGTAAAGTCTCAGTCCCTGATAGGTCGGAAGCCTGCCCGAGCTTGTGTGGGTATGCTCAAGATAGCCCTGCTGCTCTAATGCCGCCATCTCGTTTCGTATTGTGGCGGAGGAAACGGTGTTGCCAAGTCGCTCGGCAATCAGCTTTGAGCCGACCGCCTCGCCTGTGCGGATATACTCGTCAACTATCGTTTCAAGAATTTTAAGAGTTCGGTTTTCCATTTTCACATCCCCTTGCTCACGCTTATTGTCATAAACGTACCGAACAGCCTATATAAATATATGTCAGCAATGTTAGCACTCAATTATTTTTCTTGCTAGCACTCTATCTCCTAGAGTGCTAAACACACTATATCACACTTTTCGATGTTTGTCAATAGGTTTTTGGTGTAAATTTGCACAAAATTTTATATAAATATCTATGCAGATTTGTATTTTGATGGTTACAGGGGTAGTTTAACCGGATTTGTGGGGATTTTTCGGGGCATGAGTGGGAATTGTGATTTTTCTTTAAAGTGTAAAATTTTCATCACTTATTGACCCGCAGGCGTAGATGTGGTATTATTAAATATGTATAATGTAACAGTGAGGTAAAGGCATAATGGAAATGCTTATAATAATAATCGCACTTGTTGTCTGCTCGGCGTTTTTCTCGGCGAGTGAAACGGCGCTTACCGGTGCAAACCGCATAAGACTCAAAAGCATGGCGGAAAACGGCTCTAAGGGCGCAAAAATGGCGCTGAAGCTGATTGATAAGTACGACAAGGTAATAACCACAATCCTTATTGGCAACAATATCGTAAACATAGCCGCGTCATCAATAGCAACTGTGCTTGCTACCGCGATAGTAGGTCCCGAAAACGGCGCGCTTGTGTCAACAGTTGTGCTGACTGTAGTATTGCTTATTTTCGGCGAGGTTATGCCGAAAAGCATAGCAAAGGACAACTCGGAAAAGCTGACGGTTGCAACAAGCGGCGTAATCACCTTTCTGACCTTTATTTTCACCCCGCTGTCGTGGTTGTTCATACTGCTGAAGCGCGGCGTGTCAAAGCTGTTCAGCAAGGGTAAAAAAGAGGTCAGCGTGACCGAGCAGGAGTTACTCGCGATAATTGATGAAATCGAGGACGAGGGCGTGCTGGAGGAGCAGGAGAGCGATCTTGTAAAGAGCGCGCTCGTCTTTGACGAAACGATGGTGGACGAGATAATCACCCACCGCGTAGACATCACCGCCGTGGATATAAACGAGGATATAGAGACGGTAAAGGATATTTTTATCAGCGAGGAATACTCGCGCCTGCCGGTGTACGAAGGCTCAATAGACAAGATATGCGGCTTTGTCAGCCAGAAGGAATTTTTCAAGCGGTATCTTACGCAAAAGGACAGCGACAGATTTTTGCTTCGCGATATTGTGCAGGAGATACACTTTGTGCCGCACCTGATGAAAATATCGGAAATAATGAAGCAGATGCAAAAGGACAAGATACACATGGCGGTTGTGCTCGACCAGTACGGCGGCACGCTCGGCATTGTTACCTTAGAGGATATACTGGAGCAGCTTGTCGGCGAGATATGGGACGAAAACGACGAGGTGATCCCGCCCGTGACCTTTGTATCGGATAAGGAATTTAACGTAAAGGGCGACGTATCGCTGAACGATTTCCGCCGCTACTGGCAGGACAGGACGGGAAAAAGTCCGGTAATCGACAGCAGCGCAAGGACGGTCGGCGGCTGGATTTTAGAGCTTTTCGGCAAAATCCCCGAGCCGAATGACACGGTTACGACAGAAGATTTTACGATAACCGTGCTGAAAGTAAGCGAGCGCAGAATCGTCAAGATTCGTTTTCTGATAAACGACAGGCAGCAGTAAAATGAAAGTGTTTTTAATCGTATGCTGTGTATGCGGTGCGGCGGCTGTCTGCGGACTTATGGTGCTGATGTTTGTTTTCAGACTGAAAATAAATCTCGCGGTAAGGCTGCCCAAGGGTAAGACAATACCGATTGAGGAGTTTGTCCCGCGAAGTATATACGGACTGTCGGTGTATATTGCCGTGTTCGGCGGGCTCGGACTTTTGCTGGAGCCGCTTTTACCGTGGTATTTTCTGATACCTGCGGATATATTATTTTCAATGATAGTAAATTTTATCGGCGCGCATTTTTTCCTGCCGGTGATAAAAGATCTGTTTCTCGGCAAAAAGCCGAAGCCGGACGACCTTACAGGCACGGACGCGGTGACGCTTGATTTTGTCGCGGGCGACGGGTACGGACAGGTAAAGGTGAAAAGCGGCGACAGGACTTTTATATATGACTGCGTTTCCGCTAATCACACCGATTTGAAGAAGAACGAAACTGTCACGGTGATAACAGGGCAGGACAATCTGCTGTTCGTTCAGAAAAAGGACGAAATCTATAATGTGCTTACTGAAAAGGGATGATTTATTTTGTTCAGAAAAGAGATAATAACTACAGCGGAGGATTACCGACAGCTTGTATATTTTACCGAGTTTCAGCTGAAAAGATACCCCACGGTGATAATGATTATCGCGGCGGCGCTGTCGGTGGCGGCGCTCGTCACCGGACTTATCGGGATTATTCCTCTGCTTGTGTCGCTCGCGGTATGTATTGTATGTGTCGGAGTGACTGCGTTTTTCCCGCTTAAAGCGGCAAAGAAAGCCAAGGACGGCGCAAAGTACGGAAAGGTAGCGCTGAACGCAAAGCGCACGCTTGAATATGACGGAGTGTCGATAAGAATTTACGGCGGGCGGACGAATACCGATATAAACGCGCCGTGGCAGACGGTTTTTGCGATATACGAGCTTGAAAGCTGCTTTATTGTGTATCTGACGTTTGACAAGGCGTTCTGTATATCGAAAAATCAGCTGACCGTGCAGGAAGCGGTGGATATGAGGAATTATTTTGAAAAGAAGATGCAGGAGAGATTTTATCTTAAATGCAAGCGGTGAGATGTTTGTACATAGCTTTGCAGAGAAAGGAAAAACATTATGCTTAAAAAACTTAAAAAACAGGTGCTTGAAGCAAACCTCATGCTCCCGAAATACGGTCTTGTCACCTTTACCTGGGGAAACGTTTCGGGCATCGACCGCGAGCGCGGACTGGTTGTAATCAAGCCGTCTGGAGTGGAATATGACAAGCTGACTGTAGATGACATGGTGGTGCTCACACTTGATGGAGAGGTAGTCGAGGGCGAGCTTAACCCCTCGTCTGATACGCCCACTCATATCGAGCTGTACAAGGCGTTCCCTAACATAGGCGGCGTTGTACACACCCACTCACTCTGGAGTACGGCATTTGCACAGAGCGGCAGGGATATACCCGCGCTAGGCACGACCCACGGCGACTATTTTTACGGTGCGATACCCTGCACCGACAAGATGACCCCCGAGGCTATTGCGGGTGAGTACGAAAAGGAAACCGGCACTATAATAATAGATACCTTTAAGGCGAGAAATATCGACCCAGACAGCGTACCCGCGGTAAACGTGCACAGTCACGGTCCGTTTGCATGGGGAAAATCACCCGAGGACGCCGTGCACAATGCGGTTGTGCTTGAACAGGTCGCGAAAATGGCGATGCTGGATTTGCTGCTCGATAAGGATATAAGCCCTATGCAAAGCGAGCTGCTCGACAAGCACTATTTAAGAAAGCACGGAGCAAACGCATACTACGGACAGAATAAATAATCTACGAGGAAAATTCAATGAAAATCTACTGCATAAGTGAGGGCGAGCTGCACGAGTATAACTCCGACAGCGGCAAGCGAACCGCCGTAACCTGCAACCGCGTGAGCGAATATTTTGACACCATCAGAAAAATGAAACAGCGCGACGAATGGAAAACCACCGGCAAGGGCGCACAGTTTATGGGTGTGGAGGAAAAGCATTACGCCGAAACCACCGTAAACGGCGAGGCCATGCTCCGCTTTTGTACGGTATGCGGCGACAGACTGATATACAGTACATTTATAGACGGCGTGGGTGGTTTGTACTTTAAGGACAAGGACGATGAACAGTATATTTTCGCAAACGGCGAGTCGGATATAAACGGCATAAGCTGCCGCGGCGGAAAGTGCGCGGTATCCTGCGGACAAGGAATGTATGAAAGTCATATCGCTGCGGTAGATACCGAAAGCGGCTATATAAATCAGCTCACCGAGGGTTTTACCTCCGAAAAACACCCGTTTATCTCGCGCCGTAACGAAAATATAATATACTATACTGCTATGGGTTATGCGCGCAATCAGAGCGGAGCTGTACTGGAGAAAAGCCCTTGCTCAATATGCACCTATGACGAAAAGACAGGTGAGCTTTGCGAGCTTGTGCAAAGCGACGAGTACGACTACATAAAGCCACAGGACGACAAAGACGGCAACCTGTACTATATACGCAGAAAGTACGAGCCTACCAAGAAAAAAGGCAATTTAGGACTTGATATTCTGCTGTTTCCTGTCAGGATAATAAAGGCTATCGGCGGCTTTTTAAGTATGTTTTCGATGGCATTCGGCGGAGAGCCGCTTCGCACCGGCGGAAAAAATCCCGCAAAGAGCAGGACGACGGATGAACGCAAGCTTTTTGTCGAGGGCAATCTGATAAACGCGGAAAAACAGCTGTCGGCAGACTCCGACGGCGGAATAATACCGTCGGGCTGGGTGCTGATAAAAAGAGGCGCGGACGGCGAGGAAGCTGTTATCAAAAAGGGAATAATGGACTACTATATAACCGACGGCGGGGATATAATCTGCTCGGACGGAAGCTGGGTAAGGCTTATACATACCGACGGTAAAGAGGAAAAGCTGTGCAGGTTGAAGCTGGCAAACTCTATATCGGTGATGGAATAATCGAATAATTATATCGGCTTGTGCTTGTTTTGTAAAGTACAAGCCGATATATTTATGAAAATTAAATTAAAACTATTGACAAACAACAAATAAAATGTTATCATAAATATGCTAAATTAAAAAGTATGTTGCATATTCTAGATATTGCAAAAATACTGCAATTTAGTAAAAATAATTTTAAAATTTTTGAGGTGTTTAAATGAAAAAAATTTTAAAGTTATTATGTATCATGACAACTATTTTAACAACATGCATAATATTGTGTTTGTCGGCATTTGCTGACCACAGCTACGAGTATTATGAGTATATGTCTTCTGCTACTGGATTATCAATTGATGAACTGCGTATTATTGAGAAACATTATGGTGATCTTCGCGAATACTGCAACATTACTGTTCCTAATGATGTAAAAATTGAATCTGAAGACGAAGTGTGCTTTTTTAACCGAAATGAAACTTCTGTAAATCGCTCCAGTTCAATTAATACTTATGCTTCTAGTTCGGGAAGCGGAAGCAGTTCACCGATGAGTAGTAGCGACTGGCAGTATATGCTTGGCTGGGTTGAAAAAGGTGATATAATAGTAACGAAAGATTATTATGCTCTTGGTGTCTACAATAGCGGTCATGCTGGTATTATGTATAATGGCAGTGATACATCTGACGGTACTTTTGAGGTGGTTGAACATACAGGAACTGGAACAAGTAAATGCTACAATTTGCAAGACCATTGGAGAAGATTATACACAATGCGCGCTTATTATGTTGATTACAGCAATATAACAAATCAACAAAGGAAAAATGCTGCAGATTATGCTTACGAACATCTGCAAGGACTTTCGTATAATGGAACAGCCAAAGTAACAGACCAAGCCGTAAATTGTGCGTCGCTGGTTTGGAAGGCATTTAAATATACATATCCTTATGTTGAGTTGGATAAATCCTCGACCGGTCTTTGTGTTCCATCAAATTTTGTTCAGACCAATAAAACTGTATTGTGGGCTTCTGTAAACTGGAATACCGGAGATCATGTATGGTAAACAAAAATTCTAAAAAGATAGTAATTATAAGCTTGTGTTCTGTGGCTATGGCATTATTGATTTCCACAATTCTTATTATAGTATTATCGGCCGACCGCCGATGCAGCTACAATGTCATTGTAAACGACTGTAACGTGAACTTTGAGGCTGATGTCGATGTGTTAAAGCTCTTTGACCATAGCGATATACGTTCGTATGCCGTGACAGGCGGCGGGATTAACGATATCGGAACGCAGTACATAGCTACTGTTTCACATTCGTTACCTTTGTCAAAGCTCAGAGAGATTGAAGAATATCTCGGCGATGAATATGAGCCCGGCTTGTATGAAACATACGGACAGCTTATCAGATTTTACGAAACAGAGGACTATGACCTATACATATTTAATAACGACCTGGTAAGCGGCGATAAAAAGTGGACTGTATTTTGGGGACGCGGCGGCAAATTTAAAAGTGCGCAAATTCCTTTCACCAATGATTTATCTATGATGATTGGCGCACAGGCTTCGCGGGATGCCATTTATTTGTATCTTTCTATCAAGGCGGACGACGGCTCGTCAGTAGGACGGCGCATAGTAAGGATAGACCTTGACGGAAAGGTGGAGCAGACCGATATAAGTCATAAGGAGCTGTTTGGAAGAAAAAATCTGCCGCTTTATGACAACGGAATGTTTTTCGTAAACGGCAGGCTTTATTTTTGCTGTACGGGACAGGGTACGTCGATTATTTATTCTTATGACCCCGAAATCGGAGAAACCGGCAAATGCGAGCTAAAAGGCCGTATGTATAAAATTTTTGTTGAAAACGATGAAATAATAGCTTTGTGCGACAGCGGAAATATTTATGACGGCATGACTGACAGTGGACTCTGTCTGCAAAAATTCAATATGGACTTAACTCCTAAAGAAACGGTTAAAGTAAATGCGCCGGAAGGCTATGAGATTTTATTTCCCGATGTAAATGGGCAGTATAGTATATATAGCAGTGGAAAAATATTCTGCCTGATGAGCATAGACTGTATGCCGGACGGATATTTTACCGTAATCGATGCGGACAGCGGCGATATAGAATACCTTGCCCAGTTTGTGCCGTATTCGGACAGTACAAAGGGTTATTATGTAAGGTCGTTTACGCTGAAGGTTGACGGAAAGCCGGTGTATATGCTTTCAGAGTATGCTGATAAATAGGAATAAGCAGTTCACAAGTTTCGGAGGTATATTATGAAAAGAGAACTCGGCATAGCGCGCTGCGGCCTCGCCTGCTGCCTTTGCTCGGAAAACGAGCATTGCGGCGGCTGTCACTCGGATGAGTGCGGCGGCAAGGACTGGTGCAAAAACAGAAAATGCAGTATAGCAAAGGAAATTCTGCATTGCTATGAGTGCGGCGAAACCGACTGTAAAAAAGGAATGCTCGGAAAATTAAAGCCCTCGGGATTTACCGAGTTTGCCCGCAGGTACGGTAAAGAGCACCTGCTCGACTGCCTTGAACGAAACGAGAAAAACGGCGTAGTCTACCACCGCGAGGGGATAGTAGGGGATTATGACGATTTTACTGACATGGAAGAGTTGATAAAATTCATTGAGAGCGGTGAAAAGTGATGGAAAAGCAGGACTTTGCACAGTACACAGAAAAAGAGCTTGCTGACCTTGTCGGTGAAGAATGTTACATAATGTTTGACCGCCTTGACCGCTTTATTCTTGATAACTACAACGTGAAAAAGTTGTGGGCAAAGGGCGGAAAGTACGGCGAGGTCTGCCTGCGCTACAGCCGCAGTAAAAAGACGCTCTGCACCGTGTATTTCCGTAAGTCGCAGCTTGGTATATGGGTGATACTGGGCAGAGAAGAAAGAGAACGCTATGAAGCGGCACAAGGCGGTTTTTCTCCTGCCGTGCGTGAAAAATATGAAAGCACGCAGACATTTCACGACGGGAAATGGCTGATGTTTGATGTGGAGAATTCCGTTTTGCTTGCTGATATTAAAAAACTGATTGAGATAAAAAAGAAGCCGGATTCTTTAAAGTCAGATCAGTCGTAGAATGGTGACAGCAAAAAAGCCACAAAACCCCCTGCGGGCACGGACAAGCTCGATTACAAAAAAAGAGTACAAGGACTTGTATCAGCCCGCCGCAAAGCCGTCGCTGATAAACATACCCGAGATGCTGTTTATCGCTGTGGACGGCAATGGCAACCCGAACACCTGTGACGAGTACAGACAGGCTATGGAGATACTTTACGGATTATCTTTCACGATAAAGATGTCAAAGCTCGGCGGGAATATGCCCGAGGGCTATTTTGAGTATGTTGTTCCGCCGCTTGAGGGATTGTGGAGTCAGAAGGGCACGTACGGGATAGACTTTGCCCGCAAGAGTGATTTTTTATGGACGTCTATGATACGTCAGCCGGAGTTTGTCACCGAGGCGGTGTTTGAGAGTGCAAAAGCCGCGCTCAAAAAGAAAAAGCCCGACCTGGATTTAAGCAAGGCAAGGCTTGTGAAGTTCGACGAGGGATTGTGCGTACAGATTATGCACAGGGGAGCGTATGACGATGAGCCGGCAAGCATTGAGAAAATGCAGAAATTCGCCCGTGAAAACGGCTATATTGAGGATTTTTCCGATACCCGCCGGCACCATGAGATATATCTCTCCGACCCGCGCAGATGTGCGCCGGAAAGGCTGAGGACGGTAATACGTATTCCGGTAAAACGCGCGTATAACAGTCAGCCTATGACTTCGGCGGGCAGAGTCCCGTCATAAAGCCGTCAAGCGCGGCACTGCTTATGTCCCCGCCGACTATTTTTTCTCCGATTACGATTAAATTTGCGCGTATATCAGAGTAGAACCCGCCGTCAGGGTCAGGATAATTGGTGACTGCGTATGTATAGACGATTGCGTCCTCACCCTTGTACGGTGAAAGGTCAAAGCCTGCGGACAGCTGTAATTCGTTATACGCGCCGTATACCTCGCCGAACTCGGCGGGAATAATTACATTCCGCACCGACAGCGGCTCCTCGCGGCAGGTAAGCCCCAGAGATTTGATATAGCTTACCCTGTCGGCATCGGTGGCGGCGGAAATACTTTTCGCATCTGCCGATACAAACACCGATATGATTACGATTATAAACGCCGCAATTATGATTATACATAAAATGGTATTCTTTTTCCGTACTGTCATAGTTCCCCCTGAAATAATGCTTGATTTTTTACAAATTATATGCTAAAATACTGTATGAAATGCTGAAAATGGTTAACCAATACCTGAGGGCAAGCAGCTGAATGTAAAAAAATTCACAAAAAAATGCGTAGTTTATTTGGCAATTGTACCAAATTTAGCTTTTTTTAACCTCACTTTTGTTAAAAAACAGCTTGATTTTTGTGTAAAATGCACACAAAAACGCTGAAAAAAGTGCTATTTTTATATGTGTTGGTAATTTTGCATAATGCAAGGCTCAAATCTTTGGGTAATTAGGTACTACCATTTTTCACGAAATTTTGTTAAAATATAAACCGTAAGGTTATTCTGCTATAAAACAGGAGGTCACACATAAATGGCAAGTTTATCTTTAAGAGGTATCTATAAACGTTACCCCGGCGGCGTAGTAGCCGTATCAGACTTCACCATGAACATTAAGGACAAAGAGTTTATTATCCTCGTTGGTCCTTCAGGTTGCGGTAAGTCCACAACTTTAAGAATGATTGCAGGTCTTGAGGAAATCTCCGAGGGCGAGCTCTTTATCGGCGACAGACTTGTAAACGACGTAGCTCCTAAGGATCGCGATATCGCGATGGTTTTCCAGAACTACGCACTTTATCCTCATATGACTGTTTTTGAGAACATGGCATTCGGCTTAAAGCTGAGAAAGGTTCCCAAGGACGAAATCAAGAAGCTGGTTGAAGAAGCAGCTAAGATTCTCGACATCGCACATCTGCTCGACAGAAAGCCGAAGGCTTTATCAGGCGGTCAGAGACAGCGTGTAGCTTTAGGTAGAGCTATCGTTCGTGATCCTCAGGTATTCTTACTTGACGAGCCTCTGTCAAACCTCGACGCTAAGCTGCGTGCTCAGATGAGAACCGAGCTTTCAAAGCTCCACAAGAAACTCGGTACAACATTCATCTATGTAACCCACGACCAGATCGAGGCTATGACGATGGGTGACAGAATCGTAGTTATGAAGGACGGTTATATCCAGCAGATTGACTCTCCTATCAACCTTTACGAAAACCCCGTAAACAAGTTCGTTGCAGGCTTCATGGGCTCTCCTCAGATGAACTTCATCGATGCAAAGCTTATCATGCTCAACGGCAAATATACAGTTGAATTCGGTTCTGAAGATACCAAGACAACAAGAGGCAGAAAGTTCTATGTTGAGCTTCCCAGCGCAAAGACAGATGTTGAAGCGCTCAAGTACTATGTTGACAAGGAAGTTATCCTCGGTATCCGTCCCGAGAACATCCACGATGAGGAAATGTTCCTCTCCAACGCTAAGACCGGTATCATCGAGGCTACAGTAGACGTAACCGAGATGATGGGTGCTGAATCTTATCTGTACCTCACCTGCGAGGGTATTCCGCTTACTGCAAGAGTATCTCCTAGATGTACAGCACGTCCTCAGGACGTAATCAAGCTTGCGCTTGACCCCAACAAGATTCACCTGTTCGACCCCAATGACGAGCACTCAATCTTAGTTTAATAATAAGTATATTATTAAGGCTGCGTAACACTACGCAGCCTTTATCTTTTGCCGATTTCCGATACTGAGAAAAAATTTCAATAAAGGTATTGACTCTCCCCTAAGGGTATGCTCTATAATCGAAAATGCGGAAAGGAGTGACATCAAATGCTGAAGATAGGTGAGTTTCAAAGCTGTCGCATCTGACAGTCAAAGCGTTGCGGTTTTATGAAAGAGAAGGCCTTCTGATACCCGTGACGGTCGATGAATGGACAGGGTATCGCTTTTATGAAACCGGGCAGCTTGAGGACGCGGCAAGAATAAAGGCTTACAGACAGCTTGATTTATCTATCGATGAAATCAAGGCTATCATGAGCGGCGCGGACGCAAAAGTGATTTTCGCGCAAAAGGCCGCCGCCCTGCAATCACAAAAAGAAGAAATAGATGTCCGCCTGTCCATAATCAAATCTATTCTGGAGGACGAAAAAATGAAGTATCAGGTAACAGTAAAGGAAATCCCCTTGGCAATTGTTTACTACGCGGAAGCGACGCTCGAAAAATATGCGGATGTGATGGAGTTTATCCCGCAGTGCGGAGAGGAGTGCATGAAGCTAAACCCGACCCTGAAGTGCGCGAACCCGCCCTACGAGTTCTGCGAGTATCTTGACGGTGAGTACAAGGAAACTGACATTCGTATCCGCCATAACGAGGCGGTGGAAAAAGCCGGAATCGAGAGTGATTTTATTAAATTCCGCGAAATCCCCGCAACAAAGGTGCTTAGCATTTTCCACAAGGGCGCTTATGAGCAGATAGGCGAGGCGTACGCCTTTATCACCAAATATGCTGAGGATAACGGCTACAGGATTGCCGGTCTTGCGCGAGAATGCTATATTGACGGTATCTGGAACAAGGACTCGGTCGATGACTGGCTGACCGAAATCCAGCTCCCGATTGAATAATTTGCGAATATAAGCATACTAAAACAGCCACACCGAAATGATGTGGCTGTTCTTGTTATTAGTGCTTTAATATTTTTCCGCGGTATCCTCGTCAGGGAGCTCGTTTTCGCTCTCCGAAATAAATCCAATATCTCCGGTATAGGAATCTTCGCTCTCTTCTGTCTGTCCGCCCTCGCCCCTAAGCGTAAACTGACTGACAAGCTTTTGCATCATGACTGCCTGTGCCGAGAGCTCCTCGGACGCCGCGGCGCTCTGCTCTGCGGTTGCAGAGTTCGTCTGCACTACATTTGAAATCTGCTCTACGCCGATATTTATCTGCTTTATCATGTCAGCCTGCTCTGCGCTTGCATCCGCGATAGCGGTAACTATTCTGCTTACGCCGCCGGCTCTCGCCTCGACCTCGTTTACCGCTTCGGCGGTCTGGTTTGCTATGCTGTTGCCGTTCTCGACCGCGGCAACAGCGCGCTCGATAAGCATTGTAGTGTCGTGTGCGGCATCTGCGGATTTTCCTGCGAGGTTGCGTACCTCATCGGCTACTACCGCAAAGCCCTTTCCGGCTTCGCCTACACGAGCCGCCTCTACCGCGGCGTTGAGCGCAAGGATGTTGGTCTGGAAGGCTATATCCTCAATCGTCTGTATAATCTTGCCAATCTCAGCAGACGCCGCGCTTATCTCCTGCATAGCGTCCGTAAGGCTGTTCATTCTGTCGTTTGCCGTCTTGATATAGCTTGCCGATTCGGCGACAAGGCGCTCGCCCTGTTCGCACTGGTCGGTTGTCGCGGAAATATGAGCGGCAATATTCTGTATCGTTGCGGCAAGCTCCTCGATAGACGCCGCCTGCTCGGTAGCGCCCTGTGCAAGTGACTGAGCGCCTGCGGAAACCTGCTCGGAGCCGCTTGATACCTGATCGCCCGCAACACTTATTCTGGAAAGTGTGTCGTTTAGCTTGACATTTATATTTTCAACTGATTCTATCAGTATGGAAAAGTCTCCGCAGTACAGGCTCTCATCTGCGGTGTTCACATCAAAATTGCCGTCCGCCATATTTCCGAGTATGTTTCCGATGTCGGAAATCATGCCGTTAAGGCTGTTTACAACCGTCTCGGTGGAGTTTGCGAGAAGCGCGGTCTCGTCCTTTGACTTTACAGTAGGAACTTCGCTCTTCAGGTCGCCGTTTGCCAGCGAATTTATACGTTCTGTGCAAAGACAGATAGGCTTTGCTATTTTTGTTGCGACAAGTATAGATGCAAATACTGCAGCTATAATCGCAAGGATTGTCAGAATACCGGTGACAATTATCGCGGTAAAGCAGGTTGTCATAAAGTCGGAGATAGGGGCGTATACCGCAATCGACCAGCCGTCGGTATCGGCAATAGGCGCATAGCCTATGTACTTTGTTACCCCGCCCAGAGTGTATGAGGCAAAGCCGTTTTCGCCGCTTCTCATCTTTTTGTGAGCCTCGGCTAGCTGTTTATAACCGGAGTCGGAATTGTCTGCTGCCGCTATCGCTTCGATGTTCTCTCCGTCTTTTACAACCTGAGGGTTAATGTCCGCGATGGTGTTTCCGTTTTTGTCTATTATGTATGCCGCGCCGTTAGCACTGACATTGATATGCTGCATTATATCATTGAGGAACTGCTCGTCCGGTACGACATACACACAGCCGACCGGCTCGCTGTATGCCTTGCCGCCTCTCCATAACGGTGCGGCAACTATAATGGTCATTTCACCTGTTACCTTTGACACAAGCGGCTCGGAAACCGTGGCGTTGCCCTTCATGGCATCCTGAAAATACTTTCGGTCATTGTAGGTCTGACCGTTTATTCCGTTGCCGTTCTGGTCGATTACTACACAGCGCTTGAAGCCGTAGTTTTCGGCGTATTCGTCAACCTTCTGCTGTTTTACGGTGCTTGACAGGGAGATGGATGCCAGCTGCTCGTCACAGCCGATGCTGAAGCAGGTATTCATAAGCGCTTTAAGCTCCCAGCGGACGCTTTCCGCGGCAATCTGCGCGGTCTCTGTCAGGGTCTGCTCTGTGAGGGCTTTGGTAGAAGTGTACATGAGTGCAATAGAGCATATTGATACTACCAACAGCGATACCGTTATGAGAATTATTGTAGTATTGGCTATGCGTTTTCCTATTGATTTCATTGCTTTTGTTCCTTTCATCTGAAAGTTAATTGCTTCCGTTTTGTAAAAAGCTTAACACAACGGAATTATTCACTAAATATTGTATCATATTTTCACAAATATTGCAACGAAATTGCGCGATTTTCGTCAAATAGTACAAAAAGTGAGAAGATATTTGTAGTGTATACCAATATACAGGCTTGATTTTATTAGTTTGCAGTAGGTTATAACTTAATGATTGATTTTTGCAACGGGGTGTTGTGAATAATAAAAACAGCCGCTCGGTTAGAGCGGCCGCAGTCTTATAAATATCAGTCCTCAAGACCTTTGAGCGCCTGGATTTCCTCGCGGTTGATACGGATTTTTCCGTCTTTCAGTATCTTTACATCGGCACGGTTTACCGAAATAGCGGGCGCGTCGGGGTTCTTGTCAAGCTTTACCTTGATAATACCCGTAAGCAGGTTTGCGTCCTCGACGATTCCTCTGCCCTCTGCCGTTTCTACTAATGCGCCGACCTTAGGAGTAATGGCGAGCAGCTCCTCGTAGCAGTCCTGCTCGTATTTCAGACAGCACATAAGTCTGCCGCAGGTGCCAGAAATCTTTGTCGGGTTGAGCGACAGCGACTGCTCCTTAGCCATCTTAATGGATACCGGCTGAAACTCGCCGAGGAAGGACGAACAGCAGAACTTTCTGCCGCAGATACCCAGTCCGCCGAGCATTTTCGCCTCGTCCCTCACGCCGATTTGCCTCAGCTCGATTCTTGTGCGGTATATTGCCGCAAGATCCTTTACAAGCTCTCGGAAATCGACGCGGCTCTCTGCGGTGAAGTAAAACAGAATTTTGCTTCCGTCAAAGGTATAGTCGATGTCGATAGGCTTCATGTCGAGCTTGTGCTCGGCAATCTTCTGAGTAAAGACCTTCATTATCTCCTGCTCTTTTACACGGTTTTTCTCCAGCGTTTCAAGATCCCTTGCGTTTGCGATACGGATAATGGATTTGAGCGGCTGTACGACCTTTGAGTCGTCAACCTCGCGGTTTGCAATAACCACCTCGCCGCACTCAATGCCGCGCGCGGTCTCAACAATCACCCTTTGCTTGCAGTCTATTTTCTTGCCGCCGGGTGAAAAGTAATATATTTTTCCTACGTCCTTAAATCTGACGCCGATTATTTCTGTCATCAGTGTTTCCTTTCATTTACAGCAATATTTCAAAAAGCTGTGCGTTCCAGCTTGCCTGTATCAGCTTTACATTTATATTTGTGCCGTCGAGCAGCAAAAATTCCGACAGCTTTTCCGACAGTCGGTACAGCCTTTTGAGCGCAAGCTTTTCTCTGAGCATATGCACCGCCTCGTCTGCGGACTGCTTTGGCATTGCCGCCTCGCTTACCTTTTCGTAAAGCACGGCAGCGAGCGAAAACAAATCCTCTCTGTCCGAAAAGGACGCTAACTCCTTTGCCGAGTCGTACTCGCTGAGGGCGGCAAGCGCGCGGATAATCCTGTCCGCACTGTCATATATTTTTATCTGCTTTTCATCGGATATAATCCGCATAATCCTGCCGGGATTAGTGCCGAGCCTGCTTAACGCGCTGTCGGCATTTTCCGCGGAAATTCCGCAGTATATAAGGCACTCGCGGCAGTCCTCTGCGCACATATCCGACATGGGTATGCACACAAGCCGTGACAGAATGGTCTGTAATATAACCGAGGTGTTTTCACAGGTGAAAATATAGCGGTTGTACGGTGACGGCTCTTCTATGGATTTCAGCAGGATATTCTGCTGAACATCGTTCATCTCGTCGCAGTTTTCGTATATGAAAATGCGTAGGTTGCCGTCATTAGGATAATATGACGCCTGCTTTACGCAGTCGCGCACTCTGTCCGCTGTGTATTTTTCACCTTTTGCGTAAATAACATCGGGGTGCTCGCCAAGGAGAATTTTGCGGCAGCTGATACACTCGCCGCAGGGCGCGTCACCGTCGGGATTTTCGCACATCATGAGCATCGCGAGATAATGCGCAAGAGTCCGCTTGCCGAGCCCCGCTGCACCTGTCAGCATTATTCCGTGCGGCATACGCCCCGACAAAAACATATCCGATATACGTTTAAGCTCGCGCTGCTTTCCGAACAGCTTTATTTCCTTTTCTTTGGGCATTAAACCTTTTCAAACCTCTCGATATTGGTCACGAATATGGTCGCGCCGCCGACGAAGACCTCAACCGGAAAGCTTGTGTAGCTGCCCACGCCGTAAGAAGCGGCAGAGGGAACAAACTGCTTTCTCTTGTGCGAGTGATCCTTTATTATACCTATTATCTCATCGATTTTTTCATCATCGGAGCAGATGAGAAATGTGGTGTTTCCCGACATCAGAAAGCCGCCTGTCGAGGCGAGCTTTGTAGCCTGAAAGCCCGACTGGGTGAGTGCTGATGAAACCGAGTGGGCGTCATCGTTGTTTACGATAGCATATATAAGTTTCATAACAATTATCCTTTCCGAAAAAGATATGCTTGCCGGACACAAAAGTGTTTTATGTGCAATTTTTCATAATCTCAGTATATCACATTTTCGCTTTAAAGTAAAGTATAAACAATAAAAAATGAAAAATCGGCTGCAATGGCGGCTCATATCACCGTTTCGACATACTTTACCCCGCGCCGTGCAAGCATATCTGCGGCGGCCTGTGAGATTATCTCACCCGGCATGATAAGCGGTACTCCGGGCGGACAGGGCGCGACTACCGTGCCGCACACCTTGCCCACCGCGTAATTAAGCTCGATTCTCTGCTTCATTTTGAAAAACGCCTTTGCAGGTGAAATACCGCAAGCCGCCCTGATATGCTCTGCCTGCGGCGGCAGGGAATAGCACGCAAAAAGCGGCGGCGTGTTCGCTTTTAGCACCTCGCGTATGGTTTTTATATCCTCATCGGAGGTGGAATAACCGAACAGCAGGACGCACTTGTACTCATCGGCGTATTCGCACTCGACACCGAACTCGGATAATATCTCCGCCGCCTTGAAGCCGGTGGAGTTCATCGCGCGGCAGTCAAGCACAAGCCGTATATCGTCGCTTGGCGCTATGTGGTGACCCATAGCCGAAAGCTCGCATTTTAAAACCGTTATTTTTTGGCAAAGCTCCTTTATGGCGTTTGGATGCTCGGTAAGCTCCTTGTTACAGCGGTCAAGGCTGTCGAGTATCAGATAGCTCGGACTTGATGTGCCGAAAAGCGACATGGTCTCCTTTGCATTCTCGCAGTATTTTTTATTTCCGATATGCAGATAAGCGCCGCCGGTCAGCACGGGGAGGGTCTTGTGCGCGGAGTCGGCGCACATATCCGCGCCGAGCGTAATCGGGTGCCTGTCTCTTTCGGTAAATTTTAAATATGCGCCGTGGGCGTTGTCAACCAGTAAGGGTATACGGTATTTTTTACACAGCTCGGAGATTGCTTTTATATCGCTCCTGCCGCCGTAATAATCAACCGAATTTATAAACACCGCCATCGTGCGGTCGTTTATTTTGCTTTCGATATCCCACACCGAAATATCCGCGCCGAGATAGCTCTGCGGGTATACCCATGACGGTGTAAGACCGAGCAGAATACAGGTATTTATAAAGCTGCGGTGGGAGTATCTGCCCGCTATGATATGGTCCTTGCCGCCGCCTTTCTGCTTTGCGAGCGCAAGCATCGTCTGTATGGCGAGCGTGCTACCCGAGCAGGAGTAAAGCGTCTGCACCGTGCCGAAAAGCCTTGACGCGTTTTGCTCGCTCTGCGCGATAATGCCGGGGGCAGAGCCGAAAAAGTCGCTTTCGTAAAGGCTGTCGGCGCCGTTTATTTCTGTGATGTCGAGCGGGTTTTCCACACCCTTGTGACCGGGCATATAACAGCGTATTCTGTGCCTTTGAGCGTTTTCGGTCAGAAAGTCGTGTATGGGGCATAACGAGGGCTGCTTATCTGATTTTTCGGATATCATAATTACCTCCGCCGGAATTGATGGATTTTATTTAATTTTATCATATTTGATGCAATTTTTCAATTGATTTTTATATTTTAAAAAAATCGTCTTAAAAAAATGAAAAAAATCTTGAATTATTTCTGCTTTTTTTATATAATTGAATTAGCAAAAAAATAAATCGGTATTTTTTGAAAGGAATTTTTATTATGGCACCTCCGAGAAGACGCGGACGTCCTAAAAAGGAAGAGTCCGTTTTGACAGAAAATAAAACAACACAGGCAGCGGAAAAATCCGCGGCTGCTTCAAAAACCACGGCAAAAAGCGGTACTAAAAGCACGGCTAAATCCGCCGCAAAACGTACCGCAAAAAAATCAACCGCAAAATCCTCCGCGAAAAAGCAGACAAAGCCTGCTAAAAAGCCGCAGGGCGATACCGTATTTGCGCTTGATATAGGCACAAGGACGGTGGTCGGAGTGCTGGGCGTTATGGACGGCGATGTGTTCAGGATAAAGGACACCGAATCCGTTCCGCATTTAAAGCGTGCGATGATAGACGGACAGGTAGAGGACATCGAGCAGGTGGCAAAGGTAGCCGAAAAGGTAAAGCAGACGCTCGAAGAACGCAACCGGATAAGGTTGACGGAGGTTTCGGTGGCGGCGGCAGGACGTGCGCTTAAAACCTACCGCGTGTCAATGGATTTTGACGTATCGGATAAAAATACGATAACCGCCGACATGGTAAAAACCATGGAGATAGAAACCATACAAAAGGCGCAGAAGGGCATCGACGAAAAATACCGCAATGACGAGGCGGTGTTCTACTGCGTAGGCCACTCGGTCGTAAAGTATATGCTCGACGATTACAAGATGGTAAATCTCGAGGGACACAAGGGTGACAAGGTTACTGTCGAGCTTATCGCCGCATTTCTCCCCAATATAGTAGTCGAGGGTCTGTATGCCGTAACCGATAAAATCGGACTCAGCGTAAAGAGCATGACGCTCGAGCCTATCGCGGCTATGAACGTGATTATCCCGCCGGAAATAAGGCTCATAAATATCGCGCTTGTCGATATAGGCGCGGGAACTTCGGATATCGCGGTTGCGCGCGACGGCGCGATAGTCGCATACGCGATGGCAACGGTTGCGGGAGATGAGATAAGCGAGGATATAGTTCGTACATATTTTGTCGATTTCAACATGGCGGAGAGCATGAAAAAGCAGGCGGGGGAGAGCGACAGCATAACCTACCGCGATATTTTCGGCGTGGAGAAAACCATATCAAAGGACGAATTTCTTGAAAAGTGCGCGCCGAGCGTGGACAGCCTTGCCGATGTGATAAGCAAGGCGGTGTGCGAGGCAAACGGACAGAGCCCCGCCGCTATGTTCCTTATAGGCGGCGGGAGCATGGCGGGCGGACTTACCGACATTCTCGCGCAAAAGCTCGGAATAGACAACGGAAGAGTGGCGGTCGGCGGTCAGGAATTTATGAAAAACGTTGACACCGGCGGCAAAAAGCTAGGCCCCGAATATGTAACACCCGTTGGCATAGCGGTGACCGCCTGCACGAATATGGCTTACGATTTTTCCACCGTAAAATTAAACGGCGAAAACGTGCGTGTATTCGATACAAAATCCCTCAGCGTGTTCGAGCTTCTCGGTGCGGCGGGCTATAAGTCCTCACAGATAATGGGACACAGCGGCGCGGGAATAAAATACACCCTTAATGGCGAAACAAAGATTGTAAAGGGCACAGGGTTTACACCTGCGGAAATAACCGTAAACGGAAAACCTGCCGCGCTCACCACAAAAATAAATCAGGGTGACGAAATAACTATCGTACCCGCGGTAAACGGCGAAAATGCCCATGTATTTATCCGTGATATTGTCAACCCCTCGGAGCTTACAAAAATCAGCGTGATTTTCTGCGGCGAAAACGCAAACGCGGGCAAGCGCGTCTACGCAAACGGCAGAGAGGTCGGCGCAAATTACGAGATACAGCCGCTTGACAGCATAGAGATACGCGATATACGCACCCTCGGCGCTCTGCTTTTGCAGTATGACGGCGGCACGGATATAGCTGATGTTTATGTAAACGGCAAAATCGAGCAGGAGAGCTATATTCTGCGTGACGGTGACAATATCGGCTTTTCGGATTTGACGGAAAGTACTGCACAGAGCGTGCCCGCAACCGCTCAGAATACGCCCGCCGAAAGTGCGGAGATAGCAAACGAGCCGGTTGAAGTTGTCGATCAGCCCGAAATAAACTATGTATCGGTTATTTTCAACGGCGAGCCGGTCGATTTACCCGAAAAGGAGAGCAAGACGCCGTATATGCTGATTGATTTGTTTGACCGCGCGGGTATCGACATCGAAAAGGCAAACAGCAGGCTTGTCCTTACGATAAACGGAAGCAATGCAAAGTTTACCGATAAAATATCCAGCGGAGATATTGTTGTGATAAAGCAGGAGGAAATCTGATTGCGTTTTAAAAAATCAGTCGGAGCAGCCGCCGTAAGGGCGGCGGCTCTGATATTTGCGGTGATTTTTGCCGCGGGCTGTTCGGAGATAGATTATTCCGGTTATTCCGATAGCTCCGGTTATTCATCGGGCGGGCAAAGCGACAGCAGCGAAAGCTCGGAGTCCGCGCCGCCCGCTGTGATAGTTACCGAAAACACGGCGAAAGAGTATAAAATAAACTCCGCCGATTTTGAGCAGGTGACCGAGGCAGAGACGCTGACCGACAGCGAGCTTCTGACCGATATTGAAAAATACGGCGGTGACGGGTATATCGAGCTTGGCGCGTATGGCAGCATAGAGCTTACCGTAGACGCGGTTTCGTCACAGTTTTACGATATTACAGTTTATGCCTGCGGAGCGGGCGGGGCAGTGACGCTGACTGCCGGCGGCTCGCGGCTTGTTGACAGCGAAAACGGCGTGTACAAGCGCATTGACGGAGATGTGTACGGAGCGTATTATATCCCGCAGAGCGATGTCTTTGCCGAATACTCGGTGTGTCCGGTTTATCTTGAACAGGGAGAGAACAAGCTGACATTCCAGACCGTAAGCGGCGAGGTTTTTATAGACAAAATAAAAAGCACCGACGGCAAGGCGGTGGATGACAGTCGCTATACCGACGCGCAGAAGTGGATATCCGGTAAGGATATAAACGACGGCAGGCAGGCGCTTATGGACTATTTCAAGTCGATATACGGCAAAAAGACGCTCACCGCGCAGTACTGCACGCCGAACACAAACGCGGAGATTGACGTAATCTACCGCAACACCGGACGCTATCCCGCGATACGGTGCAGTGACCTTATGTATTATACCGAGGCGGGCTCAAAGCTTGCCCCGCAGGAGAACAACGATATACAGCTCTCCGCAGAGTGGGCAAAGCAGGGCGGCATAGTCAGCTATTCGTGGTACTGGTACTCTCCGATAGGGAAAACCACGTTCTACGCCGAGGAATGTGAGCTTGACACCGAGGAAATAAAGAGCGATGTGCGGGATTTAGCTGTATTGACCGACGAAGAACTGCTTTTACTGCTTGAAAACGAGAGCATAACCGATGAGTGCTACGCCATACTGCACGACATGGACAGCATAGCAAGTCAGCTCTTACAGCTAAAAGACGAGGGCGTGACGGTTCTGCTTCGCCCGCTGCCCTGCACGCAGGCAAAGTGGTACTGGTGGGAGAGCAACGCGGATACTTATAAATGGCTGTGGCAGACCATGCACCGCCGCTTTGACGAGCTGCACGGACTTTCGAATATAATCTGGGTGTGCTCGGTGACGGACGAGCAGCTGTTCCCGGGGGAGGATTATATCGATATAATAGGCTGTGATGTGTACAACAACAGCAATGTGTCAAATCTCTCGGCTATGCTCGGCACGGATAAATTACTGCTCAGCCGCCGTATGCTGGCGCTGACCGAATGTATGTTCTCTCCCGACCCCGACATAATGTACCGCGATAACGCGATGTGGCTGTGGACTGCGCCGTGGAGCGGAAAATACCTGATAAACGAAAACGGCGAGCAAAACGGGGACTATGTCACGGTAAATCAGCTGAAAAAGATATATAATCACGAGCTGACGGTGACGAGAGATGAGCTTGCGATTGAATAGACAGGTATAAAACAGTAAGTCAATTAAAAATATTAGTAACAAAACACTCCCGAAGCGGTGTAATACCGCCACGGGAGTTATTTTCATCTATTCATTTCTCTGTCAGTACGGTGAAAGCAAAGCGCCTGATTATGCAATCAATCCTTGCTGTCCTCGCCGCTTTTCTTTCCGATAACGATAGCGCCCACGGTTATGCCGATTACTGCAACCGCGCCTATTGAGCTGAAGATAATCCATGCGGGAAAAGCCTCGCTCTGGGTCGCGGGCTGTGTGCCGATTTCTTCTGCAAGTGCCGCCTTTGCGCTGCTGCCGTTGTCCTTGGGTGCTTCTGCAAATACGGGAATAGCAAGGCAGACAAGAGCCGCGGCGGTTATTATGATTGTTGATAATTTTTTAAATACCTTTTTCATAGCGTTATCATTCCTTTCAAAAAGCAGAGAGTTCTGAGAATTATTACCTTTAATATAAGTATATCACATCAGTATCTAATGTCAAGAATTGTTACAAAATTGTAACCAAATTGTTACCATTTTGTAACCTTTTCGGCTCGGATTATGGTGAAGCGCTTGAAATATTGTTTTTAATGTGGTAAAATGGGTGCATAATATATGATGTGAAAGGAAATAAAAACATGAATATGAAGGAAAGTATGCTCGCGGGACTTCCGTATAAGGCGTGGCTGGACGGTCTTAGCGAGGACAGGGCGGCGTGCAAGCGGCTGATATACGAATTTAACAACTGCCACCCCGATGACAGGGATAAAATAAACCACCTAGTGAATGAAATACTCGGAAAGGCGGGCAAAAACGCGCATATCGAAGCTCCGTTCCATTGCGACTACGGCAAGAATATCGAGGTTGGCGACAACTTTTTCGCGAACTATAACCTCACCGTGCTTGATGTGGGAAAGGTGACTATCGGCGATAATGTATTTATCGCGCCGAATGTCAGCATATACACCGCGGGTCACCCCGTGCACCCTACTTCGCGCAACAGCGGCTATGAGTACGGCATAGCGATAACGATAGGAAACAATGTATGGATAGGCGGCAGTGTAGTTATCTGCCCGGGCGTCACTATCGGGAATAATGTCGTGATAGGCGCGGGGAGCGTGGTGGTAAAGGATATACCCGACAACTGCGTAGCTGTGGGAAACCCCGCGAGGGTTATTCGTAAAATAACCGACGAGGACAAGGATTTTTACTATAAAAATAACCGCTTTGACGTAGCTGATTATCTTGTCACGGATGAAATAAACTTTGACTGAGCTTTCGGAGGAAAAATGAACTACCCTGCATTTGACATAAACGCGGTGAAAACGCCGTGCTATGTGACGGAAGAATATTATCTCAGAAAAAACGGCGAAATTTTAAAATCGGTGCAGGAGCGCACCGGATGTAAGATACTGCTCGCGCAAAAGGCATTTTCTATGTACGACACCTACCCGCTTTTGCGGGAATATCTTGCGGGCACTACCGCAAGCGGACTGTATGAGGCGCGGCTCGGCTATGAGCAGTTCGGCAAGGAGACGCACGTTTTCTCCCCCGCATATACAAAGGCTGAAATAAACGAGCTTGTAAAATACGCGGGGCACTTTGTGTTCAACTCAATACGGCAGTATAATCTGCACAAGGACGCGGTAAAGGACAAAATCTGCGGGGTAAGGGTAAATCCGCGCTTTTCCACGCAGGAGGGACATGAGATATACGACCCGTGCGCCCCGCGCTCGCGGCTCGGACAGACATTGGCTTCTTTTAAGGTGGACGCGGAAAGGTACGGACTTGACGGCATAAGCGGACTGCACTTTCACACGCTGTGCGAGCAGAACTCCGGCGATTTAAAATCGACCGCCGAAGAGGTGGAGCGACAGTTCGGCGGGTATCTCGGCGGCATGAAGTGGATAAACTTCGGCGGCGGTCACCATATCACAAGAGAGGACTATGACATAGATACGCTGATTTCGGTAATTGAGCATTTCCGAGACAAATACGATTTGCAGGTGTATCTTGAGCCGGGCGAGGCGGTTGCGCTTAACAGCGGCTTTGCAGTGTCAACGGTAATTGACATTATCCCGGGAGAAATAAACGGCGAGTGCGACATAGCGATAATGGATATATCCGCCGCCTGTCATATGCCCGACGTGCTGGAGATGCCCTATCGGCCGAAGATAATAGAGCCGAGCGGCTCTCTCGCGGGAGAGACAGAGGAAAAGCGGTACAGCTACAGGCTCGGCACAAACACCTGCCTTGCGGGGGATATTATAGGAGATTATTCGTTTGAAAAGCCGCTCGCAGTCGGCGACAGGCTGGTTTTCTGCGATATGGCGATTTATTCGATGGTGAAGAACAACACGTTCAACGGAATGGCTTTGCCGACTATTTATTATAATACCGATACCGGACTGCAGGTGGTGCATGAGTTCGGGTATGAGGATTTTAAGTGCAGAATATAAAAACAATGCCCCCGCCGTTTGGCGGGGGCAGTGTTGTATCAGTTTTTGTATGGCACATCGGATATATAGCTGCTTCCGCTTGTTCCTTCAATGGTTACGCCGTGGATATTAGTTCCGCCTGCGGTAAATGTGCCTTTTGAAGTAATGTGTGATTTCGAGCCGTTCAAATCAACTTCGACATTTCCCGATGTCGCGTTGAAGTTTACGTTTACGCCCGAGCCTTGCGGGATATAAATTGCGTTTTCTCCGCTGGTGGTATTTATATACAGGTCATCATTCCACTCCGAATAATAAAGCGTGGTCGAGCCGGAGGTCTTGTGTACGTCTACCTTGCCGCTGACCTCGTATGCGGTAATATTTCCCGAGGTGGAGTTGTAGTAGCTGTAGTCGGATGCAAAGCCGCGGAGATATGCTGTGCCGCTTGTAGTGGTGAGCTTTACGCTGTCCATTTTATCCGCGCGGCTTGAAAGTGCCAGAGAACCCGAGGTCATGTGCATTTCCGCATTCTGCGCGCTTATCGTAAGCGGAGTGGCTATACTTCCGGCGTTTCCGCTTGTGAGCGTAATGTTCAGCTTTTCGCAGGCGGGCAGGTCGCCGCTTGTGCTTCCCGAGGTCATGTTGAGATACACCGAGTCAAGTTTTTCGTCCAAATATCTGTCGGGCAGGGTTATTGTAATAACGCTGTTTTGTGCGCCTATGCCGAACCATAAAAACGACATGAAGAAATTGCTCTTTTCCTTTACGGTGAGTCTGCCGCTTTCGTCAAGCTTCACCTCGCATCTGAGCCCTGGTGTGCGGCAGTCGTACTTTACGCCAATATCATCGGTATAGTGATATTTTACGTTCACCTCTGCGCTTACCGCACTTATGTCAAGGCTTTTCAGCTCTCCGCTGTAAACATTGTCAAATGATTTTTCACTCATAGAATACATCTCCTCCAATTGCTCGGCGCTGAGCGTGCCTCCTATTGCAAAGCTTGCCGCCGCGCCCAGAAGTCCTATTGTTATAAGTACCGAGCCGAGTATTATAAAAATTCTCTTGAATAATTTCATATATATCAGTCCTTTCCCGTAAATGCTTTGCGGTGTGCGCGGCCTATGCCTTTAAGTATCTTCCATATACCCTTCCACACATCAAGGCAGAACGCGCACATAAGCATACCGAAGCCGAGCGCGGCAATCGCAGCAAAGATATTTGCGGCGGGCGTCAGCACCGATACGAAAAATTCGTAACCGAACAGACTGCCGCTGCACGCCGTACCGAGCAGTATGCCGAAAAAAGAAAAGAAGAAAGCTATCATAACTGCCCAGTAGGATATAACCAGCACGACAAGCACCGGTATCGTCCAGGAGTAGACAAATATATCAAGGCATAAAATACCTACTATCTTTCCCGCCGACGCCTTGCACGGCATTTCCTGCGGCTCGCACGGCGAAAAGTCCTGCATATTGTTATATGTATACGGCGGCGGCGCGTCAAAGCCGCTGCAGCCTGCGGCTGAGCCGCTCTGAGTTACTCCGCTCGTGTCAGGAGCGCCGCCCTGCGCAAATTCTCCCGAAAAGTCGGGCGCATACTGTCTAGCTATCTCGGCGGGGTCACCCAGCTTTTCACAGACCTGCGCCTCGGTCTGCCCCTGCGACAGGCCTATTGTAAAATGCTGTTCAAAGTCCTCGGTTATTTCGCTGTCGTTTACACCGTATTTTGACAGCTCGTTTTTAAGTGCCGCAAGAAAATCGGCTTTGTTATCGTATATCATGTATATCCCCCTTATTCTTCCGTTATTTCCAGTATTCTGTTTATTGATTTGTAGAACGCTATCCATTGGCTCTCAAGCTCGTTTTTCTTTTCTCGCCCGCTGTCGGTTATGCTGTAGTACTTTCTCGGCGGCCCCTCTGAGGATTCGACAAGGTAGGAGGTTATGCTCCCGTCGTCCTTCAGCCGCTTCAGCAGAGGATAAATCGTGCCCTCGGTGATGTGCATACTCTCCGAGATTGCGTTTACAAGCTCGTAGCCGTAGCAGTCCCGCCGCGCCAGTATCGACAGAACGCAAAGCTCCAATGTGCCGCGTTTAAGCTGTGAGTTCATTTAATATCCGACCGCTCCTTTCTTCTCCGTAGTTTTCGGGTAAATCATCTTACGGAAAATTCTGCCCTTTGAGGTATCTTTATTGTATCACATTGTACTGTGTATTGCAAGGTACTGTGCAATAAAATGTTGCACAAATTTTGCCCTGTATTTTTATGCAGATTTGTGCGTATCGGGAAAAAGCGCATTATCCGGCTTGAAAACCGCAGTCGGGATAAGAATACGGCGGCGCATTACCGCTTGTTTTGTCATGGTTTTGTGAAGATTTCTTGAAATGTAAATTCTATGTAAAGTTTTTTAAGTTTCTTTAAGGTTGCGGGGTTATTATTACAGCATAGAAAAAAGGAGGCGGCCAAAATGAGCAATGACATCTTTCAGCGCCGCGAGCTGAAATATCTTATTAGCGAGGAGCAAAGAGAAAGCTTTGAAGAAGCCTTGAAAGAATATATGATACCCGACCCGCACGGCGAAAGCACGATATGCAATATCTATTATGATACGCCCGATTTCCGTCTGATAAGACACTCACTCGAAAAGCCGGTGTATAAGGAAAAGCTGAGACTGAGAAGCTACGGCACGGCTCAGTACGACGGAAAGGTGTTTTTAGAGCTTAAAAAGAAGTACAAGGGCGTTGTGTACAAGCGCCGCATATCGCTGACAGACAGCGAGGCGGAGGATTATTTAAACGGCGAGGCGGATTTGCCCTTTGACTGTCAGATAGGCAGAGAGATAGATTATTTCATGCGGTTCTATGAAAATCTCATGCCCGCGGTTTATTTAAGCTATGAGCGCACGGCGTATTTTTCAAATACCGACCCCGATTTGCGCATAACCTTTGACCGCAATATCCTGTGGCGGACGGTAGACCTTGACCTTAAAGTCCCGTCCTACGGCGACCCGCTTTTAGAAGAGGGGCAGTCGCTGATGGAGATAAAAGCGGCTAAGGCGATGCCGTTGTGGCTGGTCGAGCTGCTGAGCAAGGGCGAGATAAGGCAGACATCATTTTCAAAATACGGCAAGGCGTATATGACGCTTTTGCAGAGTAAAGTATACGAAAGAAGAGGGATTTACTGTGTTTGATAATATTTTTGACGGACTTTTTGCTTCCACCGCGGGAGATATAACCGTAGGAGGATTTTTAATCAGCGTCTTTGCGGCGCTCGTACTCGGAATTGTGCTTGCGCTTGTGTATATGTACCGCGCATCCTATACAAAGAGCTTTGCGGTGACACTCGCTATACTGCCTGCGGTAGTCAGCATAGTTATTATGATGGTAAGCGGCTCTATCGGCGCGGGAGTTGCGGTAGCGGGAACATTTTCACTCGTCAGATTCCGCTCCGTACCCGGCACGGCAAAGGAGATAGGCGCGATTTTCCTCGCAATGGCGGTGGGACTTGCCTGCGGCATGGGCTATCCCGTATATGCCGCGCTGTTTACGGTAATAATGGGAGCGGTAAGCCTGTTTCTCACGGCTATCGGCTTTGGCGCGAAGAAAAACTCCGAGGCGCGCAAGTGCCTGCATATAACCGTACCCGAGGACTTAGAGTATGGTGACGCATTTGACGATATATTTGAAAAGTACACCTCTGAGGCAAAGCTAGAGCAGGTAAAGACCACAAACCTCGGCAGCTTAAACAAGCTGACCTACAATATCACACTTAAAGACAAAGGCACGGAAAAACAGCTTATCGATGAGCTTCGCTGCCGCAACGGCAACCTTGAGATAAGCTGTGCGGCACAAAGCACCGAAAGCCGCGAGCTGCTGTAAATTATGAAAGGAAATGATATTATCATGTTTAAAAAGATTTTAGCCGTACAGATACTCACAGGTCTATTATGCTTCACCCTCGCGGCGTGCGCTGATAGCAGCGGCTCGTTGCAGACGGAGCAGTCACAGTCCGATTCTGCTTCTTCTGAGCAGACGACAAAGCCCTCTGAAAGCAGCTCGGATAACAGCGCAGACAGCTCTGCCGAGCAGTC